>NZ_CANRLT010000016.1 GCF_947631555.1 uncultured Mailhella sp. | reverse complement strand
TCTCTCCAGAAGAGAAAAAAGCCGCTCATGATAAAAAAGCGATGACTACATTTTTTCCTGCCAGAAGTGTATATTTCGACAATTCTAACGTTGGAAAATACACCTTAAGTGCAGTAGCTACATGAAAATACGTAATCATGATGGCCATGAGAAAACGCAGCAGATCAACGGAATAGAACTTCTTTTGCCCGGAAAGCGGTGCAACCTTACAGGACTGAAGGTGATTCATCCAATAACTCCTTTTGTTGGACTACTATGCTTGTCTATCTCTCAGAGATAATCAGATTGCGTATCGGGGGCGGATTCCCTGAACTGTCTTTCCGCTTCGCGTGATCTCCCGGAGGGAAGAAAGCAGAATGTTACCGATACGCCCCGAAAAAAAGGTTCGTTCATGCGCTGCTCCGGCAAACGGAAAACTCGTCTCCGTCATTTACCGCTATCGCCGCGCTGCAGCTCACGTATTCTCTGGAGCTTTTCCTTGCAGCTGCGCGATTTTTCGGTGTATCTTCGTTTGAAGATAAAGTTTTTGCCTATCCTGTAGCGCCAATAGTTGAAGAGAATGCTGTTCTTGTGGCTCAGGAGGTACATATCTCGGCGCATTTCCTCCATGTGAGCCTGCACAAGCGAGAAGTTTTTCTCCAGAGTTTCTTCCGTTTGCCGCTGTGCGCCCTCAAGGTTTGCCTTCAGTTCTTCCCGCGTCTGGACTTGCAGCTCGGTGATATTCTTCTTCTTCAGAACTTCTTCCATATGGCTTTGCAGCCCGCCGGCCCATGCCAGCAGGGCCTCGTCCATCCTGGACTTTTGCTCATCAGTTGATTTTTTCAGATTCCCCTCTACAGCGGATACCTTGGTATTTATGTAGCCATATATGCTAGCTATCTTTTCATCATAGTCGTTGATAAGCGCGTCATAGATATCTTCTTCCTCGGTCAGTGTATTCTGCTTTGGGGAATCCAGAGCATTTTTCAGCCAGGCGTACGCTTCATCGATGCGCTTCTGAATCGTTGAGTTAAAATACGAAAAATCAACCTCATCAAAAAGCCATTCGGCTTGATAGATGTCCCCAAGGTGATAAAAAATACGCTCTTTTTGTCCGCCAAGGCGGGCAATTGTGGAAAAGCGTGAATCATGTTTGCCATCCATAGCATATACTAAATAAGGTTTGTTGAAGATAAGCGACAGACACGCTCCATGAAAAGAATTTCCAATAATAAATTTTGCGTGGATAAAATACCACAGCCAGTTTTCCATGGAAATATCCCAAGAAAACAGATCAATGGCCCTCGTACACCCTGTCTTTTCCAAGGTCCAATCAAGCAATTTCTGTAGATCCTGAGATTTAATTCTGTCTGGCAGTGTTATATAATAGGCGATGAAATCTTCATCAGGTTTATCGGTAGCCTTTTCTGCTATGTTCAGATACTTGTTTTTATCAATACAGAAGACCGGGTCAAGAATAAACTTCGCATCGAGACCGAAGGTGTTCTTCATAAGTTCGACGCCTTCAACCTCTCTGATGGAGTGATAGTCGAAGCGCTTGAGAAAATGCCTGACAAGATTTTTCTGCGCTTCAGTGGCATGGAAATAATCATTGCAAAAACTTGCCGCATACGATATCAGTTTATTGTTTTTGGCATCCACCCACCAGCCATAGAATCGTTTTCCATCAAGCTTGCATAGAACATAGTTAAAAATTTGATCAGAACCGACAATAAAAGTCTTAATATCGTTGTTTAACAATTTCAAATCAGCACGATTCTCCAGCCAGCGCGTTCTTTTTATATAGGTATCTGCAAATTTCTTAGCATATCCTTTATGGAAAAATTTATCTCTATCGTGCGGAGATATATAATTTATGGTTAAAGCGTTATAGCCAAGGGAATTGACCATTTCATTAAGCGCATAATTTGTGAGGATTGCGCCTCTATTATTGACATACCACCAGTTTGTGATTCCGACTCTGGTATTTTTCTGCGCCTCTCTGCTGTTGACGTTGAAGGGTTTGTCATTGATGTGCTTGAAAAAATCCAGGCATGCCGGCAGGCGCTGAGGTTCCTGGCCAAGCTGCCAGGCAAGCGCATGGAGGGGCATGGCTTTTTTCAGTTTTATGCCGTCAGTCAGGCTCTCAAACAACAGTTCAGCTTTTTTGTTGTTCAGCAGTATCCCGCTTGTGCCCTTTCTGTCATCGCAGTCCGGCGCAAACTGCTGGATGCGCCAAAAGTCGCCTATGGTAAAATCCCCGGGGCGCGGCAATCTTTTATAGGCACAATGTGCGCATTGCGAGCCTTTAAGTGTCCTCTCTAAAAATGGCGTCATATATTTCTTGTCGGAAACGATAGAACCGCAAGTTTCAGTGAATGTGATATGCGAGCACGCCCATCCATAGACAGTTTTGTCTCGCATATTTATGGCTGCCAGCGGAATATCGGCGTAGTTCTCCTCAAGGTACTGCCGCCAGGCCTTCGGGCTGGGAGCATAGGCACAGAGCAGATCCACGGTGCAGAGGTTGTCGTAGTCCCTGGTTAAATAATTGAGCAGCCCGGCGACCTGGCAGGGAACACCGGAAAAGAGGACAGGAACGCCTTTTTCAAGAAGAGCCCTGACGTTTTTCAGGAGCGTTTCAGAAATAAAGCTCTGGACATATTTGGAGCTGCGCAGTTTTTCCAGTTCAGCTTCCGTTTCTGCGATAATGTGGCGAACCTGCCAGTGTTCAGCAAAGGCCGCGCCCACAACCACACCGCCGCGGCGCAGAAATTCCCGTGCGAGGATGCCGAAGGCGCCGCCGGAAGAGCTTTTCAGCCGGATGGAGTCTTCCGCCATAAAGGCAAAACACGGCGGGACAGGGTTGTTTTGATCATGCGCATGGTTCTGCGGGCAGGTTTTCTCACAGATCCGACACTGCACGCATAGTTTTTCATCGATAACAGGTTTATAGAAGCCTTCCTCGTTTTCCCGCATGGTGATGGCGGCGCGAGGACAGGCGTTGGCGCAGGCCGCGCATCCTGTACAGCGTTTCATGTCGGTAATCGTGACAGCCATGTTTTTTTCCTCCGTCAGAAGCAATGTCCACTCATCTGCCCCCCCCCGCGATTGTTTCCACGGCATGGCATATCTTTTATGCACAGCACAATAATCGCAGAACGAAGGTCTGTGTGTCAGGAATTCAGTGATTTCCTCAAACGACTGCGCCCTATGCAGGTCAATAGAGCAATTTTCAGTTACTTCAAGATGTTGGTTAAATTTTTTGTTATACCACTGAGAGTTTGGAATAATAGGGCAGGTATATATCTTCCCATTTCTCAAGGTTAAACACTTATTGAAATGATAACAGTGTATAAATCTGTATTTTTCCACGGATCCGCTTACGTCAAACGGATGTTTTGTGGATGTTTTTTTATGAGCTTTCAGGTTTCCATATTCCAATAATATCCAAAGTTTTGCACCTTTTGTTGAAGGTTGTTCAAAAACTATGGGAATATCGTGTTTTTTTGCTTGCTCTGTAATCATATCAAGTTTTTGAGGTATGGGATAACGTGTCAAATTAATCTGCACATCATACTTTTTAATCGCCAGCCATATATTTTTGTCATCGCTGTAGCTTGACCATTTTGGCAACAGCAGGCCATTTGTGAACAGAATAATATTGGTATCTGGAAAATACTTTCTTGTAATTTTAAAATAATCTATACACTTATTATTTAATAGTGGCTCTCCTCCAAGTAATGTTATACTGTTTATATTCTTTTGAAGTTGCGATAATTTATCTATATCTTTGGCATAGCTGTCATAGTCAATAAAGTTCTTTTCGGCAAGAGGAGCAAAATGGTCACAGCATTGGCAGTTTAAATTGCAATGGTCAGCCAGATTTACTTCCAGATCGAATTTTTCAGCCGTTTTCGGAGACATCTTTTTGATAATCGCCTGCGTGTTCCATTCGCTGACGACAAAGATGTCCTCTATCCCCACCTTGCGCAGGACGGAAAATGCCTCGCCGGTCATAGTTCCGGCGGCAAGGATGACCTTCACCCGTTCTTTCTGCCTGTGCCTTTCGGCCTCCTGAATGGAAAGAACAGGAATGCTGCCATCCTCCTTTTGTCCTTCATCTGCCTGAGGCACAATAAAGCCGTTCACTTTAACGGACGCCTGTTCCAAATATTTGCCTATCATCCTGCTGGCAACACTATCGCCGTAGATATACGGCTTGTCGCAGCCGATAAACGCGGCCAGCTTTTCCAGCTCGTCCATTCTGGGCATATCGTCAAGACCCATGTTCGTCTCGGTGTTTTATAGGTTTTCTAAAGCGGCAAACGGTGTTCACAGGCGTTTCAGTACCGGGCCAGGATGTTTTCCTGTATGCTGTCGAGAGAGAATTCGTCCGTGTCCCATTCCCTGACGGTTTCCGGTAAGACGCCTTCGATATGCCGCAGGGAATAGCAGGCAAGTGCCACGGACGACGTATAGCCAGGAAATTTTTTCTTGAAAGCGGTATAGAGGACGTCCATCTTCACCCGTGTGGCGGAAAGAAGCACGGCCATGCCGGAAGCCAGGGACACCATGCCTGCGGAACGGGACGCCAGCTCGTAGAAAGCGTCTATGGGCAGTTTGCAGGTCTTTGCGCCGTCCAGCGCGAGGCTGCCGTTGACGATGACGCCATAGCCCTTCCGCTGAAGGCCGTGAGCCAGCTTCTGCCAGAATTCTTCGGCAAGCGGCATCGAACAGTTTGCCTCCGGCAGGAGCACGGCAAAGCGCGGCTTCATGCCGAATCCGTCGAGTACGTCGTCCACCATGCTTTTTATGGCCGGCGCAATGCGAGGCGGACGGGGCAGCTGGTCTCCGGCCTGAAGCACGGCCTTGATATGCGCGTAGAAGTCGCCGGAACCCGTGTTGCGCAGCCCGGCCAGAAGCGTCCTGTCAATATGCGCATCGGCGGAAAAGACGGTGAACTCGCCCGCCGTCACCGGCTCGCTGCCAAAGAGAGCGCACTGCTGCCCGTATCCCATCGAGATGCTGACCAGGGGAATATCCGCTGGAAGAAACATCCGGTACAGGGGCAGCTGATTTTTCTGCCACACCGCCACCTGTATGTCTCCATGGTCTCCCTTGAGCCAGCTTTCCGCATGGGCGAGAAAGACATAGGTTTCGCCGATGTGATAGGGTAAAAGATAGACCTTGTGCCGCGCCGGCTCGAGCTGACGGGTAAATTCTTCAATCAGCCTGTCCCGCCACGGCTTTTTCTGGATGGTGACGCCGAGCACCCGGGTCGTCCTGAAGAGTGTAAAGCGCCGCGAATAGACGCAGAGACCGAAAAGGTGCAGACGGCAGGAACGGTCGTTATGCCGCACCTTGTGCAAAAGCCCACCCAGAACGGAGGTCTTGACGCGGTCGGAAACATAGCTTCGCTCATAGATGGGAAATGGGCCAAACGTTATTTTTTCCGGTTCTGGGCGAAAGAGAATATTTTTATTGGCAACAGGAAAATGTTTTGCCTGACCGCCACACTGTTCCCATATGCGTTTCCAGAAACGATGATGTTGCTTGCTGGACTTGTTAACAGAAAAGAAAGCCTGCCACTTCTCCTTGAGATACCATCGATGCCACGCCTTCACCTGTTTTTGCAGTGCTGGGGTCAAGTCCTTCCCTTCCCACACGATGTTGCCAGTGATCTGCCAGTTGTGGAGAAGGATCTCATGGACGCCCGTGGGAAAGGCGAAGGGGACGTTCAGGCTGCCCATTTCCCTGCGCAGCTCGGAGGGATATACTACAAAAAGCCGATCACCTGCGCCCACAAGCACATCGCAAAGGCCGGAACGGAGACCGAACACGCCGGCGCAGGAAAGCCCCAGCGCCACCACGTCTTCCAGGGACAGTCCGAGGTCAAAGGCGGAAATACCGTGCGCCAGACGGTACTTCTGGGAATTGACAAGGACGGTATAGCCCTGCGCGTGGACATGCTCCGCAATGATGTTCCAGAACTGCACGGGAATTTCAATAGTCGTGGCCGCTTCCGGGGCGAAAAGCACGATTTTGTTAAGAGGGGCGATGGAGGCAAGTTTTTTCTTTACTTGTATGGAAAGACCTCTAGGGGGGTTCGGTACGGAAAAAAGGTAATCTGTGTCCAAACCCAAGGAACATGGCCAAATATAACACCAGTAATTAGCATACATAATAAACCAGTGAAATACATTAACGCAGACGAATGGCTCTCCTATAACTGGTATACCTGGAAAAATTGAAAGAAATACTTCATTGTGCAGCCAGTCTGGATTTTGATGCTGCACATCGGGAGTTCCCAAAAAACATTCTTTCAAGTCATTATTTTTATTGACAAATGAATCAAGATCATAAATGTCATAATCGACAATATTAAAAAATTTCATGAGAAACTCATGCTGAGGCCGAATAATAAAATGAAGTTTAGCTCCATAAATTTCTTCAAATTTTTTTCTTGCCAAAATAAGATAAAAATTATCGCCTAGATGCTTATGTAAAATAAGATTATAACAATCTTTATAGCACAGTTTTTTTATTTCTTCGCGGATTTTGGCCAAAGTTTGATAATGAGGAGCTTTAGCCGGATAATGTCCATCTTGGTAATTGTAGTGCATTATTTTCTCCTTCTACTGCCGCAGGTCTGCCATAAGTTCAGCGTAGAGTTTTTGCTTGCCGAAAAGGGCGGAGGTGCCCAGCACAAAGGAGCCAACGCCCTGCGCCTTCCATTTCTTCACCACGTCCGGCCCGACGTTGCCGTCCAGACAGAGGACGCCCTGTCCCCGTCTGGCGGCAAAGGCGGCGATTCTCTCTTCTATCCCCGGCACGGCGGACTGTCCGGCAAAGCCGGGCTTCACCCGCATGAGCATGACCCTGTCCACCTCGTCCAGGAAGTCTTCCGCTTCTTCCAGAGGCGTTTCCGGGTTCAGCACCATGCCCGCTTCCCGGCCTTCCGCCCTGATGCGCCGCACACACTCGGCAAAGCTGCCGGATTCTAAGTGAATGAAGATAATGTCCACGCCGCAGGCAAAGGCGTACGGAAGGTGCAGCAGGGGATTTTTCACCATAAGGTGGACTTCGAGAGGGCGTTTCGTCAGTTTGCGCACGGCGGCGGCATCCGCCCAGGAAAGGGCGAAGTTGGGCACGAATTCCCCGTCCATGATGTCGATGTGGTAGCTGTCCGCCCCCGCGGCTTCGAGGGACAAAATTTCTTCCCTCAGCCTTCCGAGGTCGGCGCACATCAGCGAAGGAGAAAGCAAAAAGGACATGACGGATTCCCGCTTTTTCTGCCGTTCAGCGTTTGGGCCAGGCGATCATGACATCGCAGCCGGAGACATCGAGCGCCTCACCAGGTTCCAGCAGCACGGCCGTGCCGGGCAGGACGGAAATGCCGAGGACGGATTTCTCCCCGCGCAGCAGCACGGCAAAGGCAAACATGTCACGTTCGTTGACAAAGCGGCTCTGATGCTGGATGAGCTGCGTTGCGTACATGCGCTCTTCAATGGGACCGCCATCGTACCTGCGGGAGACGGACTTCTGCGAGACCTCAAGGCAGGCCAGCGCCTTTTCCAGCTGTAGGGGGCGCTTCTGACCGTTTTTGTCCACACGGTCGAAATCGTAGAAGCGGTAGGTCTTTTCGCAGTTTTCCTCGATCTCGAAGTGCAGGCTGCCCGCTGTCGCGGCATGAAGCGTGCCGCCGGTGACGTACACATAGTCGCCCGCCGCGCAGGGCATCATGTCCAGAGTCTCGGCGATGCGGCCCGCGGCGATCCTTTCCCGCATCTCTTCCACGGAAGACGCCTTGCAGCCGTTGTACATCCTGCCGCAGGCCGGGGCCTTGAGCGTGTAGAAGGATTCGTTCTTGCCAAAGGGCAGGCCTTCCAGGCTGCGGGCCATGGCGTCGTTCGGGTGTACCTGGATGGAGAGGTTCTGGCGGGCTTCCACAAGGGCCATGAGTATGGGCAGCTCCGTATAGCGTTCAAGGCCGAAGCGCGCCTTGTTCCCGGCAAACCACTCATGGAGCGTCCGGCCCGCATAGCTGCCGCCGGCAATGACGTTGTTGAATTCCGCCGTGTCGATGGCGGAATACAGGTGCCCTATGCTGGTGCAGCCGCTGCCCGAGTACGGGGTCAGCAATGAGCCTCCCCAGATGGTTTCATGCACTATGGGCTTCAGTATCTGCATGACGTTCTCCTAAAGATTCTCATCGATGACGAGGGAAAGATGGGCGAGTCCCTGATTTCTTACGGGGCGGACGGCGTAGGCGCAGGGCAGGCCGGAGGGCTTGCAGTCGTTGAGCAGTATCCGTTCCCCCACGGGGATCTCGAAAAAAAGATGGTCGTAGCGCACGCCATAGCTGCGCAGAAAGGCTTCGGTCTTTTCACGGGCGGCCCGTTCCCGCGCCGTGAGGATGATCACGGTGTCGCCTTCGGGAAGTGACTTGAGAAATTCCAGCGCCCCTGGCAGCCATTCGTCGCGGCCGCTCTTGTAGCCGTTGTGCACGACCAGCGTGCCGTCGAAATCGAAGAGCCAGGTGTGGGCGAGGGGAGAGAGCCGCAGTTCAGTTCCGGACATTGCCGAACTCCTCGCGCCATTCGTGGAAGAGCGCCGTACCGTTGTAGAAGGCCAGACACATGGAGTCGTAGTCCTCCCAGCAGTGGGAAGCCAGAGAAAGCCAGACTATGGCATGGATGAGCTTGATCCTTGAAACATCGGCGTTCGGTATTCTGGAAAGGAAATAGTCGGTCAGATGTTCCCAGCCGCCGCTGTGGATCTCGTAGAACACATGGTCATGATCGATGGCGAGGGAGAAATTCTTGATATTGAACTGGTCGAAGTTGGCGTTGATGGAGTAGTAGAGCTTCACCCAGTCGTAGTATTCATCGCCGAGCACCTCGGACTTGCCGAAGTAGCCGCGCGCGTCGATGAAGAAGATCTCGCCCTTGTCATCGATAAGCGTGTTCGTGAGGGTACAGTCGCCGTGGATGGGCACGAATTTTTCCGTCAGCAGATGGTTCATGACGGCCTTGCGCAGGATATGCGGCTTCCTGAGTACGTTGAGGCAGGGCGTGCCGTTGATGACGATAGTTTCCTCGGAGGCGAAGGGCAGAACATCCTGTATGCTCCGCAGCCGCTCAAGCGTTTTGGCGAAGTATTCTCTGTAGATGTCCCAGGCGTCGGCGGGAATGGAGTCATAGCGGTGCAGTGTGTCCAGCGCGGCGGTCAGGCGGTCGATGGCCGCTTTCTTCTCGCTGTCTGAAAGGGATGAATGAAAGATGTTGTCGCCCAGTATCCGCTCCAGAACTAGCGGCTTCTCGGAATACAGTCTGGGAACGGCGGTGAAGCCGTAGGAGGAAACCTTGCCGTACCAGCGGATTTCCCTGTCGATGAGCTTCCGCGCCTCGTCCGTGAGGCCGGTTTTGACGACCCTGTCGCCCTGTATCTCTATCCGGTTGTAGGGGCGGCAGCGGTTCTCGCTGATGTTCAGCCTGTCATAGGCGGCATGCGTACCCACATCGCTGGCCTCGATGGGCAGTTCGTGCAGAGGAATGCCCGCCTGGGCAAGCCACCTGGTAAAGGAACCTTCCTCCGGCACCTCCTGCAGAAAGCGCCTGTCGGAAAAGACGTACAGTCCGGCCACGCCCTTGCCCTCATGCTGTTCGCGGACAAGTCTGCCGTCCTTCAGGCTCCAGGAGCAGGGGAACGAGGCCACGCCCACCGTGCAGCCGGGTTTCACAGCGGGAATCTCGAAGCTGTCCGCCAGAATCAGGTCAGACCAGATGACGATGAACGGCTCCTGTTCGGGGATGAGCGCGGCGGCTTGCTTCAGCGCCGCGGCATTGCCCTTGCGTTCCGCCTTGATCAGCACATAGTTCACGTTTCTGGCAAAGGTGGAAAGATAGCGGTCGATCACGTCGAACTTGTAATCGGCGATGATGATGAACTCCTCGCCCGGCCATTTCTGAAACAGATGAAAGAGAATGGGACGATACTGTATGGGAATCAGACCCTTGGGCTTGTTCCGTGTCAGTTCGTTCATGCGGGAGCCCAGCCCGCCGGCTTGAATGATGACTTTCATGCTCTGTTTTCCTTGAACCGCTTATGAAAACATTCTCCGCGCTGAACCTCGCGCGCCAGCTCCAGTGCCCCCGGTTTGTAGTGGCCGAGGAGCGTACGCAGTTCGCTCTGACTGACGCCCATGCTCACCAGGACGTTTGCGAAGGTATGACGCAGATCCTGGAGGCGAAGTTCAGGATGCCCGAACTCGTCGCGTATCTGGTACCAGTCGCGGGTGATGTAGGTGAGGCGCGTCCCGCTGCTTGTCGTGAACAGCCACGGCACGCCCTTGTACCGCGGCAGCTTCTCAAGAAACTTCTGCGCTTCGTTGTTCAGCGGGATCAGCCGCCGCCGTCCGGTAAAGTTTGCGGGCACGGCCAGGACGCCGCGGGCAAGGTCCACGTCTTCCCAGCGGGCGCCGAGCACCTCGGACTTGCCGGCTCCCGTGAGCAGCATCAGACGGATGGCGTTGGCTGAAGCCCAGTACGGATACTTCTTGAGGATATCGAAGAGCCTGACGAGCTCAGGAAGTTCCAGCAGCACAGGGCTGCGGCCCGGTCTGGCGGGCATGCCGGCAGACTTGAAAGCCGCGTCACTGGCCAGCACACCCCAGTGTACGGCGCAGTTCAGCACATACTTGGCCAGCCAGAACTGACGGAAACAGGTGCTGTACGAAAGCCCGCTCTGTTCAAGTGCATCGATCCATGCCAGAAGCGTGCCCGCGGTGATGTCGGGCAGCCGGTACGAGCCAAGATACGGCAGCACATGCCGTTCCAGGTTGCCCTGATCCACCTTCCAGCTCCGCTTGTTCTGCCGGACGAACGGCAGATAGCGCTCCTCGACAAAGTCGCAGAGCAGCGGAGCCTCACTCCGTGTAATGTTCGATGCGGCGGCAAGATCACCGCGGGTTTTGTATGCCATGAGCCCATCCCGCCTAGAGAATACCCAACTCATTGACAGTTATAATGTCAATGAACACGGAATGAGCGCCAAAAATCGATATAACACTTCGAATTTATAATATATTTTTTATGCCAAAAAACAGCGCTGACTTTTCTTGGAGCACCTCTTGCTAAAAAAGGCCTTTTAGGATAGAAATGCCAACAACTCATTGACATTATAACTGTCAATGAATCCTTGTGCTGCGGCAGCTATTTTTTTGCACGAACTGCGACCGTCAAATTTCTTCCCCTTCCTCCGCGTCGAAAAATCACGTTTCTGCTTTCGCCGCCTTTCAACTTCTCCCGTCCGGATTTCCATGCGAGGCCGGTCTGTTCGTACGTTTTTGTCTGTGTGTGCCAAAGGCGGACATCTGCGTGTTCACCAACGAGCCCCTTATCCTAGAGACATTTGAGAAGTGACCGGTTAAATGTTCGGCACCTTCTGACGGATACGGATGGGGCATGACCTATGCTCCGCCCGTTTGCCACTCTTGGCGGGAAAGGGAGAGTCAACCGGGATGACACGGTTAAGCCGACTTTGTCTCCCTGCAGGAGTCTCTTTACCTGTCTATTTTGAAATCAGAACAAAAAACACCGAGAACTCTTGAATCAGCACTGTCTGGGGAGATGGATTTGGGACTTACCGCTCCGTTTGAAAAAAATTCCAGACGGTTCAGGCCGACACGGAGCAGGTGCTGAGGAATGGTTACAATTATTTTTTGAGGACATGACAATGTATTTAACGATATTTGAGATATTTTGTTTTTATTTATAAAAAGACATAATTCTTTTGCACGAAATTTATTTTTAATCATAAAAGAAAAGGTACAATCGTTTTTTGCATTATGAAAAAATTCCATACTGGAGTGATACTTGCTCCATTGTCCCTTTCCAGATTTTTCGTAAGGATGCCAATTTCTAAGAATAAAATCATCAGTATAATTCAATAACGTTTCTACTTCGCGTTTTATTCGATAGGAATTTAATTTTGTATATGTATAGGTCAGAATCAACAAATCTGTTTTATTCAGTTTTTGAAACCATTCTTCTTTTGTCGGTATACGATTCATAATGATTGCAGCAGTATCTAAAGTCGAAAATCCTAATTGAACTATATTTTTTTTGATTTGTTGTGAAAAAGAATCCCCAAAGCAAAAAGTATTTATTGATAATTCAGCTGAGATAGACTGATATACAGCATATTTCCATGTTGACATCCCTTTATGATATTTTGGTTTAATATTCAATAGATCGGCTATATCACGCTCTTCAGCATAATCTTTATTCAAAATTTTCTCTCCTTTGATAATAATCGGCTGAAAATTTGCTCCTGCATAGTTTAATCTTTTTACTCCTTCTTCCAAAGTTAGGCCAGCAGCTAGCATGGACCAGTGAGTTCCGGTATCTGGAAAAGAATCTTTCAGAATATTTTTTTTCTTCAGGAGGTCAAGTGCATTGACATAAATGATATTCTTTCTGGCAAGTTCCTTTTCCCATAAAGAGTACATGCTGGGCGGTACCTGGCTATGCCTCGCTCGGAACTGCCAAAGCCAGGGCAACGCGTCGCACCGGGCATCTGCCTTGCTTGGAGCCATGACGAAGAGAAAAAATTTCCCCATGGCCTCAAGTCTATCGCGTAGCTTAGCCAACAACATGACAGTTTCTGTTGCATTTTTTAGAACATCATCTGCATTATAAGGAGAAAACTTATTTAAAATATACTGAGATTCATAGATTACTCCATATCTTCCTTGAAGGATATTACCTCCATACCCTGAATGAAACTGACCAAAATTCAGCATGTCATAAACATCGTTTTTCACAGTTAACATGCTGCCGCGCGAGCCAAAATATCTATTCCACCATGTGGCAAATTGCTTCTGAAAATTGCCATTAGCATAAGCCCGCAGAGAAAAAGAAGGTTTAGAAATTTCTGCTTCATGTCCGGCCAGGTGGACATCTGGCAAATTAAACCATGGAATAATCATGAGTCCAGCCACCAGAAGAATAAAGAAAAACTTTACTTTTTTCATTTTAAAACCTGAAATAAAGAAAGGGGCTGAATTTGCTTGTCATAGCAAAACAGTAGGTTACGAAAAAAATGACGGCCAAAGTTAATACTCCGCCATACCGATGCTGAAGCGTATGAAAAGAGAATATGCGTATCGGCCAGGAAAAAAGCAGGCCAAGAAGCATAAAGAAGCCGTTGCTTATGGTAATGCAGTGTCTCCATGCCGGAATAAACGAAAACATGTCATATCCTGCATTTCCCAGAAACATAATTTTCAGATATGCTGTGGCGTAGGAAAGGTCGGGTGAACGGAAGAACACCCAGCCTGTCATGACAAAAAGCATCACATAGGCATGGGCGAAAAGTGCAGGAAGCCTGGCAAGATACCGTCCTGTAAACTTTTCCGACACCAGGCCCAGCCCATGCCAGATACCCCAGACTACAAAATTCCAGGCCGCCCCATGCCAGAGGCCGCAGAGGAAGAAAACTATGAACTGATTGACGAGCGTGCGCACGATGGATATGCGGTTTCCCCCAAGAGGAATGTACACATAATCCCGAAGCCACGATGACAGAGAGATATGCCAGCGCCTCCAGAAATCCTTGATGGAGCGGGCAGAGTAAGGGAAGTTGAAGTTTTCCAAGAATTGAAAATTGAATATCCGGCCAAGCCCGATGGCCATATCGGAGTAAGCCGAAAAGTCGTAATAAATTTGCAGAGTGTAGGCGATGCAGCCCATCCACGCCCAGAGCTGAGGAATGGCGGACACGTTGGCAACAAAAATCTTGTCCGCCACAAAGCCCATGGAGTCGGCGATGAAAACCTTCTTGGCGAGACCAATGGAAAAACGAACAAGTCCCTCATAAACATTATCGAAGTGCAGGGTGCGATCTTCCAGCTCGCTGCATATGGTGCTGTAGCGCACTATGGGCCCTGCCACCAGCTGCGGAAAAAGCGAAATGTAAAGCGCGAGTCTGGCAAGACTGTGCTGCGCCTCTACTTCCCCGCGGTACACGTCTATGGTATATGACATGGCCTGAAAACAGTAAAAGGAAATGCCTATAGGAAGGGCAATATGAAAAAGCTCTATTTCCGGCATACCAAACATTGGTATCAATTTATTGATATTGATAATGGCAAAATCAAGATATTTATAAAAGAACAACGCTGACAGGTTAAGGATAACGGCAGCCCACAAGAGTACACGCCGGGAAAAAACAACGTTTACTTTCGGCGTATCCATGAGAAGCGCCGCATAGTAATTGACAGCAATAAGGCCGATCATGACGAGAAGGGCCTTCGGTTCTCCCCAGGAATAGAAAAGAAGGCTGGCCAGAAGAAGCACGGTATTTCTGTAACCTGTTTGTGCCAAAGCATAAATCAGGAGGAGTACAGGCAGAAAAAGGGAAAGAAACAAGGGGGATGAAAATACCATAATGACGGTTTTCCCGATTTATCTTTCAGTTTTGTTTGTTCTGCCGGACGAACGGCAGATAGCGCGCCTCGACAAAGTCGCAGAACAGCGGAGCCTCACTCCGTGTAATGTTCGATTCGGCGGCAAGAACGCCGCGGGTTTTGTGTGCCATAAGCCCATCCAGCCTGGAGAATGCCAACAATTCATTGACAGTTATAATGTCAATGAACACGGGATGAGCGCCAAAAAGCGATATAATACGTTGAATTTATAATTTATTTTTTATGCCGAAAAACAGCGCTGACTTTTCTTGGAGCACCTCTTGCTAAAAAAGGCCTTTTAGGATAGAAATGCCAACAACTCATTGACATTATAACTGTCGATGAATCCTTGCGCGAGAACGTCGTTTTTTTGTACGAACTACCGCTGTCCCCCCAAAAAACTTCTTTTATGCCTTGGCTGTTTACCAAAAACGAAGGGGAGACGTTCCTGGAACGTCTCCCCTTTGCGTTGAGAATGAGGTATCTGCTAGCGGTGTGCAGCCACGCGGAGGCGGGCTATGGCACGAGTCAGCGCCAGCTCGGCACGAGCCGTATCGGTATCAGGTTCCGGAGCCTTGAGGCGTTTTTCCGCACGAGCCTTAGCCTGTTCCGCTCTGTCCACATCAATGTCGGCTGCCAGTTCCGCGGCTTCGGCCAGCACCGTCACCTTGTTTTCCGAGACTTCGGCGAAGCCGCCGGACACGAAGGCCCATTTTACTTCACCGCCCTGCCGGTAGTAGAGGTCGCCGATCTTCAGAGCCGAAAGCAGCGGTGAGTGATCAGGCAAAACGCCGAACTGCCCGTCCACTCCAGCGGCGCCGACATAGTCCACGTCCGCACCGAGCACGACCCGGTCAGGAGTGACGATATCGAGACGAAGGGTTGCCATGGCGGTCTCCCTAAGCCTGCTGGCGCTTGTTATACTTCTCAATGGCCATGTCAATGCTGCCCACGTTGAACACGTCCGTCTCGGAGAGATAGTCGTAGTCGCCGTCAAGCAGTCCCTTGAAGCCCTTGATGGTATCTTCCAGCTTCACATAGACGCCCGGAATGCCGGAGAACACCTCGGCCACATGGAAGGGCTGGGACAGGAAGCGCTGGATGCGGCGGGCGCGGGCCACGGTCATCTTATCCTCGTCGGAAAGTTCGTCCATACCGAGGATGGCGATGATGTCCTGAAGATCCTTGTACTTCTGAAGCACCTGCTGCACGCGGCGCGCCACGGAGTAATGCTCCGGTCCGACAACGTTGGGATCGAGGATGCGCGAGGTGGAGTCGAGCGGATCCACGGCCGGATAGATGCCCAGTTCGGCAATGGAACGGTTGAGCACCAGCGTACCGTCAAGGTGTGCGAAGGTCGTGGCAGGGGCAGGGTCGGTGAGGTCGTCAGCGGGAACGTACACGGCCTGCACGGAGGTGATGGAACCGGCCGCCGTGGAGGTGATACGTTCCTGAAGACCGCCAAGGTCCGTGCCCAGCGTGGGCTGATAGCCCACGGCGGAAGGCATACGGCCCAGCAGTGCGGACACTTCGGAGCCGGCCTGCGTGAAGCGGAAGATGTTGTCGATGAACAGCAGCACGTCCTGATGCTCTTCGTCGCGGAAGTACTCGGCGCAGGCCAGGGCGGTGAGGGCCACGCGGGCGCGGGCTCCCGGCGGCTCGTTCATCTGACCGTAGACCAGCACGGCGCGTTCCAGAACGCCGGCTTCCTTCAACTCGCCGTAAAGGTCGTTGCCCTCACGGGTACGCTCGCCCACGCCGGCGAACACGGAGTTGCCGCCGTGCTGCTTGGCGATGTTGTTGATCATCTCCATGAGGATAACGGTCTTGCCCACACCGGCGCCGCCGAACAGACCGATCTTGCCGCCCTTGGGGAAGGGAATCAGCAGATCCACGACCTTGATGCCGGTTTCCAGGAGTTCCACCTGGGTGTTCAAATCCGTGAATTCAGGAGCGGGACGGTGGATGGGGAAGTACTTGTCCGTTTCCACCGGGCCAAGTCCGTCCACGGGCTTGCCGACCACATTCAGGATACGGCCGATGGCCGCCTTGCCCACAGGGGTCATGATGGGCTTGCCGGTATCCACAGCTTCCATGCCGCGGACGAGACCATCGGTGCTGTCCATGGCGATGGTCCGCACCACGTTGTTGCCCAGATGCTGGGCCACTTCGCAGATCAGGTCGGCAGCGTTGGGATTATTGGTATTATGGATCTCGAGTGCGTTGAGGATGTTCGGAAGCTGTCCCTCGGGGAAAGCCACGTCCACAACAGCACCGATGACCTGTACTATCTGGCCTTTGTTTGCTGTCATGCCCTAATGCTCCTACTGGCTTTGCTGCGCATTCGCGCCGCCAACAATATCGATGAGTTCGTTGGTAATGGTGGCCTGACGCGTCTTGTTGTACAGCAGCGTCAGGGTGTTGATCAGCTCATCACAGTTCCGCGTGGCGTTGTCCATGGAAGCCATGCGCGCCGCATGTTCGCTGGCGGCATTGTCCAGAAGTCCGCGGTAGATCTGAACATTGACGTAGCGCGGCAGAAATTCTGCCATCAGCGCGCCCGCTTCCGGCTCGTACAAGCACTCGGCGGACGCTCCGTCCTGCTTTTTCTCACTGGCTGCGGCGGTCACGGGCAGAATCGCCATCGTCGAGGGAACCTGGCGCGTCATGCTCGCAAACTCGCTGTACACCAGATAAACTTCATCGGCATCGCATCCGGCGTAGAGCTGGGAAACCTTTCCGCCAAGACGTGCCGCCAGGGTGAAATCGAACGAACCCATGACATCCCCGTACGATTCCATGATCTCGTAAGGGGTCTTGCGTATGGCGTCGCGGCCCTTTTTCCCCACGCAGATGAACCGGACGGACAGCCCCGCCTCCTCTCTGGATTTGGCCAGGCTGAGCGCCGCGGAAATCAGATTGATGTTGAAGCCCCCGCACAGGCCGCGATCAGAAGTGAGCAGCAGGATGACTGCCGTCTTCGGCTGACCGTGCGCCTGGAGCAGCGGGTGCGCCGCTTCTTCCGTGCGTCCGGAAAGAGAATCCAGCATCTCGTTGAACTTCTCCGCGTAGGGCCGGAAACGTTCGATGCGGTTCTGGGCGCCGCGCAGCTTCGCCGAGGCGACCATGCCCATGGCCCTCGTGATCTGCTTGGTCTTGCCGACGCCGGATATCTGGAGTTTTACATCTTTCAACGAAGGCATGAGTTACCCCCGCGCCTTGAAGGATACCTTGAACTCGTTGATGGCCGCGGAAAGACGGGCTTCAAGATCATCATCCAGCTTCTTGCGGTCGCGGATATCGGCGAGGATATCGGGCTTTTCGCTGCGAAGCATTTCCAGCAGGCCGCTTTCAAACGGCAGCACATCGCTCACCTCGATATCGTCCAGGAAGCCGCGGGAGGCGGAGAAGATGGAAGCCACCTGCTCTTCGGTGGGCATGGGGCGATACTGGGGCTGTTTGAGCAGTTCCGTCATGCGGGCGCCGCGATCGAGGATGGCCTTGGTATCCTTGTCCAGATCGGAGCCGAACTGGGCAAAGGCGGCCATTTCACGATAGTGGGCAAGATCCAGACGGAGCGAACCGGCAACCTGCTTCATGGCCTTGATCTGGGCCGCGCCGCCCACGCGGGATACCGAGATACCCACGTTGATGGCGGGACGGATACCGGCGTTGAACAGGTTGGTTTCAAGGAAGACCTGTCCGTCCGTAATGGAAATGACGTTCGTCGGGATGTAGGCCGACACGTCGCCGGCCTGGGTCTCGATGACGGGCAGAGCCGTCAGGGAACCGGCGCCGAGTTCATCGCTCAGCTTGGCCGCGCGTTCCAGCAGACGGGAATGGAGGTAGAACACGTCGCCGGGGAAGGCTTCACGTCCCGGGGGACGGCGGAGCAGCAGGGACATCTGGCGATAGGCCACGGCCTGCTTGGACAGGTCGTCATAAATGATGAGCGCGTGCTCTCCGTTGTCGCGGTAGTATTCGGCCATGGTGCAGCCGGAATAGGGCGCGATGTACTGAAGCGGTGCGGATTCGGAGGCGGAGGCGGACACGATGGTGGTGTACTCCATGGCCCCGTACTTGCGCAGAGTTTCCGCCACCAGCGCGACGGTGGACTTCTTCTGGCCGATGGCCACATAGAAGCAGTGTACGCCCGTGCCCTTCTGCGCCAGAATGGCGTCCACGCAGATGGCGGTCTTGCCCACCTGACGGTCGCCGATGATAAGTTCACGCTGGCCGCGGCCAATGGGCGTGATGGCGTCGATGGCCTTGAGTCCCGTGACCATGGGTTCGTGTACGCTCTTGCGCTGCATGATGCCGGGAGCCTTCAGCTCCACGGGACGGATTTCCGCGCGTTCCACGGGGCCAAGTCCGTCGAGAGGCTGCCCCAGAGGGTTCAGCACTCGACCGGCCACCGCGGGGCCGACCGGCACGGAGAAGATGCGGCCCGTGCGCTTGACAGGATCGCCTTCCTTGATACCGGTATCGTCGCCGAGCAGAGCGACGCCGACATTGTCCTCTTCGAGGTTGAGCACCATGCCCATGAGTCCGCCGGGAAATTCCAGCAGTTCCATCGACATGGCGTTCCGCACGCCATAGACGCGGGCGATACCGTCGCCGACATAGATGACGGTGCCGGTTTCGCTCATTTCCACATGCTGGTCGTAGTTGCGGATCTGCTCCTCGATGATCTTTCCGATCTCTTCAGCCTTGATGTGCATGGCCTACTCACCCCTCTTGATGACTTCCCTGAGGTTATCGAGCTGCGCACGCAGACTTGCGTCATACACCATATCTCCCACCCGGAAGACGATGCCTCCGATGATGGCAGGGTCGATGACGTACTCAAGCTCCAGCCTGCGCTCAGTCTGCAATTCCAATTTCTGCCTGATGGCGTCTCTGCGCTCAGCGTCCAGCTCTATGGCCGTAGTGACCACGCCGCGGGAAACGCCGCGGGCGCCGTCCAGCATCACGTCATAGTCCGCTGCGATGGCGGGCAGGAGCGCCAGCCGGCCCTTGTCGGCCAGCAGTGCGCAAAAACGCCGTTCCATAGCGCCGCCGCCCGCCACATCCAGCAGGGCCAGCGCAACTTTTTTCTTCTCCTCCGCGGACAGGGCAGGATTGCTGAAAGCCTCCGCAAGTTTCGGAGTCTTTTCCACAGCCTCGCCCAAAGCCCGCAGCGAGTTTCCACACCGTTCCAGTTCTTCAAGGCCGGCGTCCCTGCCCAGCGCAAAGAGCGCGGACGCGTAGCGGCGAGACACGACATTGCCGATCACTGCAGCACCACCTTGGTCAACGATTGGTCGATCAGCTTCTGATGGGCACGGGCATCCAGCGTTTCGGCAAGGGTCTTCTCCACCGCCGAAACGACAGATTCCGCCATCCTGCTGCGGATAGCCTCCAGTTCCACCTTGCCTTCCTGCTCGGCGACATGGGCGGCCTGCTCCACAATCCGGGCTGCCTGACGCTCGGCATCGGCAAGAATGGCATCCTTCATGCGCTCGGCCTGAATGCGGCCTTCCTCAAGAAGACGGGCGCATTCGGTCTCCACATCGGCGATCTGCCTTTCCACCTCGGCAAGACGGGCTTCAGCCTCAGCCCGGCGGGCGGCCAGGCCGTCCATTTCCTGGACGATGGCGGCGCGGCGCTTCTTGAAGAAGCCCTTGATGAGCAGGCCGGCGCATTTCCAGATAATGGCAAAAAAACACGCGAACGTGAGCACACGGAGCAGGAAGTCGCCCCAGGGAATGCCCCCTTCCGAACTCGCGTATGCGGCCTGGCAGGACATCAGCACCAGAGCGCAGGCTGCCAGCACTCGATAAAACTTTTGCACGCCTCTCTCCTCTGCTCTCGTTATCCCAGCATGGACTTGACCGCCATCCGGGCGAATTCGTCCACACGGCCGTCAAGCTCACTCCGGGCCGCGCGACTTTCGTCCTGAATGCGGGCGATGGCCTCCTGATGGATGGCCCTGGCCTTTTCTCCCGCAGCACCGAGCGCTTCCTGCGCGCTCTTCTGAGCGGACGCCTTCACCTTGTCGCGAAGAGCGGCCACTTCCGCTCTGGCCTGAGCGATGCGGGCGGCGTAGCCCTCCTGCTTGAGACCGGCCTCGTTCTCCAGTGCCTCGGCATTTCCTCTCAGCCTGTCATTCTCCGCACGGCGGCGGGCAAGGATGCCGCGTATGGGACGGATGATAAGGCCATAGATGAGCGCCAGAGAAACCAGAAAGTTCACCAGCTGGATCAGGAGGGTGATGTCAATATTGATCATTACGGAACCTCCAGCCGGGGCGGAAAAACCGCCCTGCAATCGCAAATCCTCATTGTTCTGCCTCAAGTAGGGCATACTGAGGCTAGAATTAATTCAGACCTACGCCGTTTCCTATCTTTTGTCAAAAGCCTTTCCCCGCCGGATGGCTTTCTCTTTACACTGCCTTTCAGTCTTCAACCCCGAAAAAAAGCGTGTTTAAAAACATATATCCTTATAAAATAATTTGATTAAATAATAATGCGCCAGCAGCCTTTCCCCGAAAGGGGAGGCCTCTTCTCCAATTTTTCTCCGGCGTTTTTTCCGATTTTTCGGCGAAAAAAAATAAAACTTTTTTCGCATTCCGGCAAAAACACCCGCCAGAACATGGGACAGCGGCGCAAACTCCGAAGGCGGGAAAAAGCCTCTGAGCAGAGACAGCCTAACCTTTAAAGACGAAACGGCGCATGGAAATATTCAGCACTATGCCCACGAGAGCGCAGTTCACCACCAGAGCCGTACCGCCGTAACTGATGAAGGGCAGCGGCATACCCACCACGGGCATGATGCCCACCACCATACCGATGTTCACGATGATCTGCCAGAAGAAATAGAAGAAGATGCCTGCCGCAAGCGTACTTCCGAAGCGGTCCCTGGCATCGCGCACGGTTCCGTACATGGCGGCGAGGAAGAAACAGAACAGCGCGATAAGAGCCAGGCAGCCCACAAAGCCCCACTCTTCCCCGAAAACGGCGATGGCGAAGTCCGTGTGCTTTTCGGGCAGGAAACGGAGCTGACTCTGTGTACCTGCAAGGAAACCCTTGCCGAACATTTCCCCCGAACCGATGGCGATCTGTGACTGAATGATGTGGTAGCCCGCGCCCCGCGGGTCGCGCGTGGGGTCAAGGAACGTCAGGATGCGCTCGCGCTGGTAGTCGTGGAGGACGAACCAGCCCAAAGGCATGAGCAGGGGCAGGACAATGAGGCAAACGCGCAGTACCCGCCACTTCACACCATGGAAAAGCACCATGCCTCCGAGCAGAACCAGCACCGTAAGCCCGGAGCCGAGGTCAGGCTGCCTGACAATGAACAGGAAGGGAATCACGCCTATGGCCAGCACTTCTCCCAGACGTTTCCAGCCCAACGTTTCTCCGTCACGGCACAGAAACCTGGCTCCCATCATGAGCACGGCGAACTTGGCCAGTTCGCTGGGCTGAAGGTTCATGACGCCGAGGTCTATCCAGCGCTTCGCGCCATAGACGGTCTTGCCCGCTATGGGAACGAGCATGAGCAGAATGAGGACGATGACGTAGCATGGGACCGCGAGCCGTTCGATGCGCCGGTAGTCCAGCAGCATACAGCAGACCATGGCGGCAAGGCCCACCAGCCCCCAGACGAGCTGCCGCTGGTAGAAGGGGGACAGGACAAAGCCTCCTTCCATGCGGGAGGCGCTGGCGGAATACAGATTCACCATGCCGACGGCAAAGAGCAGAAGCGTGGCAAGCGCCAGCCCCCAGTTGATCCCAAAGATCATCCGTCTGTCAGGCATCTGCATGGCAGCACCTCAGGCAGAAAAGCACTCCGCCTGCGCAGGGATGAGACGCGGCAGCCCGTCTCACCGCGCCATTTCCTGATCGCGCTTCAGCGCTTCGAGAACGGCGTCGGTCACATGGCCGGGAACGGCGCAGCGTTCCAGATGATTGACGCCGCGTATGGTCGTTCCCGCCGGAGAGCATACCTTGACGCGCAGGTCGGCAAAGCTCTCCGGGGATTCAAGGCAGAGCTTTGCCGAACCCTCAACCATGGCGGCGATCAGCTCTCTGGCGGCAGGAGCCTTCAGTCCCATGGTGATGCCGGCGTTGAGCAGTCCTTCCATGAACAGGAAGACGAAGGCCGGCCCGCAGCCCACCAGCGAAGAGAAGGCGGGGAACTGAGCTTCCGGAAGCACGATGGCCCTGCCCAGGCTCTGGAACATGTTCAGCAGCTCCCCGCGCTGCTCCTCAGAAAGCACGGGATCGTCAAAGCACAGGGCAAAGACGCCCCTGCCCACGATAACCGGCAGATTGGGCATGACGCGCACCACGGGGCAGATGCCGGCTGTGCCCTTGCGCAGTTTGTCCAGCGAAAAGGCCGCGGCCAGCGAAAGCACGACTTTGGAAGCATCCAGCGCAGGCCGGATCTCTTCCAGCATGGCTTCCATCTGATAAGGCTTGACGGCCAGAAGGATCACTTCGGCACGGCGGGCGAGTTCCAAAGGACTGCCTGCCCACTCAACACCCAGTGCGTCCACCTTGGAACGGCTGTGGTCATGCCCCAGCAGACGGCAGCCGCCCCGGGCGGCGAGTCCGCGGAGCACACCGCCGCCCATGTTTCCGCAGCCGATGCAGCCTACGGTCTTCATCCCACAATCTCCGTCTGACTGAAGAAAAACGCGATTTCCCGGGCAGCCGTCTCAGGAGCGTCCGAACCGTGTACGGCATTGGCCTGCACACTCTGGGCATACTTTCTGCGGATGGTGCCTTCCGCGGCTTTGGCCGGATCCGTACTTCCCATGAGCGCCCGGTAAGCCGCCACCGCATCCTCGCCTTCCAGTACCGAACAGACCACGGGGCCGGAGGTCATGTAACGCACAAGGTCGCCGTAAAAGGGACGTTCGCGGTGCACCTCATAGAACGCCCCGGCCTGCGCTTCGGTAAGGCGGAGCATTTTCATGGCCGCAATGCGCAGACCGGAGGCCTGAATCATGGCCAGAATCTCCCCCTGAAGTCCACGGGCTACGGCGTCCGGTTTTATGATGGAAAGAGTTCTCTGCAGCATGGTTCCTCCAGATGCCGCCGGGCGGGCGTCAATTTTTAAGTTCTCTGAGCGCGGGCAGGGTTTTGGCAAATTGCAGGGCCATACGGAGCTGATTGTCGCGGGCGAGCATCCGGGCTGCTTCCTCGGCCTCGGCCGTGCCGCTCTTTTCGTTCTTATCTCCGCCGTCCTTCTGTTCCAGATGGCCGCGCAAGTCTTTCTCGCGCAGGGAAAGTTCCGGCGTTTTCTCCTCGCGGGGCGGCTCCCAGGCAATCTCGAAGTCGGGCACGATACCTTCCGCCTGAATGGACTTGCCCGAAGGCGTGTAGTAGCGGGCCACCGTGAGCTTCAGGCCCGTACCGTCGGACAGAGGGATGAGGTTCTGCACGGAACCTTTGCCAAACGTCCGTTCGCCGACGATGAGCGCACGCTTCTGGTCACGCAGCGCCCCGGCTACAATCTCCGAGGCGGAAGCGGTTCCGGCGTTCACCAGCACCACCACGGGGCAGGTCACATCGTCCTGGGAGGGCCTGGCCTTGAAGACGCGGCGGGAAGCGGCGTCGCGGCCGCGCATGGACACAATGTCGCCGCCGCTCAGGAAGAGGTCGGACACCTCCACGCTCTGATCCAGAAGGCCGCCGGGGTTGTTGCGCAGGTCAAGGACTATGCCTTTAAGCCCGCTTCCGGCACGGGCCTTGTTCAGAGCTTCGGAAAGTTCCTCTGCCGTGTGCCCGCTGAAGCGGGTGAGGCGTATCCAGTGATAGCCCGGTTCCAGCTCTCTGGACTTGACGCTGAGAAGCGGTATGGCATCGCGCCGGATCTTCATGGTCACGGGCTTCGCGCCATTCTTGTGCAGAACCTTGAGTTCTACCACGGTACCGCGCTTGCCGCGCATCCGGGAGACGACTTCCGTAAGGGACATTTCCATGGTGTACTGGCCGTCTACCGCGAGAATGGAGTCCCCGGCCTGAAGCCCGGCCTTGTAGCCCGGCGTGTCCTCGATGGGGCTGACGACCATGACCTGGCCGTTTTCCATGGTGATTTCCACGCCCACGCCGAAAAATTCGCCGCTGGTATTCTCCTGCATCTCCTGAAATTCCTTCTCCGTCATGAGCGTGGAATGAGGATCCAGATTCTGGAGCATACCCTTGAGCGCGTCTTCCAGAAGTTCCTTGTGTGAGACATCGTTGACGTAGTGCTGCTCCACGATGTCCAGTATCTGGCTGAAACGGCGCAGGGACTCGTAGTCCGCTTCTGCGCTGACAGCCTTCATCGCTCCTCCGCCGGCAAGGAAGAACACCAGAGCCAGCGCGGCAGCGGTCAACAGAGAAATCTTCTTCATGAGGACGCCTCCAATGCGTGATGGAACCGTGTAAGCATAGAGTCGTTTCCGCTAAAACGCAACGTGTTTTCCCCTGCCGCGGGGCCGGGCCGCCTGCTCACGGCGTTTTCCTGTCAGTCCGCCCTTCTCATGGGCAAACCAGATGCGGCACCATCTGTGCACGGCGTCTTTCCGCCTGAGGAAGCGAGCCTTCCAGCCGGAGGAGAAAGCGCTTGACCTCAAGCCCGGGAGCGTAGCCTGTGAGATTTCCGTCCGCACCCACAATGCGGTGGCAGGGCACGACGATCATAATCGGGTTGACGTGGCAGGCCATGCCCACGGCTCTGGCCGCACCCGCTCTTCCCAGACGGTGCGCGATGCCGCCGTAGGTCATCAGTCCGCCGAAGGGCACGGCGCAGAGCTGACGCCACACCGCTTGCTGGAAGGCTGTGCCCTCCGCTCTCAGAGGCAGGTCAAAGACCCGCAGCCGGCCCGAAAAATAGGCCTCGAGCTGACGCCGGGTTTCGGCAAGGAGCGGCGTTTGCTCCCCGCCCTCTTCAAGCGCGGCAGGGGCGCCCGCATATGTTATGCGCGTGAGCGCTTCTTCCTGTTCTTCCAGAATCAGTCTGCCTGCTGGCGTAACGATGGCGAGGCGGGGCATGACGGCCTCCTTTGGCGTTTTTCTTTCTTATAAAAAAAGTGCGTAGCTGGAAAGGGCGCCTGCCGGAAAAATGCCCGGACGAACCGGCATCCGCTATTGACGAGGCGGCGCGGGCGTCGTACCCAGAAAGGAAAGGGGGACATCATGGAACTCTGCACCGAACTGCCCGGCTGGCTGGAAGCCTGCCGTCCAGAAGACGCGCTCTCCGCCGGCGCCTACGAGAACGCCGCGCCGGAACTGCGCGCCCTGCTCAAGACGGCCCTGGCCTTCGCCTTCCACCGCTGGCCCGGTCAGGACGGCGTCTCTGCGCGCTCGTCCTGTTCGCTCCGCAGCGGCTTTCGGCACACGGACACGCTCCGCCCCGCCGCCTGGGTGCTGGCCTGCGCCGGCCCGGGCTACGCCTCCCCCGCCCGTTTTCTGGCATGCCTCGTGCCCGCACTCGCCGCAGGTACCGGGCGCATAGCCGTTGTCTCGGAGCAGGCCTTCTCCCCTGCGCTGTGTACCGCCATGGAGCTGGCCGGACTGGAAGATTCCTTCGTCCTTGGCGGAGACCGTCTGGCCGATGTCTACGAAGACCTGCGCGCAGTCTCTTCCGACGGGCGGCTGCTGCTTTTTCCCGGCGCGGACGGAACGTTTTCTCCGGCTCAGAAGTCCCTGCTGCACGGAGCCGCCGCAGACGGACTGCCCGTGCTGCGTGACCGGCCGTCGCCGCGGCTGCTTTCGCTCTACGCCTCAGGCCCGGACGCCGAAGCTCTCGCCGCCCGCCTGCGCTGGCTGCACCCCGATGCGGAACTGCTCACGGAAGCTGCCGCCGGCGTGCGCGCCGCCTATGTGCCGGACGAAAAGACAAAGGTGCCCGCCTCCCCGGACATGATCCTCGGTCCCGGCATGGAAGCCTGCTGGCCCGGCCCGGCCCCTGACTTTTTCCGGTCTTCCGCATGTTCCGCCTATCTCTTTCAGGAGACTTCCGCATGTTTCAATCCACAGCCGGCCTCTTCTTCCGACTGACTCCGCAGCCGGCAGTCAAGGGGCGTGCGGATGGCTTCTCCCCGAAGGGAGGGAGGAGTAAGGACAAGGATGTCTGAGGCTTCGCCATGTTATCAATCCTTCTTTTCCCCCTGAAGGGAAAGACTGCAAACCTCAAAGGAACGTTTGATGAAGACTGACGAAAGCATGGCCCTCCTCCGCAACATCGGCATCATCGCCCACATCGATGCCGGGAAAACGACACTCAGCGAACGCATTCTTTTCTATACCCGCAAGATCCACCGCATGGGCGAAGTCCACGATGGCACGGCCACGATGGACTTCATGCCCGAAGAGCAGGAACGCGGCATCACCATCGCCGCGGCCGCGTCCACCTGCCACTGGAAGGACTGGACGCTGAACCTCATCGACACCCCCGGCCATGTGGACTTCACCATCGAGGTGGAACGCTCCCTGCGCGTTCTCGACGGCGCCGTGGGCGTGTTCTGCGCCGTGGGCGGCGTGGAGCCGCAGTCTGAAACCGTGTGGCGGCAGTCGGAAGAATTCGGCGTCCCCAAGATCGCCTTCATTAATAAGATGGATCGCGTGGGGGCCGATTTCTCTGCCGTGTTCGAGTCCCTGCACGAACGCCTTGGCGCCACGCCCGCAGCCGTGACCATCCCCCTGGGCGAAGGCCCGGACTTCTACGCGCTGGCCGATGTCGTGCGCATGAAAAAGCTGGTCTTTGACCAGTCCTCTCAGGGCCAGGAGGTGGCTGAACTGCCTCTGGAAGGCGATGAGATCCGGCAGGCCGGACTCTGGCGCGAACGCACCCTGGAAACGCTGGGCGAGAACGACGATGAGTTCATGGAACGCTATCTGGAGGAATCCTTCACCGAAGAGGACATCCACGCCGCCCTGAAACGGGCCGCCCTGAAACGGGCCGTCACCCCCGTGCTGGCGGGTTCGGCGCTGAAGAATTCCGGCGTTCAGCCCGTTCTGGACGCGGTCTGCCGGTATCTGCCGTCTCCCCTGGAAGCGGCTCCGCCCCGCGGCACGACGGTGGACGGCAGCCGGGAAATAACGGTGGATGTCCAGCCCGGCGCGCCGTTCTGCGGACTGGTGTTCAAGATCATCATGGACGGTGGCCGCAAAACCGCCCTCATGCGCCTCTACTCCGGCCGCCTGAAGGAAGGTGACACTGTGCGCAACGCCGCGCTGAAGAAGGACGAGCGCATTTCACGCATGTTCCGCATGGACGCCGGCCAGCAGGAACAGCTTGCGGAAGCCTGCTCCGGCGACATTGTGGCCGTGCTGGGCCTGCGTTCGGCGCGCACGGGCGACACCTTCACGGCGCACGGCCTGGACGTGCTGCTGGAACGGCTGGAAGACGTGAAGCCCGTGATCTCCGAAGCTCTGGAACCGCGCAACGCCGACGAAGGCAAGGTCCTGGACGAAGCGCTGGCCCGCTACGCGGCTGAGGATCCTACCCTGGGCGTTACCCTGGACGAGGAATCCGGCGACCGCATCCTTTCGGGTATGGGCGAACTGCACCTTGACGTGATCCTGGAGCGCATGAAACGCGAATACGGCATCACACCCAGAGCCGGACAGCCCCAGGTTGTGGCCCGCGAGACCGTGCGCCGCGAAGCCGAAGGGCGGGGCGTCTTCGACCGCGATCTCGGCACGGTGCACCACTTCGGCGACATAACTCTGACGGTGTCCCCGCGTCCCCGCGACACGGGCAACCTCGTGAGCCTGAGCGACGCTCTCGCCCATCCGGAGGATCTCCGCACGGCACTGCCCCGCGCTCTGGCTGACGAAGTGCTTCAGGGCATCAACGACAGTCTTCTTTCCGGCCCGCAGACCGGCTACCCCGTGCAGGACGTGGCCGTCACCGTAACCGCCGCGGCAAAGGACGGAGCCACCGCCGCAGGCTGCCGCATGGCGGCTTCCCTGGCCGTGCGTGAAGCCATGAGCCAGGCCAGGGCCGTTGTGCTGGAACCCATCATGGACGTGGAAATCGTCGCCCCGGAAGAGGCCCTCGGCGCCTCCATCAGCCTGTTCCAGAACTGCGGCGGCAAGATCGAAGAGCTGGGAGAACGCGGCGGAAGAAGGTATTTCTCCGGCATGGCTCCCATGCGCAAACTCTTCGGCTTCTCCACGGCACTGCGATCCGCCACACAGGGACGGGCTGGGTTCACCATGCGCTTCAAAAAATACGACACCATGTGACGGCATGAGCGAAGTCCACCTTTTTCCTCCGGCAAAGGCCAGGAAAAGCCTCGGCCAGCACTTTCTGCGCGATGAGCGCGCCGTCCGGCGCATTGTGGAGCTGCTCGGCGTCAGGGATGGCGATCAGGTTCTGGAAATCGGCCCCGGACCCGGTGCGCTCACAGCCCTTCTGCGCCCTCTCCCGTGGAGCCGCCTGCTGCTCCTCGAAAAGGACGAATACTACGCCGGACAGCACGCCGCCCTCCCGCTTCCAGGGCTGGAAGTGATCCCTGGCGATGCCCTCGCCTACCCGTGGGAAAATCTTGAAGGCCCGTGGAAGGTCGCCGGAAACCTGCCCTACAACATAGCTTCGCCGCTCATGTGGGAGCTGGTCCGGCGCACCCCGCGCCTGGAGCGCGCCGTGTTCATGGTTCAGAAGGAAGTCGCCGGCCGCATCCTCGCCACCCCTGGAAGCAGGGACTACGGTGCGCTCAGCGTGTGGATACAGAGCTTTGTAAGCCCCCGGAAAGGCTTCGTCCTCGGTCCGGCGGCCTTCTCTCCTCCGCCGAAAGTCGATTCCTCCGTGATACTTTTCGAGCCTCTGCCCCGGGAAAAACGCCCTGAACAGCCGGAACACCTCGCGCGTCTCGTCAAAATCTGCTTCCAGCAGCGCCGAAAGCAGCTTCAGAACATCCTGCGCCACGCTGAACCCGAACGCTTCTCCCCGGAGATCCTCGATCATCTGGGGATAGACCGCACCGTGCGGCCGGAAACTCTCGCCGTCTCCCTGTTCCACAGCCTCGCCAGGTCTCTCTATTCCTGAAAATCATGCTTCGGAACCAGAGAACCTCTTGACGTTGCAATCAAAGCATGGCCTAATACAGCCGTCAGTTTCACCTCAATGCTCAAAGAAAAGGAGCCTTCTCATGACGAAAGCGGAACTTATCGCCAAAATTGCCGAAAAAAGCTCCATCAGCAGGGTCAACGCCGAACAGGTGCTGAATGCCATGCTCGATGCCATGAAAGAGACCCTCGTTGCCGAAGGCAGAATCTCCTTCCCCGGCTTCGGCTCACTTCTGGTGCAGGAACGCAAGGAACGCAAGGGGCACAACCCCCGCACCGGTGAAACCATTACTATCCCCGCCAGCAAGACCATCGTCTTCAGAGCCAGCGACAATCTCAAGAAAAAAGTCCACTGAGCCGCTGAGGCAGGGACAAGCCTTCCTTTCAGTTTCAAGGAGTTCTCATGCTCATGCACGGTGAAAACGGCCAGGGTCCCTTCCCGTGGACTCTGCCGTTGTGGCAGCCTGACTACGCCATCTTCTTCGGCGTACTCTACGCGGTTCTCCTCGTCCTCGCCATCGGTCTGACTCTGGTCTTTGCCCGCGCCATCAAGGACGCCAAAAAGACGGAACACGAGCAGCATTGACCGCGGGCGGCCTGGACGCACGAGGCCCGTCTCACGTCCGTTCCGCCTCTGCCCGAGGGGAGAACGGGGCGCAGTTTTTCCTGAAACCTTCCGTGTTCAGGGGCTTGCTTTTTTTGGCAAAAAAGTTTAATTTGCCACTTTCTTCCGACGTCAGTCCGGCGTTCGGAGTCATGCTTCCGAACTACCTTTCCGTTCATTCCTTTTTCTGGCGGATCGGACGGAACAAAAAGATTCGCTGAAAAGGGGGTGATTTTCATGCCCGGAGTTTTTCTCACCGAAGACGATTATAATTTCGACATCGCCCTGCGCCGCTTCAAGAAGCAGGTGGAAAAGGCCGGCGTGCTCTCCGAAATGAAGAAGCGCCAGCACTACGAAAAGCCCAGCGTCATGCGCAAGAAGAAGAAGGCTGCCGCCCGCAAGCGCCTCGTCAAGAAAATGCGCAAGGTCAACATGGGATAATCTCGTTTTTGCCGCGGTTTGCGTCGCGCTGACCGGGCAAGCCGGTTCGAGAGCCGGAAATCGTATCTCCCGACGGGAGCGGTTTCCGGCTCCTCTGCCATTGTCAAAAGAGGCTGTCCGAAGGCCATCCCGCCTTTCGGGACGCCCACGGGAAGGAAAGACCGCCATGAGCATCGCAGAACAGATCGACAGGGACTATCTGGAAGCCTACAAGTCCAGGCAGCAGGTTCGCCTCGGAACGCTGCGTCTTCTGAAAACAGCCGCAAAGAACAAACAGGTGGAGCTTATGCATCCGCTGTCCGAGGACGAGTATCTGTCTGTCATCATGCACGAACTCAAACAGCGTCAGGACTCCATCGAACAATATACCGCCGCCGGGCGTTCCGACCTCGCCGAAAAGGAAGCCGCTGAAGCAGAGGTTCTCAGGGCCTATCTGCCTGCCCCCCTCAGTGAAGCGGAGCTGGCCGAGGCGGTGGAACGCGCGGTTGCACCGCTCTTGGATGGCGGCATGAAAAACATGGGCAAGGCCATCAGCGCCATCATGGCCGAATGCAAGGGCCGTGTAGACGGCAAGGCCGTAAGCGCAGCCGTGAAAGCCCGCTTCCAGCAGTCCCACTGCTTCGATTTATTCATGGACGAACGCACACTTCGCGCCCTCGAATTCCCCCGCGTTCTGGAACAGCTCTCCTCGTTCTGCCTTTCCGAGGCCGGACGGGAAGCCGCTCTTGGTCTGCGGCCTCTGGACGGCGTATCCGCCGTGCGCGAAAGTCAGCTCCTCTACGACGAACAGCATTCCTGGATGGCGGAAGGCGACTTTTCCCTCGCCTCCTTTCCCGATATTTCCGGGCTTCTGGACTATGTGGAAAGGCGTCCCGACCCAGCCCCCGACCTGGACGCGCTCTGGGCTCTCCGGGAGACGCTTGGCCAGGCCCGCCGCGCTGCGGAAAGCATACACGCCGGAGCGTCACGGCGGCCGCTTCTGGACGCACTCGCCTGCTCTCTGCCCATGCCGGAGCTGGTGCTTTCCGCCCTGAACCGCTGCGTGAGCGATGACGGATCGCTCAGGGACGAAAGCTCGCCGGGACTGCTCCTCGTGCGTGGCGAACTGCGCAGCATCCATCAGAACTGCCTGCGCCGGGTGAAAGAATTTGCGGAGAAGTACAACATCGCGCACTATCTCCAGGACGACTACATGACCCTGTCGTCCGACCGCTACGTCCTGCCGCTCAAGGCCAACTTCAAGGGCCGCATCCAGGGCGTCGTTCACGACTATTCGCACACCGGCGAGACGCTCTATTTCGAGCCGCTGTTTCTGGTGGAGCAGAACAACCGGCTTCAGGAGCTGAAGCAGAAGGAGCGTGAGGAGGAACGCAAGGTTCTGCGCATGATCGCCGGACTCATGCTTCAGGAAATGCCCTTGCTCCGTGCTGCGTGGAATCTCCTCGTGCGGCTCGACCTTGGCCGCGCCAAATGTCTTCTGGGGGATGCACTGGACGGCCGCTGCGTACCGCTGGAAGAAGGCGCAGATCTCCACCTGCCAGGTGCGCGCCATCCTCTTCTGGTGCTGGAATCAGCCCGCCACGCCAAGGATCCGTCCTACACCGGACCGCGGCGCATCGAGCCTTCCGACCTGCTGCTCCGCGAGGGCGACCGCGTCCTCGTCATCAGCGGCGGCAACGCAGGCGGCAAGACCGTGGCCCTCAAGACCCTCGGTCTCGTCACCCTGATGACACTCTCCGGTCTGCCCGCTCCCGTGGACAGGGGAGCAACGCTGCCCTTCTGGAACAATGTCCGCGCCTTCATCGGCGACGAGCAGAGCCTGGACGATCACGTCTCCACGTTCACCGGCCAGATACGCCGCCTTTCCGCCATCTGGGACGAACTCGACGCCCATTCCCTGGTGCTGCTGGATGAGTTCGGCGCGGGCACGGATCCCTCCCAGGGCGCGGCGCTGGCTCAGGCCGTGCTGGACGGACTTCTGGAAAAGGGCGCGTTCACCGTGACCGCCACCCATTTTCCCGCGCTGAAGAGCTACGCGCTTACCCATGAGGGCGTGCGCGCCGCCTCCGTACTCTTCGATCCGAAGACCAAAAAGCCGCTCTTCCATCTGGCCTATGATCAGGTGGGCGCAAGCCAGGCTCTGGACGTGGCCCGCGAACACGGTCTGCCGGAATCCGTTCTGCGCCGGGCCGAGCACTATCTGCTCATGGACGGCGACGATGCCGGTGCCGTCATGGATCGGCTCAACGCGCTGGCACGCCAGCGGGAAGAGGAACTCGCCCGCATGAAGGACGAGGAACGCCGCCTTCGTGACCGGCGTGCGGCTCTTCAGGAAAAACTGGAAAAGGAACGTCAGCGTCTGGACGAAGAAGTGCGCCGCATGTCTCAGGAACTGATGCGCGAATACAGGAGCGGCAAGGCCACGGCGCGGCAGACGCAGCGGGCCATGGCCAGACTGCGGGTCAGCCTTGCATCGCAGGAAGACGCGGAGGAGCGCCCGGCTCCGGACGCCTCGCAATTCACGCCAGGCGGCGAGGTAATGCACCGGCTGTGGAATCAGAAGGCCGTAATCCGCGAAGTGGACGCAAGGAACGGCAAGGCCAAAATAGACCTCAACGGCGTGACCATGTGGGCGAAGCTTGAAGATCTTGAACCCGTAAGCGCTTCCCCTGCCCCCAGGTCCAGCGTCACCACGAAACTTTCCCGGACTGTGCCCTTCCTGCGCCTCGATCTGAGAGGAAAGCGCGCGGACGAGGCGCTGGCGGAACTCGAACAGTTTCTCGACCGCTCCCTGCTCACGGGAACGGACGGCGTGGAAATCGTCCACGGCCGGGGCACGGGCGCACTGCGCAAGGCCGTGCATGAAATGCTGCGCACCTTTCCGGGCGTGGCCTCCTACGGCACGGCACCCGAAGATCAGGGCGGCGACGGCATGACCCAGGTTTTTTTCCGCTGACACAAAACAACAGGCAGCACGAGAATGAGGAATACCGACGTCATACAGGCGATCAAGTCCCGCATCAGTCTGGCAGATCTGGCCAGACGCTATGTGGAACTGCGCCCTGTGGGTTCCCGCCTCGTGGCGCCCTGCCCCTTCCATCAGGAGACCAAGCCGTCCTTCTCCATCAACGAGGAACAGGGGACGTTCTACTGCTTCGGCTGCCAGGCCTCCGGCGACATCTTCGACTTCTACGGCCGCCTCAACGGACTGGACTTCAAGGAAACTCTTGCGGCTCTGGCTGAGGAAGCGGGCGTACAGCTCGAGTCTTACCGCCCCGACCCCAGGGCGCGTCAGGAACGCTCAGAGAAGCGTGACATGCTCCGTATGCACGAGCTTGCGGCCGCACATTTCCGCAGCAATCTGCGCAGACAGGACGCCCGTGTCTGCCGCGACTACATTGAAGAGCGCGGCATTTCCCCCGAACTCCAGGAGACGTTCAGCCTTGGCTGGACGCCCGAACTCTGGCAGGATCTGGGCGACTCACTGCGCCGCGCCGGATACAGCCTGGACGCGGCGGCCGCCTGCGGACTCCAGTCGAAGAGCGGCTCAGGCCGCACCTTCGACCGCTTCCGCAACCGGCTCATGTTTCCCATCCGCAATCTTTCGGGGCAGGCCATCGCCTTCGGCGGGCGCATCATCCCCGCGCTGGCCAGGGAAGACGACGCCAAATACATCAACAGCAGCGATTCCCCCATCTACAAAAAGGGCGAACACCTCTTCGGCCTGTTTCAGGCGCGGCCGTCCATCGCCGTGAAAAAAAACGTCATCCTCACGGAAGGCTACATGGATGTCATCACCCTGCATCAGTACGGGTATACGCAGGCCGCAGGAGTTCTGGGAACCGCACTCACCCCCGACCAGATCAAGCGGCTCTCCGGTTTCACCACCCGGATGGAACTCATGTTCGACGGCGATGCCCCCGGCCGCAAGGCTGCCTTCCGTTCCTGCGAGATGCTGCTCAGCCGGGGACTGTCCTGCAAAGTCATCCTGTTCCCGGACGACAACGACATCGACAGCATGCTCCGCACCTACGGGCGCGAAGCGGTGGAAGACCTGCGCGCCCATGCGCAGGACGGGCTGGCCTTCTGCATTTCGGTTCTGCGCGGCATGGCCCCAAGGGACGCTGTGGAATGGACGCGGCGCTTCCTCGGCCAGGTGGACATGCCCGAACTGTTTCACCGTTTCGCTGCGGAACTGGCCACCGGCCTTGGGCTTTCCGAAGCAGAACTGCGCAGCACCGTGCTTCAGCGGCGGGAGACGAAGCCCGCGGTACGCCGGCCCCTGCTGCCAAAGGGCGTCACACGCGATCGCGAAATCATGACCTTTGCCGTCCGCTACCCGCACCGCCTGCCCGACCTCAAGGCCTGCGGGGCCGATCTCGCGCTGTCCGCCCCCTGGGCGCTCAAGCTCTGGAAGAAGATCGCACTGTACAACTCGGACATGGCCTTCGATGAACTGGAGCCGGGAGAAAAAAATTTCTGGATCCGCTGCCGGGGAACGGATGCTCCCCCTCTGGACAACGAGGACGGCGAACTTAACGCTATCCGGCGAATGCTGGACGACCTGCAGACGACATCACACAGGGCATCCGTGGTGGCCGCCCTCCGCCAGGGCACGGCCGATCAGGATACCCAAAGGGAATATTTGCGCGCACTTCTGGAAGCGCGAGGGAGGCGTAGTGACCAATAATCTCAAAGAAATGCAGCAGTTCAAGACGCTGATTGCCAAGGGCAAGTCCGCAGGCTACCTCACCTTCGAGGAAGTCAGCAAATCCGTGCCCCCGGAACTGATGACCCCTCCGGAAAATTTTGAAGAAATCATGTCGATGTTCGACCAGATGGATATCGCTATCGTGGACACGGAAAAGGAAGGCAAGTCCATCGCCGTGAACCATGCCGACACGGAAAACGATCCCGTGGACATGGTCTTTGACGGCGAAGTGGAGACGTCCCTTGACTTCTCCGTTGATCTCAGCTCCGATGACAGCGGTGACTTCGCGACCCGCAACACCGACCCCGTACGCATGTACCTGCGGGAGATGGGTGCGGTTCCGCTCCTGGACCGCGATGGGGAAGTCGTCATCGCCAAAAAGATTGAGACGGGCGAGCAGGATGTGCTCTACGCGCTGGTGGAAGTCCCCGTGGCCGTGGAAGAACTCATCAACGTGGGTGAGGATCTCAAGCAGAACCGCATCAAGCTCAAGGATGTGGTCAAGACCATCGAGGAGGACGACCCCACCGATGACGAGATAAACCAGCGGCAGCGCGTCATTCTGCTGCTGGACGAGATCAAGGCCATTTACAAGAAGAAGCACAGAATCTACCAGAAGCTCGACGCCTGCTGCACGCTGGAACGCCGTGTGGCCGCCACGCAGAAGGAAATCGTCCAGTACAAGGAAGAGGTGGTGGCCCGCCTGCGCGAGATCAAGCTCGAAAAGACTCTCATCGACCGCATTGTGGAAACCGTTGAGGACTATGTGCGCCAGATGCGCAACTATCAGCGCGAACTCGACGCCTATGTGGAGACCACGGGCAAGTCGCAGGAGGAACTTCTGGCTCTGTTCGAGGAGCTGGACAACCGCACCAGGACCATGCAGGAAGTGGCCGCCGAGATCGACATGAGCGTGGACAAGATGTTCTCCTACAAGGAACTCATTGTCGGCAAGGTCGAGAGCCTTCAGGTACTGCGGGAGAAATGCTGCCACGATGTGGACGACCTCGAGGAAGTGCTCTGGCGCATCCGCCGCGGCATGGTGGCCTCCATGCGCGCCAAGCAGGAGCTTATCCGCTCCAACCTGCGCCTCGTGGTGAGCATTGCCAAGAAATACACCAACCGCGGGCTTCAGTTCCTCGATCTCATTCAGGAAGGCAATATCGGACTCATGAAGGCCGTGGACAAATTCGAGTACCAGCGGGGCTACAAGTTCTCCACCTACGCCACCTGGTGGATACGCCAGGCCATCACCCGCGCCATCGCGGATCAGGCCCGCACCATACGCATCCCCGTACACATGATCGAAACCATCAACAAGCTCATCCGCACCTCGCGCTATCTGGTGCAGGAGCTTGGCCGCGATCCCACGCCCGAAGAGATCGCCGAACGCATGGACTACCCCGTGGACAAGGTGAAGAAGGTGCTCAAGATCGCCAAGGAACCGATTTCCCTTGAGACGCCCATTGGGGATGAAGAGGATTCCAGTCTCGGAGATTTCATCGAGGACAAGAAGGCCGTGGCTCCCGCCGAAGAAGTGGTGAACACCAAGCTATCCGAGCAGATAGCCTCCGTGCTCGCCGACCTTACCCCCCGCGAAGAGCAGGTGCTGCGCAAGCGCTTCGGCATCGGCGAAAAGTCCGACCACACCCTCGAGGAAGTGGGCAAGCTGTTCAACGTCACCCGTGAACGCATCCGCCAGATCGAGGCCAAGGCTCTGCGCAAGCTGCGCCATCCTGTGCGCAGTCAGACCCTGCGTTCCTTCTACGAAAACTGACACCCTCCGGCAGCACGTCCGATGTCCCCTGAGACGCCGGACGTGCGCCGGTATCCGGCTGGACGGCGCCGTGCCTTCACCTTCAATCCTGCTTCCCCATGTCTATGTATTCCTGCATCGTTGTCGGTGCCGGCCATGCCGGCTGTGAAGCGGCTATGGCCCTGGCACGTATGGGGCACAACGTTCTGGTGATTACCAGCAACGTGGACCGCATCGGGCATCTCTCCTGCAATCCCGCCATCGGAGGGCTGGCCAAGGGGCATCTGGTTCGAGAGATAGACGCCCTCGGCGGCTGCATGGGCAAATGGGCCGACGAAGCCGGCATACAGTTCCGCATCCTCAACGCCAGCAAGGGTCCGGCCGTGCGCGCCCGCCGCGCCCAGATGGATCGCGATACCTACCTCGCCGCGGTCAAGCGCGACCTCTTCGCTCAGGAGCGCGTCAGCGTCTGGCAGGACATGGTGACGGAAATTGTTGCGGAGGGCGGCCGTGTGCTGGGCGTGCGTACGCGTCTGGGCAAGGAATTTGCGGCCCCTCACGTCCTGCTTACCACGGGAACGTTTCTCTGCGGGCTGGTACATATCGGGTTGACGCACTACCCTGCCGGACGCTTCGGCGATGACGCCGCCGGGCAGCTCTCGGACTCGCTGCGCGCCCTGGGCCTGCGCGTGGGACGCCTGAAGACCGGAACCACCCCGCGGCTCAAGGGCAGCACCATAGACTTCGCCGCTCTGGAAGCCCAGTACGGGGACAATCCGCCCACGGGCTTCAGCTTCAGCGGACCCGGCCCCGTGCTTCCGCAGATCCCCTGCTACATCAGCTGGACCAGCGAAAAGACGCACGAAATCATCCGATCCGGACTCAGCCGCTCCCCGCTGTTCACCGGCGTCATCACCGGCGTAGGGGCACGCTACTGCCCTTCCGTCGAAGACAAGGTAGCCCGTTTCCCCGACCGCGACCGGCATCACGTCTTCATCGAGCCGGAAGGTCTGGATCGCAGGGAATATTACGCCAACGGCATCTCCACGAGCCTGCCTCTGGACATTCAGGAAAAAATGGTGGCTTCCATCCGGGGACTGGAACACGCCGAGATCGTGCGCCCCGGCTACGCCATCGAATACGACTATGTCAACCCCATCCAGCTTCGCCCCACCTTTGAGACGCGGCGCGTGGACGGACTCTGGCTGGCCGGGCAGATCAACGGCACTTCCGGCTACGAGGAAGCCGCCGCCCAGGGACTGTGGGCAGCGCTGAACATCGCCGCAAAGCTGGAAGAGCGCCCGCCCTTCCTCCCCGCACGGAGCGAATGCTATATGGCCGTACTGGCCGATGAACTGGTGACCAAGGGCACGAACGAGCCGTTCCGCATGTTCACGTCCCGCGCCGAATACCGTCTGCTCCTGCGCGAGGACAACGCCGACGCCCGCCTTACGCCCCACGGACGGGAACGGGGACTGGTCGGAGATGAACAGTGGGAACACTTCTGCGGCAGGCAGGAGGCCCTGCGCTCACTCATGGACAAGCTCAGGAACACGCGCCTCACCCCGGACGCCGCCACTGCCGCCGCTTTCACGGCTCTGGGCGAACCCTGCCCCTCTCAGGCCGTCACCCTGGCCGATCTGGGCCGCCGCCCGCAGCTTGGCCTGCGCCGGCTCTCGGTTTTCCTCCCCGAGCTGGAAACCGCCCACGACGACATCGTGCAGGAAACCGAAATCGTACTCAGGTACGCCGGCTACCTCGAACTTCAGGATGATCTGGTCCGCCGCGCCGCACGTCAGGAGACTGTCCGCCTGCCCGCGGATATGGACTATGACGGCGTTGCCGGACTTTCCCGCGAGATTCAGGAAAAGCTGAATGAAGTGAAGCCCCTGACGCTGGGGCAGGCCGGACGCATTTCCGGCGTCACTCCCGCGGCCCTGGCCTGTCTGGAAATAGAGCTGAAAAAACGCGGTCTGCTCTAGCGCCCGCCTCTACCCGTTTTTCCACCTGCAAAAACGCCTTTGGCCGTGAATACCGGCTTGCCGCCGCGCTTTTCCCGCGCAGGGATTTTCACGAAATTTTGGGGAAACGGGAAGTTTTCTGTTGACAGTCCGGGCCATTTTCCATAAAAGCATTTTTGCGCATGGGCAGTTAGCTCAGCAGGTAGAGCATCGTCTTCACACGGCGGGGGTCACAGGTTCAAGTCCTGTACTGCCCACCATGCGATTTTGGAACGCTTGGGGAGCGCTTGGGGGAGCGGTAGTTCAGTTGGTTAGAACGCCGGCCTGTCACGCCGGAGGTCACGGGTTCAAGTCCCGTCCGCTTCGCCACTTTTGTTTAATCGGGATTTTTCCCTCTCCATATTTGGAGCGGTAGTTCAGTTGGTTAGAACGCCGGCCTGTCACGCCGGAGGTCACGGGTTCAAGTCCCGTCCGCTTCGCCA
>NZ_CANRLT010000015.1 GCF_947631555.1 uncultured Mailhella sp. | reverse complement strand
ACAAACCCATTTTTAACAAAAGCCTCAGAACCACATTTCCGGCAATGCATCTCGGTACCCTCCGTTTTTTTTTGAAGGATAGCATAATTTCAAACATTTGTCATTATAAAAGTCAGTGTCTCCTGTTGTTCGGCCTGTTGCTCTTCTGGACATTTCGGACTATGCTGACAGACAGTGGTCATCCGATGAGATGAGGATGTCCCGTCTGTGGCACATGTTGCAATCCTGTACTTCTGAATTTGTCCGAACTTAAACTTTAGGAAACGACTGTATGAACAAACAGCAGCTTGCGGCCAAGATTTGGGAATCAGCGAATAAAATGCGTTCCAAAATTGAGGCTAATGAATATAAGGACTATATTCTTGGTTTTATATTTTATAAGTTTCTTTCTGATAAAGAAGTTCAGTTTTTGAAAAAAAACGATTGGACTGATGAATATATTGTTGACCTGAATGAAGATGATGCAGAGTCTGTGCAGATGGTTCGGCAGAATATTGGCTATTTCATATCCTACGATGGGCTTTTTTCCACATGGATAGCCAAAGGTATGGATTTTTCCGCTTCTGACGTAACGGATGCCATTTCTGCTTTTAATCGAAATATCAATCCCCATCACAAAAAAGTATTTGAGGGTATTTTCAAAACACTGGAAACCGGCCTTTCCAAGCTGGGGGAAACTTCCGGGGCACGAACAAAAGCCATCCGTGATTTGATTTATTTGATAAAAGACATTCCCATGGATGGCCGGCAGGATTATGATGTTCTTGGTTTCATTTATGAATATCTGATCAGCAACTTTGCGGCGAATGCCGGGAAAAAGGCGGGCGAGTTCTACACTCCCCATGAAGTCTCGCTGCTCATGTCAGAAATTGTGGCGCATCATCTGAAGGGAAGAAGTGCGATAAAGATTTACGATCCGACAAGCGGTTCCGGCTCTTTGCTGATCAATATCGGAAAAAGTACGGCACGCTATGTGGGCAGTGAAGATCATATTCAATACTATGCACAGGAGCTGAAGGAAAACACCTACAATCTGACACGCATGAATCTTGTCATGCGCGGTATTCTGCCGGACAATATTTTTACTCGCAACGGCGATACGCTAGAGGATGACTGGCCGTATTTTGATGAAAATGACCCGGTAAATACATATAATCCCCTTTATGTGGATGCCGTAGTCTCCAATCCTCCCTATTCCCAGGCATGGAATCCATCGGACAAGGAAAACGACGCACGCTATGCCTCGTTCGGTCTGGCCCCGCGCGGCAAGGCTGATTACGCCTTTCTGCTGCATGATTTATATCATCTGAAGCCGGACGGCATTATGACTATTGTCTTGCCTCATGGCGTTCTTTTTCGCGGAGGCGAAGAGGGGAATATCCGTAAGAATCTGATTGAACAGAATCACATAGATGCCATTATCGGCCTTCCGGCCAACATTTTTTTCGGAACGGGAATTCCCACCATTATCATGGTATTGAGGCAGAAAAGGAAAAATACGGATGTCCTTATTATTGATGCCTCCAGGGGATTCGCCAAGCAGGGAAAGAGCAACGTCCTGCGTGCCTGTGATATCAAAAAGATAGTGGATGCGGTCACACAGCGAACCTCGGCAGATAAATTTTCCCGTGTCGTCAGCCGTGAGGAAATCCGTGAGAATGAGTATAATCTGAATATTCCTCGTTATGTGGATTCTTCCGAAGAAACGGAAAGCTGGGATATCTGGGCTACCATGTTTGGCGGCATTCCTGATGTGGAACTTGCCGGACTGCGCGATTACTGGGCCGCTTTTCCCTCGCTCAAGGAAGCGCTGTTCCGGCCTTTGAATGAAGCCTATTATGAATTGAAGGTTGAAAAACTGAAGGATGCCGTTCTCGGCCATCCGGACATTACAGCATTTACCGGCCGGTATGCCGGAGCGTTCGCCACGTTTCCCGATTTTCTGAACACGGAACTGTTGAGCAGGATGGAGACTGTGAATACGGCGCGTACGGAAAATGTTCTTAGCGAGGACATTTTCAGGCGGTTGGATTCAATGCCGCTGATTGACCCGTATGAGGCGTATCAGCTTCTTGACAAGCGCTGGAACGACATTGCCGTTGACCTTGAAATCCTTCAGACCGAAGGCCTTGCCGTCGCGCGGCAGGTTGATCCGCGCATGGTCGTCAGGAAGAAGGACAACAGGGATGTGGAAGTGCAGGATGGCTGGCAGGGGCATGTCATTCCCTTTGAGCTGGTGCAGGCTCGTCTGTTGGCGGATAAACTGCAAGCCCTGAAGGAAGAAGAGGAAAAGCTGGCCGATTTTGCCGGACAATATGAAGAATTGCTGAATGAATTAAGCGATGAGGACAGGGAGCAGCCCTTTGTCAACGAGGAAGTCTTTGTCCCTGCTGAGGTGAAAAAGGCGCTTAAGGCTGGAGCGCTGGACGAGACGACGCTTGCCATCCTCAAAAAAGTGGACGTGCTGGGCAGCAGGGAAAAAAGCCTCAAAAAGAAAATCAAGGAAGACTCCGCCGCACTGCACATGCAGACAAAGCATGTCATTGAGAATCTTAGTGACGAGCAGATTTTTGACTTGTTGCGCCGCAAGTGGATAACGCCCCTTGTTGAAGACTTGAATGCTCTGCCTCTGAGTGTGGTTCACAAATTGATTGCCCGCCTTGAAGCTCTGTGCACGAAGTATGAGACGACCTTCGCTGGCGTAGACAGTGAAATTGATGAAACGGAAACGGTGCTCAATGGGCTGATTGATGAACTGACCGGAAATGCTTTTGACATGCAAGGGCTTGCGGAACTGAAAAAGCTGCTGGGAGGCGAATAGTATGTCCGAACATGCCGGAAAACCAGAGATTCGCTTCGCCGGATTTACGGAAGCTTGGGAACAGCGTAAGCTGGGGGAGATAACCGTCTTTAATCCCAAAGCGGAATTGCCGGACGTATTTGAGTATGTTGATCTTGAGTCTGTTGTTGGGACTGAAATGCTTTCGCATAGAACAGAAACCAAGCACACTGCCCCATCACGAGCGTAGCGTTTAGCGCGGACTGGAGATTTGTTTTATCAGACCGTCAGACCATACCAAAAAAACAATTATCTGTTTGAAAATCCTGATAAACACTATGTTTTTTCGACAGGATATGCTCAAATGCGGCCTCTGGTAGATAGTCGTTTTTTACTATGTCTTGTTCAGAACAACAATTTTGTAAAAGTCGTATTAGATAATTGTACGGGAACAAGTTATCCCGCCATTAACGCAAACGATTTGGCAGAAATTATGGTCTATGTGCCGAGGAATGAGTACGAGCAAAAGCAAATCGGCACCTTCTTTCGCTCCCTCGACAACCTTATCACCCTTCATCAGCGTAAGGTTGCCTTGCTGCAAAATATCAAGAAAGCCTGCCTAGAAAAGATGTTTGCATAGGGGAAGTCTTATGACATTGGAAAACAAACTAGGTTTGACCGAGGCGGCGGAACTTGCCCGCGTTGAGGAAAAACTGAGCAAGGCAAAGGCTGCACGGCTTTTTGAACAAGGCCTGCTGGATACCTTTCCAACAGGCACTTTTGCCGGACTCGCAGCTATCCATAAGTTTTTGTTTGAGGATATTTATCCCTTTGCGGGGCAGATACGGCAGGTGAATATTTCCAAGGGGCAATTCCGTTTTGCATCTGCTCTTTATCTGGAGGATGCCTTGCGGCGTATAGATGATATGCCGCAAAGCAGCTTTGATGAAATCGTGGAAAAGTATGTGGAAATGAATGTGGCTCATCCTTTTCGGGAAGGCAATGGCCGCAGCGCCCGCATCTGGCTGGACGCCATGCTGAAAAAGGAATTGGGCGTGATAGTGGACTGGGGCGGAATAGACCGGGAAGCATATTTGCAGGCAATGGAACGCAGTCCTGTGAATGATGTGGAAATTAAGGAACTTCTGAAAAAGGGACTGACCGATCAGGTCAATGACCGGACCGTCTATATGAAGGGTATTGACGCAAGCTACCACTATGAAGGTTATCATATCTTTCGTACAGAAGATCTGATCCATAATTGACGCGGGGAAAGCATGACATTTTGTAATGAAAAAGATTTTGAGAATGCGCTTATTGCCATGCTGCCTGGGATCGGGTGGGAGAATTCGGTTCTGGAAAATTATGATGAAGCCAGGCTCTTGCAGAACTGGGCCGATATTCTGTTTGAAAATAACAGAGGTATAGATCGTCTCAATGATTTTCCTCTGACGAAAGGAGAGATGCAACAGATTCTGGAGCAGGTGAAAGAACTCAGAACACCGCTCAGGCTTAATGGTTTCATCAATGGCGGCAGTGTTCAGATTACCCGTGATAATCCTGAGGATACGCTGCACTTTGGCAAAGAGATTTCCCTGAAAATTTATAACCGCAAAGAAATAGCCGCTGGTCAGAGCCGTTATCAGATAGCCCGGCAGCCTCGGTTTTCCGTCAAATCAAAAATACTTAATGATCGCCGGGGAGATGTGCTGTTGCTGATCAACGGCATGCCGGTCATCCATGTTGAATTGAAAAAAAGCGGCGTGCCTGTCAGCCAGGCTTGTAATCAAATCCAAAAATATGCTGCCGAGGGCTGCTTTACGGGTTTATTCTCGCTGGTACAGGTTTTTGTGGCCATGAACCCTGAAGAAGCGCTCTATTTTGCCAATCCCGGCCCGGAGGGTACATTTAATCCTGATTATTATTTTCATTGGGCCGATTTTTATAACGAACCAATCAACAGGTGGGACAAGTTCACCCGCGACCTGCTTTCCATCCCCATGGCGCATCAGCTTATCGGTTTTTACACCGTAGCCGATGATTCGGACGGCATATTGAAGGTGATGCGGAGTTACCAGTATCAGGCTGCCAATGCTATTTCCGACAAGGTGAGCAAAGCCCGCTGGGAAGCTGCACCGTTGGGCGCAAATCAGCGCGGTGGCTTTGTCTGGCATACCACAGGCTCCGGGAAGACCATGACTTCCTTCAAGTCCGCCCAGCTGATCGCTTCCTCCAGGGATGCCGACAAGGTCGTATTTCTGATGGATCGTATTGAACTTGGGACGCAGAGCTTAAAGGAATATCGGGGATTTGCTGAAGAAAATGAAGATGTGCAGGCAACGGAAAATACAAGCGCTCTTGCCGGTAAACTGAAAAGCAATGACCCGGCCGATACACTGATTGTCACGTCCATCCAGAAAATGAGCAATATCAGGAATGAGGGTGAATATGGTCTGAATGCTGCGGACTTGGAAAAAATGCGATCCAAACGCATTGTCTTTATTGTGGATGAATGTCATCGCTCCACATTTGGAGATATGTTGCTGGTTATCAAGGCAACATTCCCCCTGGCCATGTTCTTTGGTTTTACTGGGACGCCGATTCACGAAGAAAATCAAAAGAAGAAAAGTACGACAGCTACCGTGTTCGGCAATGAATTACACCGGTACAGTATTGCTGACGGAATACGCGATAAAAATGTACTTGGATTTGACCCTTATAAAGTAACGACGTACAGAGATCAGGATGTTCGGAAGGCTGTTGCGCTGGAACGGGCCAGAGCCTCAGATGAGGATGAGGTGCATTCCGACCCTGAAAAAGAAAAAATTTTCTATAAGTACATGAATATGCCCATGGCGGGGCATACCGATGCCGAGGGAAAGTATCGCAAGGGCATTGAGGACTATATTCCTCCTGCCCAGTATCAAACCCCTGAGCATCAAAACAAGGTTATGGAAGATATTCTGGAAAATTGGTCAGCGCTCAGCCATGGAGGCAAATTTCACGCAATTTTTGCTACATCATCCATTCCTGAAGCCATAGAATACTATCGTCTTTTTACGTCTGCCAATACAAAGCTCAAAATTACCGCCTTGTTTGACCCTAATATTGATAATGATGATGCCGCAAAGTCTCTCGACAAGGAGGCTGGGCTGAAAGAAATTGTTGAGGACTATAATGCGCACTACGGGCAACATTTCAGTATTCCCACTTTTTCCGCTATGAAAAAAGATATTGCCTCCAGACTTGCGCATAAAAAACCGTATGAACGCATTGAACGGGAACCAGAAAAGCAGCTCAATCTTTTGATTGTGGTCGATCAGATGTTGACGGGATTTGACTCAAAATGGGTCAATACGCTTTATCTGGATAAACTGCTTCAATATGAAAATATCATTCAGGCCTTTTCCCGTACCAATCGCCTTTTTGCACAGGACGAAAAACCATTTGGAACCATTAAATATTATCGTTATCCGCATACGATGGAGAAAAACATTGAGGCTGCCGTAGCTCTGTATTCCGGAAACAAGCCGCTTGCCCTCTTTGTTCAGAAGCTCCCCGAAAATATTGAGGGGATGAACAGACTGTTTGCACAAATTTCCGATTTGTTTAACAGCGCAGGAATTGAAAATTTCAGCAAACTTCCTGACGATACTTCGGAGCGGAATAGATTTGTCAAGTTATTTAATGAGTTTAACAGATATTTTTCCGCCGCGAAAGTGCAGGGCTTTTCATGGGATAAGACATGCTATAAATTTATGGACAGGCAGACAAAAAGTCTGGAGAGTATAGAAGTTATAATTGATAAATATACATATAACACCCTTGTAAAGCGGTATCAGGAGTTACATTCTGATATAGCTGATGGAAATAATGAAGACGCTGCCCCGTATGATCTTGTTGGATATATCACAACTATTGATACGGATAAAATTGACTCAGATTATATGAACAGTCGTTTTGTAAAGTATATCAAGACTTCGCGTCAAGAAAATATAAGTGAGAAAGAAAAACAACAAGCTCGGAACGAGCTGCATAAAACATTTGCAAGTCTTTCGCAGGAAGAGCAAAAGGTGGCAAATATTTTGCTTCATGAGATGCAGCGAGAAGATTTTGTTTATGAAGAGGGAAAGACTTTTCGAGATTATATTGCAGAGTATCTTTCAAGAAAGCATGACGAACGCATTCACGACCTGGCCACTGTTTTAGGCCTTGATGAAAAGATGTTGTCCAATATGATGAAGTTGCATTTAACAACACAAAACATCAATGAGTTTGGTCGATACGACGCATTGAAAAGCACCATAGACAAACAGAAGGCCAAAGTATATTTTGAATTCCTGGAAGGGAAAACGCTTCTTCCTCCAAAAGTAGTGGTAAAAGCGGATAATTTTCTCCGGGAATTTATCATCAGCGGCGGCTTTGATATTCAAAAGCCGGAAACTTACGATTAACCAAAGTGGAATGCTCATTTTGCATTTAAAGGGCCGGGGCTGCTGCTCCGGCCCATTTCGTATGTTTGGGAACAGCGTAAGCTGGGGGAGATAACTACTATAATAATGGGACAATCACCTAAAGGAGCCAACTACACATCAAATCCCAATGATCATATTTTGATTCAAGGTAATGCAGATCTTACTGATGGTTGGCTTACTCCTAGGGTTTGGACTACCGAAGTCACCAAAAAATGTACCCCAAAAGATATTATTTTCACTGTAAGAGCACCAGTAGGAGATATTGGGAAAACAGCTTACCACGCGGTTTTAGGCCGAGGTGTTGCTGCTATAAAGGGAAATGAATTTATTTATCAACAGCTCAAACATCTTAAAAACATTGGTTATTGGAAAAGTCTTTCGGCTGGGTCTACTTTTGAATCAATAAACTCTAAAGAGTTGGAAAATACAGCTTTTTGTGTTCCTAGCAGAACAGAACAATACAAAATTGGGGAGCTATTCCGCCACCTCGACCGCCTTATCACCCTTCATCAGCGTAAGCGCATTTTACACTCAACAGGAGGTAGAAGTATGTTAAGCAAGGTAAAAGCAACGGATCTTTTTTACCAATATTATGCACGTTGGATAAGAGTGTATAAAGATGGTGCTGTCAGAAATGTAACGATGAAAAAATATCTTATGACGCAGTCATGGATAACAAAGCTGGCACCTGATCTTCGTCTATGTGATATTACACGCGCAACATACCAGCAACTGCTCAACGATTATGCAGTATTTCATGAGCGCCAGACGACTATGGATTTTCATCATCAGCTGAAAGGAGCCATTCTTGATGCTATTGATGAAGGATTAATCGTAAAAGATCCAACACGAAAGGTAATTATAAAAGGGAAAAATCCTCGTGACAAGAAAATAAAATACCTGAATCAATTTGAACTGCATAAGCTTTTATCCAGCTTGAATCTCCATAGGGGAATAAGCTGGGACTGGCTGATTCTGCTTGTGGCAAAGACGGGGATACGCTTTTCAGAAGCATTAGCCATCACCCCAAAAGACTTTGATTTTGCGCATCAAACGTTGTCCATCAGCAAGACATGGGACTACAAAGGAAAAGGAGGTTTTCTCCCGACAAAAAATATATCATCGGTGCGTAAAATTCAGATTGACTGGCAGACGGTTATTCAATTTTCAGAACTTGTCAAAAATATGTCACCAGCAGAGCCCATCTTTGTTTTAAAAGAGCATATGTATAACTCAACAGCAAATTCAATACTAGCAAGGCATTGTAGAAATGTTGGAATTCCTGTAATTTCCATTCATGGATTACGGCATACTCATGCCTCATTATTATTGTTTGCAGGAGTATCAATTGCCAGTGTGGCACGCAGGCTTGGGCATTCCAGCATGACAACAACACAAAAAACGTATCTTCATATTATCCATGAACTTGAAAATCAAGACGTTGATTTGGTGATGCGTTCCATATCAAGTCTTAGTTGACAAGTTTATAGATATTGTACAGTGATGCGGATGAAGGGAGTTAAGCTTTGCCGAAGCGGAGCATATAGTTAATTCAGTATGTTATCATGTGACTACATAGGATACCCCCTGACATTGGAAAAAAGAGAGCTGCCAATCCTTTTTTGTGCCACACGTTCTCCGCTTCGGCAAAGCGCATTGCGCGCAAAGTACCGCAAAACACACCCGCCGCGAGACACGGCCCGCTGATAAACCAGCCGGAGGGCATGTGCAGAACCTCCGCCAAAGGAACATTTCTCCCCGTGTCGAGGCGGAAGCCCGCCCAGAGCATCAGGCTCCCATAGGCCAGCAGCCACATCGGCATCAATTGCCGTATTGAATCTTTGAAGTAAGGTTTTGAGCTTCTTTCACCACTCGGCCGGTGAGCCTGGCTTGCGCGGAAGTCTCCTTTTCGGCGGCAGCGGCCATGCCGCCCATGATGACACAGGACGCTTCGGTGATTTTCTCCGGCAACGCTTCATCTTACTTCCTTTATGGTTTGAGATCTCGGCCTTTAGGCCGATAGAGCCTCACCCCGCCCTGAAGGGCTTTGCTGCATTATTGCTAGTAGACGCGCTGATATTCCATCGCGGCCAGCAACGGCCAGAGTGCGTCGTCCTTCCGGAGCGTCCTTCCGGAGATTCAAGCTGTTGCCGATTTCGCGCAGGCGGGCCTTTTCCGCTTCGGACCATTCCCTGCCGCACGCCTTGCCGAGATCAATCACAGTATCCAGGCTCATCAAAAAGTCCTGACCAGTACTCCATTCGGCAACCTCGCTTTCAGCATAGCCGCTGCATTAAGGCAAGGTTTAAGATGCCTGTTTGCTCCGCTTCGGCGGTGTGACCATGTTCGCAGGCGAAGCCTGACGAACACGCCGCCTGCGCTATCTGCTCGCTGACGCTCGCGCCTCCGGCGGATAAGGATTTAGGCTTTACTTGCCTTTTCCTTCCTTAGACCGCCAGCAGATGCCTTTCGCCGAACTGGAAGTTCGGCGCTGTTCGCGCTTTTCCGGCAGGAAAAGCAAGATGCCTTCCTCTGCCTTTCTTTCCCAGCGTACACGCAACACCCTGAAGGGCTTTGCTATCTTAATATTTTATATTTGAATTTATACTTTCTTAACCATTCCTTGAACAGCTTATGATAAAGATGCAGCCGGTGGATGACAGGGAACGATACCCGCAGTCCGGCATTTTTCAAAGCTTCTCTGAGTTCATTTTCTAATCCACCTGGATAATTATTAAGCATTTTGTTAATGAAGAAATCACCCCATTTCTCATGGAAGTTTATATCCATGCCTTCTTCTTTCGCTATATTGTTCAGCATATCGCAGTAATTCGAGCGCATGGCGTGCATTTTTTCTATGGTTCTATTGCGTATTTCCTCTGGGCTGATAGTCAGGGCAAGCGCCTTATCTACCGCTTCTGCCACGGATTTTGGATCTGGATCGGTATAAATAACATAATCTTTATCAAAAAACTCATCTCTGCCTCCGATGCTGGCAGTGGTAACCACAGGCAGGCCGCATAAAAGATATTCGGCGGAGGCAAAGCATGCGCCCTCATAAGGAGAGAGAATAACCCCGCACCTGCTTTGCGCGTAGATATCGTTGACATCCTCACGCGACAGCCATTTCCATTGGCCATTCTGATATTGCGGAAAGTTCATATTCTTGCATACGCCCCGCCCATCTTCAGTAACATAGGGGACAATGGTTCTGGCATAATCCTGATCGGATGGGTCAAGAAAATAGGTTATAAGGCATGAATTTTTTATATCTCTGGCTAACTCTATTCGTTTGTATGGACTCATTCTTGAGTTTATAACAGCATCATATTTTTTCTGCTTTTCACTGTTAATTGTGTACAGATGTTCGTCAAGAAAAGCGTTATGACTACATAAGCAAGAGCGAATATTTTTTGAGCGCAGGGCGTCAAGTTCCTTTGGCTCATTGGCAAGAATAGTTACTATGATGTTTGGATATTTTCTTTTATATTTGAAATACTCATTTGCAAGAAGTTCAAGTCTGTTGTTTTGCAATATTGTCCAAGTTAGGGTAATAGTGATATGTACATGGCCATTGTTCTTGCCTATATACGGAGAGATTTGCGGTATGGGAGAGAGAACATTGCCAAAATTATATCCATGAATGATCCTTGGGCAGTCAGAGACGAAGTGGATGGCTGTCATGGAAAACTCCTTCGGTGATGTCGTGACGGATAAGGCGGCAGGCTGAAGTCCGGGCGGTTGTCCCGCCAGTCAGGTTGACATCCTCCCCCTCCTGAAGTCTGGGGATTCCCAGCGGAAGCCATCTTACGACAGCATCCCTGAGCGGGTTCCTGCTTCAACGGGACTGCCCGGAGGAACAAGGCCTGGTTTTCGCCGTAACTATTCCCACGTGGGGAATGTTACGGATTCGAACCAACCGCCTGTTCCCCCAGGTCTCACTCTCTCCACAGGCTGACACGGCATGTCCTGCCGCCGTGTTGGAAATTAACAAACAAAAGACAGAAGTGTCAAATTCCAGACAAGGAGCGCCTTATATCCTCCCCCTGAAGGGAGAGATTTTACGGCGCATTGGATAAAAGCGGGGCGCATGGCCGCTCACGCCGTCTTGCGGCATGAAGGTTCTCCGAACGCCGCCATGCAGCTCACAAAATTCCCTTTTTACGGAGTCCCGGACTATCGCGGAAGCAGACGTCCGGCAAGAGGCAGGAGCGATTGGTTTTGCGTCAGCCGTTCTAGCTGACGGGAGGGAACGTGACAGACGTTGACGCCTGCCCTGCCCGTGAGCGTTCTGTGTCCGTCCGCTAGTGGCTTTCCAGCCTCTGTTCGAGATCCGGGTCGAGAGTTACGCGGAACGCGCCTTCGCTGCGGTCGATGCGCACGGTGCCCGGGGCGGCGTTCTTCATGGGATGGATGAACCTGGCCAGGGCGTACTGGATTTCTGCACGTTCCTGATATTTCTGCCAGCTCTTCAGGGCGGCCAGAGCGCCGGCTTCGAGCAGGGTGCGTTCCGGCACGTCCTGCGCGGAGTGGTCGCGCCGGATGATGACGTGGGCGCCTGGCCCGTCTGCCGTGTGCAGCCAGTAGTCGTGGGGCGCGGCGAGCTTGAGGACAAGCCCGTTGCCCTTGCTGTCCCTGCCGCGCAGGATGAGAAAGCCGTCGCTGCTGCGAAAGGCCTGCACCTGCCTGGGCAGTCCGGGATCCGCGGCCTTGACGCTTTGCCGCGGAAGCTGGGGGGCGTTTGCCGGAAGGGAAGTTCCGTTCACGGCGGCGAGGCTGCGCAGTGCCGCGGCTTCGGCCCTGGCCTTTTCCTCCCGCACGGCTTCCCTCCGCAGGGCGAGATGTTCAAGCCCGCGGCGTCCCCGCCCGGCCTGACGGAAGAGTTCCAGCATGTTTTCCCGCACGGTGCGCGAGCCGTCGAGGGGCAGGACAACCGGGCCTTCAGGGCTGTCGAGAGTGACATGGGTGTGCTTTTCCCATGCATCGAAACGGTAGAGCTGGCTTTGGAGCAGGAGTGCGTCCTTCTGACGGTCGCGCAGGGCGGAAAGACGCTGCTCTTCGGCGTCGAGCTTTTTCAGGAGGCGCTCCAGCCGTGCGGCTTCGGCGGAGAAGGGCCGGGCCGCCGCAAGGCGCGCCTGTTCGGAAAGGGCGCCGTAGACCTGTTCTCCGGCCCGGCTCAGGGCAGTCAGCGGATCAGCGCAGGCCGTCTCACGCCAGCGCCCCTTCAGGCCCTCAAGCTGTGCGGGCGGAAGAGGCCACGCCGAAACTTCGCACCGCCCGTCATCGTTTTCGTAGAGAAAAACGTCCCCGTCTCCGGCTTCGAGGTCGGCGAGCAGGGCGGCGGCGTCCAGGGGGTCGAGGTGGGGCAGCGTGCGGCGCAGGGCCGGGGTGAGCACGTCCCAGCCGCGCCAGCCGTCCGGATCTGTGGGCAGTGCGGAAGGCCAGAGGGGTTCTTCGGGAGGCGGAGGCGCTTCAAAGCCGAGGGACGGGCCTTCGCGCAGGTCGAGGCAGAGCCAGGGCTGGGAGAGTCCGGAAAACCCGAGCCAGAGGCGGCGGGCCGTCCAATGGCAGACGGCGCGGACGACGCGTTCCCCCGAAAGGTGCTTGCGCAGGCGCATGACAAAGGCCGGGGGCTGGGCGTTCACCGGCACACGGTGATCAGAGACGAAGAGCAGCGGGGAAGAACGCCCGGAGCGGAGGGTGAGAAAGCGCTTGCCGTCTCCGCTGCGGCCTCCGTAGAGCGTGAAGACGATAAGACCCGGAGCCGGGGCGTGGATTTTTTCCATCCTTGCGCCCGAAAGTCCGGGGATGAGCGCGGAACAGAACCTGCGGAAAAGGTGGGCGTCCATAAGGCCCTGTGCGGGGACAGCGTGAGTTCAGGGCGGGCTAACTGCCCCGGATCTCCTCGCCTTCTTCCTGTTTGGCTTTGCAGGCCACGCAAAGAGTGGTGACGGGGCGGGCTTTCAGACGCGCGAGACTGATCTCTTCGCCGCATTCCTCGCAGATGCCGTATTCTCCGTCGTCCAGGCGTTTGAGGGCTTCCTGAATCTTGGTGATGAGTTTGCGTTCACGGTCGCGGATGCGCAGAGTGAAAGACCTGTCGGATTCCGCAGTGGCTCTGTCGGAAGGGTCGGCGAAGGCGGTTTGGGTGTCGGTCATCTCCTCAATGGTCGAGTCGCCGTTATGCTGGGCCTCGACGAGCATGTGGTTCAGGAGATCGCGAAAGTATTCCAAGTCTTGGGGAGTCAAGGTTCCTCCTGGCGCAGCGAGACGCCATACCTTTTGAGATAAGGTCTTTTAAACTAAAACTTTTTTTCTGTAAAGGAAATTTTTAAGGCCGCGTACTCTCTTCCCGGAAACGGGCCAGCGCAAGGCGCAGCGTGTCAAAATCAGCGATGGATGCCTCGGAAAGTCCTTCGGTCTGGAAGGTCAGGAAGGGGATGCCCGCCGCCTGCGCCGCGTCCCGATCCGTGACGCTGTCGCCGAGGAAGAGAAGGGCAGTGGGGGGCAGGTTCCACTGCCGGGCGATGGCCAGCGCCCCGTCGGGGAAGGGTTTGGGGCGGCGCACATGGCTGGCCAGCACGATCGGGTCGAAGTAGCCCCGCAGGCGGCAGTTGCCGAGGATCGTGTCCATGCCGTCCTCGCGGTTGGTGTCCATGCCCAGGCGGATGCCGGTCTCCCGGCACAGGTCGAGCAGCGCATGGATACCCGGGTAGTGCGTGATTTTCGGCAGGATGTCCCGTTCGTAGTCAATGCGCTTTGCGGCGTCGCGCAGGAGGGGCAGAAGGGCGCTGGGGCAGAGGGAGTTCAGGGCTTGGTGCACGGTGGCCATCTGCACGAAGTCCTCCTGTTCCGGCGTGAGCGGCGGGATGCCGAGATGAGCGCGCAGGGCGTTGTAGTAGCCGATATTGGCCTTTCGGGAATCGATGACGACACCGTCACAGTCAAAGATGATGCCCTTGGGCGCGGCGTGAAACGAATCTTCGAGCCAGTGGAAAAGCCCGGATACGGAAAGATGGGACATGGAGGCCTCAGGGACGGGGCAGGATGAGGGTGAGCGGGCGTTCGAGGGTTTCCGGCGTGAGCGTGTCTTCCAGAGCCTTCAGCGCGTTTCGTCCGCAGAGCCGGGCGAGGCTGCGGGCGGAGAGGCCTCGGGCTTCGCATCCGGGAAGCGGGCACTCTTCCGCCGTGCCCAGAACGGCGAGGGCGGCGGCCATGGCGCTGCTGTTCACGAAGAAGGCGGTGGGGGCGGGCATGTCCGGCAGGAAGGTCAGAGCCGCGGCGAGCGGGACGGTCCAGTCGGGCAGGGGATGGCCGGCGGGCAGGGGCACGGGGGCTTCTTTCCGCGCCTCTCCGGAAAGGAGCGCGGTCAGGCTGCGCCGCCGCTCCCGGACGCGCTGTTCCAGCGCCGTGAGTTCCAGCGCCTGTTCTTCCTGAAGCCAGGTCAGAAGCAGCGTCTTCTGGGCGCGGAGACGGGGCGGGAGCGAAGCGTCTTCCGCCGGTGCGCCGAGCATTTCCCGCAGAGCGTCGCGTTCCGCCCGGCTGAGTCCGGGAGGAGCGGGTTCCGCGCCCAGGGTCAGCACGGGAGTGCCGCTGAACCCGTCGCGGCTGGCGCGGCGAAAGTCTTCGAGACAGGCCGCGGCCTGGCCGCTGTCCCACGGGTACCTGGGCCGCCAGCTTCGCTTCGGCGGAGAAGGCAGACCGGGCCAGAGCGTGAGACAGCCTTCAGGGAGGCAGCTTTCAGGGAGCGGGCACAGTCCGGCGTGAAGCCGGGGCAGGGCGAGGGTGAACGGTGTCGGCATGGAGATTCCTTTGCCGCCAGTATACGGGGAGACAGCCCGCGAGGCAAGAGGAAAACAAAACCGCGGGAGAGGGGGAAGGGGAGGGGGAGGAAAACGAAGAGGGGGGGAGGGGAAGAGGGAAGATGCGCCGCCGTCTGCCCTGCCGCCGCGTTTTCCCGCAGGTTCGGGGCTTGCCATTGCCGCGGCTCTCCCGTATAAACGGAAACGAAATTGAGAGCTTCGGAGGCTGCTATGTTTGGTATCGGCACGCATGAACTTTTGATTATTTTTCTCCTCATTGTCGTGATTTTCGGTGCGAAGCGCCTGCCTGAGATCGGCAGGGGGCTTGGCCGGGCCATCCGTGATTTCCGAAAGGCCGCCTCGGAACCTGACGAAATTGATGTTACCAAAAAGAGCGGCGGCGAGTCCGGCAGCAAAGACGCCTGAAAGCGGGGTGAGCCATGACCACCGTTGAACAGATTTCCGTGTTCGTGGAGAACAGGGCCGGCCAGCTTGGAGACGTGACGCGGATTCTCTATGAGGCCGGGGTGAACATCCGTGCGCTGTCGCTTTCGGACACAACGGATTTCGGCGTGCTGCGGCTCGTGGCGGACGACATTGCCAAAGCCCGCGAAGCCCTGCAGGATGCGGGCTTCACCGTGGGAACCACGCCGGTGGTGGCCGTGGAGGTCTCGGACCGGCCGGGCGGACTGGGCGGCATTCTGGCATTGCTCTCGGAGCACGGCATCAACGTGGAATACCTGTACGCCTACACCCAGCGCGAGTCGTCCAAGGCGACGCTCATTTTCCGTTTCGACCGCAACAAGGACGCCATCGCCGTCCTGCGGGAACAGGGCGTGCGTGTCCTCGGACCGGAGGAACTCGGCGACTGACACCGCACGGCAGGGCGAAACAGCGCCCGGCCCGGCAGGAGTCTGCCGGAAGGGGAAGCGCCGGTTTTTCAGGCCGCCGTGCCGCGTTTGTTTTTTCACCGTTTCCAGGTACGTTTCAGCATCTCGCTGTTCTCTCATGCTTTTCATGCCTCCGGGGCGTGGTTGAGTGCGTTTTTCCAACACCATTCCGGCAGGGTTCGCTCGATGCGGCCTTGCCGGAATGTCGTTTTAAGCGCATTCACAAGCGCGGCACAGCGGAGAGTGCTGAAAAATTTGCGGCAGAAGCCGGGGAGTGCGCTCCGGTGCATGGGTGATGTGAAACGGACGGGTTTCAGAAAAACCACGGGTTTTCGAAAAACCGATGGGTTTTGATGGAAACCCAGGTAGTTTCCGAAAACCGGCGGGTTATGCGAAAACCTAAACCAATCCAAACCAATCCAAGTTAAACCAAACCAAGTTAAACCAAAAAAAGAGAGAGAGAAGAAAAAAGAAGAGAGAAAAAAAGTGTCCCTCCGATGGGGAGGGACACACACGCACACAGCGTAACGGGAACGGGGAGAAAGTCCTCCGTTCCCCCGCAAGCGTTCCGAGGGACTACAGGCCCTTGCTCTGCATGTAGCAGATGAGGTCGACAACGCGGTTGGAGTAGCCCCATTCGTTGTCGTACCAGCTCACCACCTTGGCGAAGGTGCCGTTCTGGACGGTGCAGTATTCGGATTCCACGATGGAGGAACGGCTGTCACCCTTGAAGTCCATGGAGACCAGCGGCAGATCGTTCACGCCGAGTATGCCCTTCAGGCTGGTTTGGGAGGCTTCGCGGAGAGCGGCGATCAGGGTTTCGGCGTCGGTGGACTTTTTCAGGAGGGCGGAGAAGTCCACGATGGACACCGTGGGCGTGGGCACGCGCAGGGCGTAGCCGGTGAACAGGCCCTTCAGGGAGGGGATGACTTCAGCCACGGCCTTGGCCGCGCCGGTGCTCGTGGGGATGATGTTCAGACCGGCGGCGCGGGCGCGGCGCAGATCCTTGTGCGGCAGGTCGAGGATGCGCTGGTCGTTGGTGTAGGAGTGCACCGTGACCATGTTGCCCAGGCTGATGCCGAATTCCTGATCCAGCACCTTGACCACGGGGGCGAGGCAGTTGGTCGTGCAGGAAGCGTTGGACAGGATGTGATGCTTTGCCGGGTCGTACATTTCCTGGTTCACGCCCATGACCACGGTGAGGTCGGGCTGCTTGGCGGGAGCGGTGATGACGACCTTGCGGGCGCCGCGTTCCATGTGTACGGCGGCCTGCTGGGCGCTGCGGAAGATGCCGGTGGATTCCACCACGATGTCCACGCCGAGTTCCTTCCAGGGCAGCTTATTGGGGTCGCGTTCGGCGAGGCAGGCCACGTTCCAGCCGCCGGCCTTGACGGGCGTATATTCCACGCCGCCCACAGAGGCCTTCTCGTCGGAGGGTTCCACATCGAAGGAAGCCTGGCCGTAGGAGCTGTCGTACTTGAGCAGGTGGAAGTTGGTGCGGGCGTCCATGAGGTCGTTGATGGCCACAATCTCGACGTTATCGCGATAGTTGTCGCAGGCAGTGCGGAAAACCTGACGGCCGATGCGTCCGAAGCCGTTGATGGCAATCCTGACTTTTTCCATGATTCCTTTCCTTTAGCCCGGATGACGGGCTTTTCTGATGGGCGGCGCGGTTCCCCGCAGGGTGTGGACGGAACAGCCTCTTCCGTCAGGGGGGGTATGCCGCGGACCGTGTTTTGTGACAAGATTTCGCAAACAAAGGCGAGCATAGCAGAAGAACCTGGGAGCGGCAATTTTTTTGTTTCGGGGAAAAATTTTTAAAAACGGGGAGTACAAGCCTTGCCAAGCTATCCTGGACGCGCTAAATTGCACTTTTTTCTGACGGTTTACCTCTTTCTGTCCGGGCTTTGTCCCGTCCTGCTTCCCGCAGGAGGCGGTGTACGGGCGCTTCCGGCCTGTGCCCGGCGTCTTGCCGGCGTATGGCCCGGCGTTTCTGGAGAATCGGAAAACATGGGGAACATCATGCCTCCTCGCGCTTCTTTCCCGCAGGCTACCGGCGCCGGGGAAAAATCCATACTTCCCGACCTGAGCGGCGTGACGGTGCCGGCGAAACTTGTCACCCGCAAGGCCCGCATTCAGGATGTGGACGGCATGTCCAATCTCATCAACGAGTTCGCCTCGGCGCGCATCATGCTCGCCCGCGGCCCGCTTTACCTGTACCAGAACATCCAGGACTACCGCGTCATCACGGCGGAGAGCGGCGGCCGGGAGCTGGTTCTGGCCTGCGGCGGACTGCATGTGCTGTGGGAGGATCTGGCCGAGGTGCGTTCCGTGGCCGTCCATCCGGCGCTTCAGCGCAGGGGCTTCGGCCGCCGCGTTGTCCTCGATCTCATCGAAGACGCGCGGAGGCTGGGAGCGGGCCGGGTGTTCACCTTCACGCTGGCGCCTGAGTTCTTCGCCTCGCTGGGCTTTGCCGCCGTGGCGCGGGATACGCTTTCCCCCGTGGTCTGGGCGGAATGCAGCAAGTGCCCCAAATTCTACAAATGCGACGAAGTCGGCATGATGCTGCACTTCTGATCCCCCCCTCTGCAGGAGGCTTTTCATGCAAAAGTTCAAGAACAGGGATTTTCTCAAGATTGCCGATTTTCAGCCGGATGAGCTTGACTATCTGCTCCGCCTGGCCGCCCGCCTCAAGCAGGCGCGCAGGGAGGGCCGGGAGCAGCGTTTCCTGGAAAACAAGAACATCGCCCTGATCTTTGAAAAAACGTCCACCCGCACCCGCTGCGCCTTTGAGACGGCCATCCACGACCAGGGCGCGCACTGCACCTACCTGAGCGAAGGCTCGCAGATCGGCAGGAAAGAGTCCATGGCCGACACCGCCCGCGTGCTCGCCCGCATGTTCGACGGCATCGAATACCGCGGCTTCGGCCAGCACATCGTGGAGCAGCTTGCCGCGTTTTCCGATGTTCCCGTGTGGAACGGGCTTACCAACGAGGCGCATCCCACGCAGGTGCTCGCGGACTTTCTCACCATGCGGGAACATGCCGGCAAGCCCCTGAACGAAGTCACCTTCGCCTACATCGGGGACGCCCGCTACAACATGGGCAATTCCCTGATGATGGGCGCGGCGAAGATGGGCATGAAGTTCCGTTCCGTGGCTCCGCGCGCTCTTCAGACCAGCGGCGGCGTCTACGAACAGTGCCTTGCCGTGGCCCGCGGGACGGGCGCGGAAATTGTGCGTACCGACAACGTGGCCGAGGGACTGAAGGGCTGCGATTTCGTCTATACCGACGTGTGGGTGTCCATGGGCGAACCCGAGGAAGTCTGGAAGGAGCGCATCGACCAGCTCCTGCCCTACCAGGTGAACGCCCGCAGCATGGAGTTCACCGGCAACCCCGGCTGCAAGTTCATGCACTGCCTGCCTTCCTACCACAACCGGGAAACCGCCGTGGGTGAGTCCATTTACCAGAAATTCGGACTGGACGGCCTGGAAGTGACCGAAGAAGTCTTCGAGTCGCCCAACTCCATCGTTTTCGATGAGGCCGAAAACCGTATGCACACCATCAAGGCGGTGATGGTGGCCACACTGGCGGACATTCCGCCCATCTTCTTCGACGACTGAACCTCCCCCTTTCTGCCCTCGGACGTGCCCGGTTCCGCGCCGGGCATATCTGTTCCCGGCACGGCACAAAAGACGGCAGGTTTTTTCATTTTTGGCAAAAAGAACGGCCCGGCAAGGCCCGAGCGGACAAAAATTTGAAAAAAATCAGCATGTCGCTTGCTTTTTTGTTTTCATAAATGTAAAGTCCCCCCTGCTGAGAAAATTGTTGAGGAGTCAATTTTATGGAGTTTATCACTCAGGTTATTACGGTACTGGACGACATCGTCTGGGGTCCGATCATGATGGCCCTCATCCTGGGCACGGGCCTTTATCTGACGGTCGGCCTGCGCTTTGTTCCCTGGCTTAAACTCGGGGAAGGTATGCGGCTGACCTGGCACGGCCGCACGAAGAACGATGAGGTTCACGGCGAGCTTTCGCCCTTCCAGGCACTCATGACGGCACTCGCGGCCACGGTCGGCACGGGGAACATCGCCGGCGTTGCCACGGCCATCTTTACGGGCGGCCCGGGCGCGCTGTTCTGGATGTGGTGCACCGCCATGGTCGGCATGGCCACCAAGTTCGCGGAAACCGTCCTTGCCCAGAAATATCGTGAAGTCACCCCCGCCGGGCATGTGGTGGGCGGCCCCATGTACTACATCAAGAACGGCCTCGGCCCCCGCTGGGCCTGGCTTGGTTCGCTGTTTGCCATTTTCGGCGGTCTGTGCGGATTCGGCATCGGCAACATGACGCAGGCCCATTCCATTGCTGACTCGATGCACGCCTCCTTCGGCATTCCGGTGGAAGTGACGGCCGTCGCGGTCTTCGTCCTGCTTGCCATCGTGGTGCTGGGCGGCGTTTCGCGCATCGGCGCGGTGTCGGGCAAGCTGGTTCCCTTCATGTCCGTGGTGTACGTTCTGTGCGCGGTGGTGGTCATCGGCATGAACCTTGACAAGGTTCCCGGCGTGTTTGCCCTCATCATCCACGATGCCTTCACGGGTACGGCCGCCCTCGGCGGTTTTGCCGGAGCCACGGTCATGCAGGCCCTGCGCATGGGCGTTGCCCGCGGCATCTTCTCCAACGAAGCCGGTCTCGGCTCCGCGGCCATGGCTCACGCCACCGCCACCACGGACGACGCCGTGGCCATGGGCTATGTGGGTATGCTTGGCCCGTTCATCGACACCATCATCATCTGCACCATGACCGGCCTGACCATTCTGTGCTCCGGTCTCTGGAACATTGAGGGCGCCGTTTCCGGCGCTCCGCTCACCTCGGCGGCCTTTGAAGCCTCCCTGCCCGGCATCGGCTCGGCCATGGTGGCCATCTGCCTGGCCATGTTCGCCTTCTCCACCATTCTCGGCTGGTGCGTGTACAGCGAACGCTGCTGGATCTACCTGCTGGGCGACCGCGCGCTCAAGCCTTTCCGCATCATCTTCGTCTGCGTTGTGCCCGTGGGCGCCATGCTCTCCCTTGACCTTGCCTGGCTCATCGCCGACGTGCTGAACGCGCTTATGGCCGTGCCCAACCTCATCGGCCTGCTCCTGCTCAGCCCCGTCCTGTTCAAGATGGTTCGGGAATACAACACGAAGAACTAGTTTTTTCAAGAACGCCTCTGCGAGTGCCGGTCCGTGCGCGGACCGGCACTTTTCTTTTTCCCGTCTCCGCGCTATGTTCGGGGCGTTCCGTTCCCTTTCGCCCGCCTGTGCCATGCCCCGGATATTGCTCCACGTCTGCTGCGGCCCGTGTTCGCTCATGCCCATCGTCCGCCTCCGCGAGGAGGGTTGGGAGGTCACGGCCTTTTTTTACAATCCCAACATCCATCCGCAGGACGAGTGGATGCGGAGGCTTGAGGCCATGCGCCAGGCCGCGGACGCCCTGAACGTGCCGCTCATGGAGGAGGGGGAAGCCGTTGTGCCCGCGTTCTGGGTGAAGGCGCTTGACGGGACGCTTGAGGAAGGGGAGCGCTGTCGCCTCTGCTACCGGCCGCGTATGGAGCGCACGGCAGAACGTGCGACGGCTCTGGGTTTTGAGGCGTTCACTTCCAGCCTGCTCTATTCCGTGTATCAGCATCATGAAACTATCCGCGCCGAGGCGGAACGTGCGGCAGAACACTGCGGCGCGGCCTTTCTCTATCGGGACTTCCGGCCGTGGTGGAGGGACGGCATCGCCCTGTGCCGCGAACTGGGACTGTACCGGCAGAAGTGGTGCGGCTGCATCCTGAGCCGCAGGGAAGCGCTCATCCAGCAGGAGGCTGCGGCACGGCGCAAGGCCGCAGAACAGGAGGCGAAGCGTGAACGGGCGGCCCGCCTTGCCGCTGAAGCCGAAGAGCGCCGCCGGCGCCGGGAGGCGGCCGAGGCGAAAAAGAGGCTGCGGGAGAAGTGGGCGCTTATGCGCGGCGCACTCCAGGGCTGATTATTTTTTAAGGATACGGCAGAGCCGCCCCTGGCCTTGGCCGCAGGAGACAGGGTTGAGAACGGTGCGGCTTTCTTCGTCTTTCACCGTTATGTTTTGAGCCTTGGCCTTCAGACCGGACGCAGCCCCGCCCGGAAGCGCGGGATGTCAGAAAGGCGGAAGCCCGGGAAGGAGGACTTCCCTGGAGAAGGCGCAAAACGCCAAGGGGTCTTGCTGCCTCAGGTTGATACCCGCGCCTGCCTCCCGCACGGGCAGATTCGGCTTGCATAGAACAGGCTATCGGGGCATACTTTTCCCATGAAATTTTTTTCGGAACAGGTTTCATCCTTCATCCAGCAGCGCAGAACCAGGCGCAATTTCGGCTACTTCTTCCAGTATATCTGCATACTGGGCGCCGTCATTCTGCTCTTCACCGTCATCTTCCATGTCATCATGGAGTACGAGGGGCGCTCGTATTCCTGGATCACCGGCCTGTACTGGACGCTCACGGTCATGTCCACGCTGGGCTTCGGCGACATTACCTTCTTTTCCGATGCGGGCAGGGCGTTTTCCCTGCTGGTGCTGCTTACGGGCATCCTGGCGCTGCTCATTGTCCTGCCCACCGCCTTCATTCAGCTTGTGTACACACCCTGGCTGGACGCGCAGAAGGCGCGGGAGGTCAAGCACAGCCTGCCCGCCAGCACTGCCGGCCATGTGATCATCGTGGGCGACAGCCCCATCTGCCGCAATCTGGCGCAGGTTCTGGGGCGCTACGGCTTCTACAGCGTGCTTTTGAGCGGCAGTACCCAGCAGGCCCTTGAACTCATGGATCAGGGACTGCACGCCGTCATGGGCGACTACGACGACGTGGAGGTCTATCGCAGTCTCCGCGCCGAAAACGCCCGCATGGTCGTCACGCTGGACGATGACGCCCGCAACATGAATTCCATTTTCAAGCTCCGCGAACTGACGGGCACAGTCCCCGTGGTTTCACGGGCGGAACGGGACGAGTCCATCGAGATCCTGAGCCTGGCCGGGTGTACCTGGGTCTTCCAGTTCCGCAAGGCGCTGGGCCGCTCGCTGACACGCCGCGTACTCACCGGCAAGCTTGCCCTGAGCACGCTCACTACGCTTGGCCCTCTGGTCATCGCCGAGGTTCCGGTGAAGCAGACCTCGCTGACGGGACTCAGCCTGCGTCAGAGCGGCCTGCGCAGCCGCTACGGGATCAACGTGGTGGGACTCTGGAACCGCGGAATCTTTGAATTTCCCACGCCGGACACCGAATTTTCCGAACACATGGTTCTCGTCATCGCCGGGACCCGCGAACAGATGGAGGGCTTCTCCCGCGCCCTGCTGCTCGAACCGGCAGCTCAGGCCGCCGGGCCTGTGCTGGTGCTCGGCGGCGGCAGAGTCGGCATGGCCGCGGCCCAGGCCCTGCACGACCGCGGGGTGGACGTCGTCATCGTGGACAAGAGAAATATCGCCCCTCTCGTGCCGGGGATACGGGTGCAGGTGGGGGACGCCTCGGATCTGGTCACGCTCAAGGCGGCGGGCATCGACACGGCTCCGTCCATCATCATCACCACCCACGACGATGACATCAATATCTACCTCACCATCTACTGCCGCCGCATCCGCCCGGACGTGCAGATCATCAGCCGCACCAACCTCGACCGCAACGTCCGGGTCCTGCATACGGCGGGCGCAAACCTCGTGCTCTCTCTGGCCTCGCTCGTTGCCAACCGCATCATCAATCTGCTTGACCCCGGGCGGGTGTTCATGCTCAACGAGGGCATGAACCTGTTCCGCGCCCCCGCCGGAAAGGCGCTGGCCGGACGCACGCTCGCCACCAGCGGCATCCGCACGGCCACCCACTGCAACGTGGTGGCGGTGAAGACCTCGGCAGGGGAAACGCTGGTCAACCCCGACCCGCACCGTGAATTTGAATCCGACGATGAACTCTTCCTCGTGGGCGGCTCCGAGGCCGAGGCTTCCTATTATGAGGAATTCTGGCCGGAGCGGGCTGCGGCTCCTGCCTCTGCCAGAATCAGGCCCATGCCCCCGCGTTCGTGAGCCGCATTCCGGAAGCGTTCTGACGGCGCATCCCCCGCCTTCCGGCATACGGTCTTTTTCTGCACGGAGCGCCGCTTTGCGCTCAGTGAGTTCCGGTAAACAGGGATTGTGCGGAAAAAGAAAAAAAACGCTTGACGGCCCGGGGGGATATGGCTAGAACAAAAAAGCCCTTCAGCAGAGGGGCTTCTCCCTGGACGGCAGGGAAGGGCAGGTTGAACCTGTCCTGATGTACTCTGAGCATTGCTTCAGGGTTTTGACATTTGCAGGCGTCACACATGCCTAGGATGTCAAGCCTCCAGCGGCTGCGCTTACCGCGGCTGCAAAGGTTTCCGGAAGCGGGGCAATCCTCTTCCGGGTGTGTTGGCTCCTGCGGGACCACCTGTCTGCCGGACGCAGTTCCGGCATGTCGGGTCGGCGACCAGGACGGCTTCTCAGAAATGATAGCAGGGGTGCGGAATGGCTGCCGCAAGGTCCGTTCCTCCTTTATCCCCCGTACAAGACATTTTTGAAGAAGCCTCGCGGCGAGAGCCGCGTCAAGGCGTCTTTGGCCGTTCCCGGCGCTGGGTGTAGGAACGAGAAGTATTTTTTTCGCAAGGTGAGCGAAGAAGAAACACTTCATGAATGATCGGTATCCTGACCGGTCAGCCGCCTCCGGGCGGTGAATTCTCCGGCTGAAATACTCCTGCGGGGATCGGCCGGAGCGGGTTTGCCAGAAAATGGAGATTCGCAATGACGACAGTTGGCAGTGATCGTATCCGTATCAAGCTTAAGGCTTACGATTACCGCATCCTGGACAAGGCTGTGGCGGAAATCGTGGACACGGCGCGCAATACCGGCGCCGGTGTGGCCGGGCCTATCCCCCTGCCCACCAATATTCACAAGTACACGATTCAGCGCTCGGTCCATGGGAACAAGAAGTCCCGTGAACAGTTCGAGATGAGGGTCCACAAGCGCCTTATGGACATCCTCGACCCCACGCAGCAGACCGTGGACGCTCTGGGCAAGCTTTCCCTGCCCGCCGGCGTCGATGTGGAAATCAAGCTTTAGAGAGGGGCGTCATGTCTGAAAAAATGGGAATTATTGGACGAAAGCTGGGCATGACCCGTATTTTCGCCGATGACGGCAGAGCCGTCGCCGTGACCGTGATCAAGGCGGGGCCGTGCCCCGTGACCCAGGTCAAGACGGTGGAAAAGGACGGGTACAACGCTCTTCAGCTCGCCTTTGGCGAGGTCGCCGAAAGGAAAGTGACCAAGGCTATGCGCGGTCATTTCGCCAAGGCCGGCGTGGCTCCGTGCCGCGAGACCCGCGAGATCCGCCTTGCCGAGCCTGCCGGCGTGGAAGCCGGTCAGGTCATCACCGCTGAAATCTTCTCCGCGGGCGACACTGTGAAGGTGACGGGCACCAGCATTGGTAAGGGCTACCAGGGCGTGATGCGCCGCTGGAACTTCCGTGGTATCGACGACGGTCACGGCGACGAAAAGGTGCATCGTTCCGGCGGTTCCATCGGTAACACCACCTTCCCCGGACATGTGTTCAAGGGTAAGAAGATGGCCGGTCACTGGGGCGCCGAGCGCGTGACCCAGCAGGGCCTGAAAATCGTCGAAGTCCGCCCCGAGGACAACGTCATCCTCGTCAAGGGCGCCGTCCCCGGCCCCGCGAACGGTCTGGTGCTGGTGCGCAAGCAGTAGTACGCTGCACAGGAGATGAAGCAATGGCTGTTATGAAAGTTTACGATCAGAACAAGCAGGAAGTCGGGGAAGTCACCCTCGCTCCCGAAGTGTTCGAAGTCGAAGTGAGGCCGGAGATTCTGAACCTTGTGGTTCGTGCCTACCGCGCTGCGCTGCGCGCCGGAACTCACGCCGTCAAGGCCCGTGCGTTTGTGTCGGGCGGCGGCAAAAAGCCCTTCAAGCAGAAGGGCACCGGTAACGCGCGCGAAGGTTCCAACCGTTCCCCCGTCATGCGTGGCGGCGCGATCGTGTTTGGTCCCCAGCCGCGCGATTACAGCTTCAAGGTTAACAAGAAAGTGCGCGCCCTGGCGCTGCGCATGGCTCTTTCCTCCCGCGTGGAGGACGGGCTCATGGTCGTGAAGGGCATCGAACTTGCCGAAGCCAAAACCAGGCTTTTCGCCGGCGTCGCCAAGGCTCTCGGCCTCACCAAGGCTCTGGTCGTGGCCGCTCCCGCCGAAGGCGGAGTGGATCCCAAGCTGGCGCTGGCCGCCCGCAACCTTCCCGGCGTCACGCTCGTCACGCCCGATGCCGTCACCGTGTACGACGTGCTCAACTGCCGGCAGCTCGTGGTGCTGGAAGGCGCATTGCCCCACCTGGAAGAGAGACTGAAGTAGTCGCTCGCCTTGAAAGGAATGGACATGGATTACACTAAAATTCTTCTTCGGCCCGTCGTGACAGAAAAGGCTACCGCTCTCCGCGAAGGCGGGGTGTATGCCTTTTTCGTCGCTCCGAGGGCCAACAGGATCGAGATCGGTAAGGCAGTGGAAGAAGCCTTCAAGGTCAAGGTCACGAATGTCAATGTGGTTACGGTCAAGCCGCGCCGCCGTGTGCGCCAGGGCCGTGTGAAGGGACGTATCGCCGGCTATCGCAAGGCTTATGTCACCCTCGCCTCCGACAACAAAATCGAATTCTTCGAGGGGGTCTAGGGATGGCTGTCATCAAGCTGAAACCGACCTCGGCCGGACGTCGCTTCCAGACCGTTTCCGACTTCGCTGAAATCACCAGATCCACGCCGGAAAAGGCTCTTACCGAAGGTCTCAACAGGAAGAGCGGCCGCAACAACAACGGCCGCGTCACCAGCCGCCGCCGCGGCGGCGGCCACAAGCGGGTATACCGCATCATTGATTTCAAGCGCGACAAGATGGGCATCGCCGCCCGCGTTGCCGAGATCGAGTACGATCCCAACCGCACCGCGCGCATTGCGCTGCTCAGCTACGCCGACGGCGAAAAGCGCTACATCCTCGCGCCCGTGGGCATTCAGCAGGGCGATGTGATCGAATCCGGCGACAAGGCCGACATCAAGCCCGGCAACGCCCTGGTTCTGTCACGCATTCCGGTGGGCACCAACGTGCACAACGTTGAAATGCACCCCGGCCGCGGCGGTCAGATGTGCCGCGCCGCCGGTACCTACGCCCAGATCGTGGGCAGGGACGGCAAGTACGTCATCCTCCGCCTCCCCTCCGGTGAAGTCCGCAAGGTGCTCGGCGCCTGCGTCGCCACAGTGGGCCAGGTGGGCAACGTGCAGCATGAGAACATCAGCCTTGGCAAGGCCGGCCGCAATCGCTGGCTGAACCGCCGTCCCAAGGTCCGCGGTGTCGCCATGAACCCTGTGGATCATCCTCTGGGCGGCGGCGAAGGCCGCAGCTCCGGCGGCCGTCATCCTGTGACGCCCTGGGGCATCCCCACCAAGGGTTACAAGACCCGTGCAAAGAAGAAGCCTTCCGGCCGCCTCATCGTCAAGAGCCGCGGTCAGAAGTAAGAGGAGCCGGACATGCCCAGATCTCTTAAAAAAGGTCCTTTTGTGGACGGCAGCCTCATGAAGAAGGTGGAAGCGGCCGTTGCCAGCAACGACCACAAGGTCATCAAGACCTGGTCCCGCCGTTCCATGGTTCTGCCGGAAATGGTTGGTCTGACCTTCGCCGTGCACAACGGCAAGAAGTTCATTCCGGTCTTTGTGACGGAAAACATGGTCGGCCATAAGATGGGCGAATTTGCGCCCACGCGCACGTTCCACGGCCACGCTGCGGACAAGAAGACGAAAGCGGTCAAAAAATAGCGAGTAGCGTCATGGAATCTAAAGCAATCTGCAAGTTTCAGCGCGTTTCTCCCCGCAAGACCCGTCTGGTTGCCCAGAATATCAAGGGTCTTCCCGTGGAAGATGCCCTGAACCAGCTCAAGTTCACGCCCAACAAGCCTGCCGGAGTTCTTTACGGCGTGGTGCGTTCGGCATTGGCCAACGCTTCCCAGTTCCCCGGCATCGATGTGGACTCCATGTACGTCAAGGACGTGGTGGTCAACGAAGGCCCCACCTGGAAGCGTTTCATGCCTCGTTCTAAGGGCCGTGCCATGCACATCCGCAAGCGCACCAGCCACATCACCGTAATTCTCGCGGAAGGACAGGAATAGGCTATGGGTCAGAAAGTACATCCTTACGGCTTCCGTTTGGGATACAATAAGAATTGGCAGTCTCGCTGGTTCAGCGCGAAGGAATACGCTTCCTTCGTGTTTGAGGACCACAACATCCGCAAGTACGTGAAGAAGCTGCTGTACAGCGCCGGTGTTGCCAAGATCGAGATCGAACGCTTCGGCGGACGCATCCGTCTCATCCTCTCCACCGCCAAGCCCGGCATCGTCATCGGGCGCAAGGGTGCGGAAATCGAGAAGCTGCGTGCTGACCTGAAGCAGAAATTCGGCCGTGAATTTGCGCTCGAGGTGAACGAAATCCGCCGCCCCGAAATTGAAGCGCAGCTCATCGCCGAGAACATCGCCATGCAGCTCGAACGCCGCGTTGCCTTCCGCCGCGCCATGAAGCGCACCGTGCAGATGGCCCGCAAGTTCGGCGCCGAAGGCATCAAGATCTCCTGCGCCGGCCGTCTCGCGGGCGCTGAGATCGCGCGCTCCGAATGGTATCGCGACGGCCGCGTGCCGCTGCAGACCCTGCGCGCCGACATCGACTTCGGTTTCGCCGAAGCGCATACCACCTATGGTCTCATCGGTATCAAGGCGTGGGTCTACAAGGGTGAAATCCTTGACAAAGAGGTTGAACGCTAATGCTTGCTCCCAAGAGAATCAAATTCCGCAAGTGGCAGAAAGGCCGCCTGCGTGGCCCGGCCAATCGCGGCGCCACCATCGCTTTCGGCGAGATTGGCCTGAAGGCTGTCGAACATGGCAAGCTTTCCAGCCAGCAGATCGAAGCCGCCCGTATCGCCATGATGCGCCACATCCGCCGCGGCGGCAAAGTCTGGATCAGAGTCTTTCCTGACCACCCTGTGACCGCCAAGCCTCTGGCCACCCGTCAGGGCAGCGGCAAGGGCGCCCCTGTGGGCTGGTGCGCACCGGTGAAACCCGGGCGCGTGCTCTATGAAATCAAGGGCGTCGAGCTTGAAGTTGCCAAACGCGCGCTCACGCTGGCCGGCCACAAGCTGCCCGTGAAGACCGTGATCGTGGTGAAGGAGGGAGCCTTCGCATGAAGATGAAGGAATTGCGCGAAATGAGCGTCGAACAGCTCCAGGCCAAGCTGACTGAACTGCGTCAGGAACTTTTCAACCTGCGCTTCCAGCATGCCACGGCACAGTTGGAAAAGACGGCGTCCATTCCGGCCGCCAAGAAAGACATTGCCCGCGTGCTCACGGCTCTCGCCGCGGCCGCGCAGAAGTAGGAGCGGATATGAACAGCGCAATCGAAAAGCGCAACGGCAGAACGCTCGTCGGGACTGTGGTGAGTGACAAGTGCGACAAGACCATTGTCGTGCTGGTCGAAACTCTGGTTCAGCATCCGCTGCTCAAGAAGTACGTTCGCCGGCACAAGAAATTCACTGCCCACGATCCTCAGAACGAGTGCGGAATCGGCGACAAGGTCAAGATTGTGGAATACCGGCCCATGAGCCGGAACAAGCGCTGGCATCTGGTGTCCGTGCTTGAAAAGGCCGTCTAGTCCTCTTCGGGCTGACTAAAAGGAAACATCCATGATTCAGGTAGAATCCAGACTTCAGGTGGCCGACAATTCCGGCGCCAAGGAAGTGGCCTGCATCAAGGTGCTGGGCGGCTCTCACCGTCGCTATGCCACGGTGGGCGACATTATCATGGTGTCCGTGAAGGACGCCATCCCCCACGCCAAGGTGAAGAAAGGCGATGTTATGGAAGCTGTGGTCGTGCGTACCGCCAAGGAAGTGCGCCGTCCCGACGGTTCCTACATCAAGTTCGACACGAACGCCGCCGTGCTTCTGACCAAGCAGGGTGAACCGGTGGGAACCCGTATCTTCGGACCCGTTGCCCGTGAACTTCGCGCCCGCAACTTCATGAAGATCGTCTCCCTCGCCCCTGAAGTGCTGTAGGAGCAAAGGCTATGAAACAGTTTCGTATCCATAAGGACGACAAGGTGATGGTGGTCACCGGCAAGGACGAAGGCAAGATCGGCAAGGTTCTGAAGATCCTTCGCAAGTCCGACCGCATTGTTGTGGAGAAGCTGAACGTTGCCAAGCGCAACGTCCGCCCCAATCCCTACAAGCGCGAACCCGGTGGCATCGTTGACAAGGAAATGCCTATCCACGTCTCCAACGTGATGGTGGTTTGCCCGCACTGCGCAAAGCCCACCCGCGTCGGGTATCGGGCAACCGAAGACGGGAAGAAAGTCCGTTTCTGCAAGAAGTGCAACGAAACCCTGTAGAAGGTGAACGACGATGACCCGTCTGGAAACGATATATCGTGAGAAGGTGGTTCCGGTATTGCAGAAGGAGTTTGCGTACAAGTCTCCCATGCAGATCCCCGGGATCGAGAAGATCTCCCTGAATATCGGTCTTGGTTCTGCCAATCAGAACCAGAAGCTGATTGAAGACTGTGTTGCCGACCTGACCGCCATTGCCGGTCAGAAGGCCGTAGTCACCCGCGCCAGGAAATCCATCGCCGCGTTCAAGCTGCGTGAAGGCATGCCCATCGGTGTGCGCGTCACCCTGCGCAAGGACGCCATGTGGGACTTCCTGGACAAACTCATGAACTTCGCCATGCCCCGCGTCCGCGACTTCCGCGGTATCCCGGATCGTGGCTTCGATGGTCGTGGCAACTTCACCCTCGGCATCAAGGAACACACGATCTTCCCCGAAATGGAGTCCGACCGTGTGGAAAACCCCGTGGGCATGAACATCACCATCGTGACCTCCGCAACCACGGACAAGGAAAGCAAGCTGATGCTCGAGCAGCTCGGCATGCCTTTCCGCAAGTAAGGAGTGAGCCATGGCTCGTACTGCTCTCAAGGTAAAAGCCGCCCGCAAGCCCAAGTTTGCTGTTCGCGCGTACAATCGCTGCCCGGTGTGCGGTCGTCCCCATGCATTCATGCGTCAGTTCGGCCTGTGCCGTATCTGCTTCCGCAATAAGGCGCTGAACGGCGAGCTGCCGGGCGTCCGCAAATCCAGCTGGTAATTCCGGCTCAGTTTCAGGAGTGATAAACCATGTTGACCGATCCCATTGCCGATATGCTCACGCGTATCCGCAACGCACACCTGGCCCTTCACAAGGAAGTGAGTGTGCCGCGCTCGAAGATGAAGGAAGCCATGGCGTCCATCCTCAAGCAGGAAGGCTATGTGGAAGATGTGAGCGTTGATGAACGCACCATCACCATTGCGCTGAAGTATGTGAAGGGACGCCCCGCCATCACGGGTCTCAAACGTATCAGCAAGCCCGGGCGCCGTGTCTATGTGGGCGCGCATGAGATTCCCCGCGTTCAGAATGGTCTCGGCATCTGCATCCTGTCCACCTCCCGCGGTGTTCTGGATGGCATGACCGCCCAGGAAGACAAGACGGGCGGCGAACTTCTTTGTGAAGTCTGGTGATCGCGGCTCTGGAGCCGTCCGACCTTCAGCCAAGGTAGAAAACTATGTCGAGAATAGGTAAGAAGCCCATCGTCCTTCCCAAGGGTGTGGAAGTGAAGCTGGGTGAAGATATGGTCGAAGTGAAAGGCCCCAAGGGGACCTTGCAGACTCCGCGCTGCGGACTGCTGAATTATGAGCTTGCGGACGGGCATCTTACCCTGACCCGCAAGGATGAAACCAGCGAGAGCAACGCCCAGCACGGCCTGCGCCGCACCCTCATCGCCAACTGCGTGGAGGGCGTGAGCAAGGGCTTCTCCAAGACGCTGGAAGTCATCGGCGTGGGCTTCAAGGTTGCCGTCAAGGGCAACATAGTCGATCTTTCCGTCGGCTATTCCCATCCCGTGCTCCTCGAACTCCCCAAGGGACTGGAAGCCAAAGCGGATGGCACGAAGCTCACCATCTCCGGCATCGACAAGGAGCTGGTGGGCGAGTTTGCCGCCCGCATCCGCCGTGTGCGCAAGCCTGAACCTTACAAGGGCAAGGGCATCAAGTACGAAAACGAAATCATCCGTCGCAAGGCCGGCAAGTCCGGCGGCAAGGGCAAGTAGAGGTAACGGCCATGATTCTTTCCAAGAATGAGAGCCGGAAGCGCCGCAAGGTGCATATCCGGAAGAAGATTTCCGGCACGGCCGAAAGGCCCCGCCTGGTCGTGTATCGCTCCAACCTGCACATCTACGCCCAGATCGTGGACGATACCACCGGCACCACGCTGGCGGCCGCTTCCACCCTGGCCCTGTCCAGGGGCGGTGAGAAGGCCTCCTGCAACAAGGCCGGCGCGCAGAGTGTGGGCAGGGAGATCGCCCGTCTGGCCCTGGAGAAGGACATCCATAAGGTTGTCTTCGATCGTAACGGCTATCTGTATCACGGTCGCATCAAGGCTGTCGCCGAAGGCGCCCGTGAAGGCGGCCTTGAATTCTAGTGGTCCTTCGGGACAGCAAGAGCAGGATAGATATGGAACAGCAGCAAACGCAGCAGGATTCCGGCTTTATTGAAAAGATCGTCAGTCTGAACCGCGTTGCCAAGGTCGTGAAGGGCGGCCGCCGCTTCAGCTTCAGCGCCCTCATGGTCGTCGGCGACGGCAAGGGCAACGTGGGCTATGGTCTGGGCAAGGCCCAGGAAGTGCCCGAAGCTCTGCGCAAGGCCACCGAACGCGCCCGCAAGAGCATGGTTCAGGTTCCCCTGGTGGAAGGCACGCTGCCTTATGAGGTGCTTGGCCGCTTTGGTGCGGGCCGCGTCCTCCTGAAGCCCGCCTCCCGCGGTACCGGCATCATCGCCGGCGGTGCGGTGCGTGCGGTGATGGAAGCCGCCGGCGTCACCGACGTGCTTGCCAAGGCCATCGGCACCAATAACCCGCACAACGTGCTTCGCGCCACCGTGGAAGGGCTGACCTCCCTGCGCAGCGCCGAGGCCGTGTCCGAAGTGCGCGGTAAGAAACTGGAAGCCCCCCGCAAGTAGGGCACAAGGTGGATCGCCATGTCTGAAATCAAGGTAAAGCTCATCAAAAGCCGTATCGGCACGACCCCGTACCAGAGAAAGGTTCTGGACGCCATGGGGCTGCGCCGCCGTGAGATGGTAAAAACCCTTAAGGATAACGCCGCCACCCGCGGCATGATCGCCAGCGTGTCCCACCTGGTTGAGGTCGTTGCATAATGAGACTTAACGAACTGTATCCCTTCCCTGAGGAACGCAAGGGCCGCAAGCGTGTCGGCCGCGGCGCCGGTTCCGGTCTGGGCGGCACGTCCGGCAAGGGCCACAAGGGTCAGAACGCCCGCTCCGGCGGCGGCGTCCGCCCCGGCTTTGAAGGCGGCCAGATGCCGCTTCAGCGCCGTCTGCCCAAGCGCGGCTTCAAGAATTATCTGTTCAAGGTCACCTACGAAGTCATCAACCTCGATCGCCTGCTGGCTGCCTTCCCTGAAGATCAGAAGGAGATCTCGCTTGAGGACATCTACAGCCGCGGGCTGGTCAGGGGCGCTCTCGTCAAGGTGCTCGGCAAAGGCGAAGTGTCCCGTCCCGTCAGCATCGAAGCCTTCCGGTTCAGCCAGTCCGCCAGGGACAAGATCCTTGCCGCGGGCGGCGAAGTGAAGGAACTTCTTGCTGACGCAGAACCTGCTGCCGCCGGGGAATAGCCCATGGCAGCCGGCATGGACAAAAGGGCGGTAAGCCCTGAGCTGCGCATCAAACTGGCCTGGACCCTGTTCATCCTGTGCATGTACAGGGTGGGGGTCCATGTGCCGGTGCCGGGCATCGATGTGAGCGCGCTCTCGCACTTCTTCGCCAGTCTCCAGGGGTCGGTGTTCGCTCTGCTGGACATGTTCTCCGGCGGCGGTCTCCGCAATGTCTCCGTGTTCGCCCTGGGCATCATGCCGTACATCTCGGCTTCCATCATCCTGCAGCTCATGCAGGTGGTCAGTCCCGAGATCAAGCGCATGGCCAAGGAAGAAGGGCAGGCCGGCAGACGCAAGATCACGCAGTACACCCGCTACCTCACCGTGCTGATCACCGTCATTCAGGGCTTCGGCATCGCCGCTCTCCTGGAGGGCATGGTCAGCCCTGAAAACGCTCCCGTGGTTCTCCATCCCGGCTGGGAATTCCGCCTGGTGACCATCGTCACCCTTACGGCGGGCACCATCCTGATCATGTGGCTCGGCGAGCAGATTACCGCGAAAGGCATAGGGAACGGCATTTCCCTCATCATCTTCTCCGGCATCGTGGTGGGCATCCCGGGCGCCCTTGTGCGTTCCTACCAGCTCATCAAGGCCGGGGACATCAATATCGTGTTTGCCCTCCTTATCCTGATCATGATGCTTGCCGTGACCGTGGGCATCGTCTTTGTCGAACGCGCCCAGCGCCGGATTCCCATCCAGTACGCCAAGCGCCAGATCGGCAGAAAGATGTACGGCGGCCAGACCACGCACCTGCCCCTGCGCATCAATACCGCGGGCGTCATCCCGCCCATCTTCGCCCAGAGCCTTCTGCTCTTTCCGGCAACGGTGGCGGGCTTCTCCACGGCACTGTGGCTTCAGCGGGTGGTCTCCTGGTTCCAGCCCACGTCCATTGTGTATAACATCATCTTCGTCGGCCTGATCTTCTTCTTCTGCTTCTTCTACACCGCGATCATCTTTGACCCCAAGGACATCGCCGAGAATCTGAAGAAGGCGGGGGGCTTTGTCCCGGGAATCCGTCCCGGCGAAAAGACCCGTGAGTATATTGACAACGTGCTCACCCGGCTGACCTTCTGGGGCGGCATCTATATCTCCATCATCTCCGTGCTGCCCATGCTGCTCATTGCGCAGTTCAACGTGCCCTTCTACTTCGGTGGAACAAGCCTGCTGATCCTCGTCGGCGTGGCCATTGACTTCATGGGGCAGGTGGAATCCCACATGATCTCGCAGCAGTACGAAGGTCTTATGGGCAAGTCCAGGCGGTAGCCTGCGAAGGTGCATCATGAAAAAGTTCCGGGGTATTTTTATCAAGAATGAGCATGAGATCGAACTCATGCGCGTGGCCAACGGCATGACGGCCGCCATTCTTGACGAACTGGTGGCCAACGTGCGCCCCGGCGTTTCCACCATGTTTTTTGACGAGCTGGCGCGGAAGATGTGCAGCGATATGGGCGTGACGCCCAATTTCCTCAACTACTGCGGCTATCCTTTCGCGGTCTGCTGCTCGGTCAACGAAACCCTGATCCACGGATTCCCTTCCAGGGACATCATTCTGAAGGAAGGGGACATCATCAGCTTCGATATGGGCGTGAACTATCAGGGCTTCAACGGGGATTCGGCCCGCACCGCCTTCTGCGGCGAGGTGTCCGAGGAGGCCAGGCATCTTTCCGAGGTGACGAGGCACTGCCTGGAACTCGGCATTGAGGCGGCCCGCCCCGGGAACAATTTGTATGCGATTTCGGCGGCGGTGCAGCGTTACGCCGAAGCGGAAGGGCTTCATGTGGTTCGTGATTTTGTGGGGCACGGCGTTGGCGCCAGCCTTCACGAAAAGCCGGAAGTTCCGAATTTCGTGCCACGCGGCGGCATGATCGACGGTGTTCCGGGCGGACCTCCGCTGAAACCAGGCATGGTTTTGGCCATTGAGCCTATGTTGGCAATCGGCACCCATGAAGTGGAGATCATGCCGGACGGCTGGACGACGAAGATGAAGGATCGCAGTCTGTCAGCCCACTGGGAACATACGGTAGCGATACACTCCGACGGCGCTGAGATCCTCAGCCTGTCGAGCAATTTCCGAAAGTGATTTCCGCGTCGTGAACTACTGCCCTTGACAGGGTAACGATAACCAGATAAGAGAAACGGTTCAGGCGAATCTTCGCCCTAATCGCGTATCGAAAGTAACTAACGGAGTGAGCGATGAAAGTCAGGCCGTCCGTCAAAAAAATCTGCCCCAAGTGCAAGGTGATCCGGCGCAAGGGTGTTTTGAGAGTGATCTGCGAAAACCCCCGGCATAAGCAGCGCCAGGGCTAACGTTGCAGGAGTCTTAACGTGGCCAGAATTGCAGGCATTGAACTGCCCCGTGGTAAAAGAGCGGACATCGCCCTTACCTATATTTACGGCATCGGCCGGGCTACCGCCCTTCAGATCCTCGCCGCTTCCGGTATCGACTGGACGCGCAGCATTGATGATCTGAGCGCCGACGAGGTGAACGAAGTCCGTAAGGAAATCGAAACGAACCACAAGGTCGAGGGCGATCTTCGCCGCGACGTGGCTTCGAACATCAAGCGTCTGATGGATATTGGCTGCTACCGTGGCCTGCGGCACCGCCGTGGTCTGCCCGTTCATGGTCAGCGTACGCACACCAACGCCCGTACCCGCAAGGGTCCGCGCCGCGGCAATGTGGGCAAGAAGAAGTAGGAAGCTGTTATCTGATACAGCCATGCTTCGGCTGATCAAGACACCCTAGCTCCAAGGAAGTGCAAGATGGCAAGAGCCAAACGTGCAGTCAAGAAGAAGGAAAAGAAGAATATTCCGCTGGGCATCGCCCATATCGCGGCTTCTTTCAATAATACGATCATTACCTTCACGGATACCCGCGGCAATACCGTGAGCTGGTCCTCTGCCGGTCAGAGCGGCTTCAAGGGGTCGCGCAAGTCCACGCCCTTTGCCGCGCAGGTGGCCGCAGAAAACGCCGCCCGCCGTGCTCAGGACAACGGTATGCGTACCGTGGGCGTGTATGTGAAGGGTCCTGGCGCGGGGCGAGAGTCCGCGCTGCGCGCTATCAACGCCGCCGGGTTCAAGGTCGCGTTCATCCGCGATGTTACGCCCATCCCCCACAACGGCTGCCGTCCTCCCAAGCGGCGCCGCGTCTAACGCATGAAGGCAAGGAGAACTAGCCTTGGCAAAATATAATGACGCCAAATGCCGGCTTTGCCGTCGTGAAGGCACCAAGCTGTTTTTGAAGGGCGACCGCTGCTTCACCGACAAGTGCGCTCAGGATCGCCGTCCCTATGCTCCCGGTCAGCATGGCCGTGCCCGCAAGAAGCTCAGCGAATACGCGCTTCAGCTCCGCGAGAAGATGAAGGTGCGCCGCATCTACGGCGTGCTGGAAAAGCAGTTCCGCGGCTACTTCGAGGATGCGGACATGGCCAAGGGCGTGACGGGCGCCAACCTGCTCATCATCCTGGAACGCCGTCTGGACAACGTGGTCTACCGCATGGGCTTCGCCAACTCCCGCAGTCAGGCGCGCCAGCTCGTCCGCCACGGCATCTTCACGCTCAACGGCCGCAAGGTGACCATTCCGTCCCTTCAGGTGCGCGTGGGCGATGAGATCGCCGTTCCCGAAAAGCATCGCGGCATCCCTGTCATCGCCGCCGCTCAGGACGTACTCGCCCGCCGCGGCTGCCCCGCCTGGGTGGAAGTGGACGGTTCCGCGTTCAAGGGTGTTGTCAAGGCCCTGCCCCAGCGCGACGATATTCAGACTCCCATCGAAGAATCTCTTATCGTCGAACTTTACTCGAAATAAGCAGGAAGCGCCATGCTCAGCAAACAAGCCAACAGACTCATCAACGCCCGCAACTGGGCGGTGCTTGTCAAGCCCGAACAGATCGTCCGCGAGAACGACCCCGAAGATACCATGTACGGGAAGTTCGTGTGCGAGCCTCTGGAACACGGCTATGGCACCACCATCGGCAACGCGCTGCGCAGAGTGCTTTTGGCGTCCCTTCAGGGTGCGGCTTTCGTGTCCGTCAAGATCGCGGGCGTGCAGCATGAGTTCACCACCATTCCCGGTGTGCTCGAGGATGTGACGGATATCATCCTGAACATCAAGCAGGTTCGCCTCGCCATGGATACGGACGTTCCCCAGGTCATCACCCTGAGCGCAGGCACCAGGGGTGAAGTGACCGCGGGCGACATTCAGGGCAATCAGCACGTTTCCGTGCTCAACCCCGAACTGCATATCGCCACGCTCACCGAGGACGTGGAGTTCAATCTCGAGTTTGAAGTGCGCATGGGCAAGGGGTACGTCCCCGCCGATATGCACGAAGGTCTCGGCGACGAGATTGGCGTCATCAAGCTCGATTCCAGCTTCTCTCCCGTGCGCAAGGTTGCCTACACCGTCGAGGCTGCCCGTGTCGGTCAGATGACCAACTACGACAAGCTCATCCTTGAGGTCTGGACGGACGGCTCCGTTACCCCTGAAGACGCTATCGCCTACAGTGCCAAGATCATCAAGGATCAGATCTCCGTGTTCATCAACTTTGACGAACAGATTTCCGAAGACGGCGGTCTTGGTGTCAGCGACAACGGGGAATGCAACGAAAATCTCTTCAAGAGTATCGATGACCTTGAGCTTTCCGTGCGGGCCACCAACTGCCTGCGCAGCGCCAACATCTCTCTGGTGGGCGAACTGGTGCAGCGTTCCGAGAATGAAATGCTCAAGACCAAGAACTTCGGCAAGAAGTCCTTGGACGAGATCAAGAATGTTCTCTTGGAAATGGGCCTTGATTTCGGCATCAAGATCGATTCTTTCGATAAGAAATACCAGGAATGGAAGAGGAAGCAGCACCATGAGGCATAGCAACTCTGGCAAGAAATTGAGCAGAAATCCTTCGCATCGCAAGGCTCTGCTTCGCAATATGTCCAAGGCCCTGCTCACGCACGGCCGTATTCGCACCACGGAGATCAAGGCCAAAGAGCTGCGCGGCGTGGTCGAATCCCTTATTACCCTGGCCCGCCGCAATGATCTGGCCGCCCGCCGTCAGGCGTATCGCGATCTTGGCAGCCATCAGCTCGTGCAGAAGCTGTTCGATGAGATCGCTCCGCGCTTTGCGGGCATCCCCGGCGGCTTCACCCGCGTAGTGAAGCTTGCCCTGCCGCGCCGCGGCGACTGCGCTCCCATGGCCATCATTGAGCTGACGAAGCAGGAAGCCGACAAGCCTGCTGAAGCGGCGCAGGCCTGAGCGCCCTTTGATTCAGGTTGTTCCCGGGGGAACCACGTCTTTTCGTGGCTCCCCCTTTTCCTTATTTGCACTGTCTTTCGCCGCGTGAAGCGCGAAGTCTTGTCCAGCGGATGGCCGCCATGTTGAAATTTTTCTGTTCTCTGGTCACGGTTCTGGCTTTTTTTCTGACGTTCTCTCCGGTTTTTGCGGCTGAGCAGGAACCTGCTGCCGCGCAGACCGCTGCTGAAGCTCAGCCTGACACAGCCACAGCACCGGAAGCCGCCGCCCATGACGGCTCTCTGCAGGATCGTGAGCTTTTGGATCGGCTTCAGCGGGACGCCTTCCGCTATATGTGGGAACATACCTTCCCCGAATCCGGGCTGGCCTATGAGGACAGCCGCAACAGCAAGAGCGGACAGGCCACCACCGGCGGCACGGGCTTCGGCGTGGCCGCCATCGTTGTGGCAGTGGAACGCGGCTGGATAGAGCGGGATGCCGCTGTGGAACGCCTGCTTACCATGACGGGCTTTCTGAAGGACAGGACAGAACGGCAGAGCCTGCACGGGGCTTTCCCGCACTGGCTGGACGGACGCACGGGCAAAACCATTGCGTTTGGAGAAAACGACAACGGCGCGGACATCGTGGAGACGGCCTTCCTCATGCAGGGGCTGCTCATCGCCCGCGCCTATTTCGATGCCGACCTGGAGACCGAACAGCAGCTGCGCCGGGACATCACCGAACTCTGGGAAGGCGTGGACTGGCACTGGTTCACCAAGGCCGAAAACAACGGTCTGTTCTGGCACTGGAGTCCGGATCACGGTTTTGACATGGGCATGAAGATTTCAGGCTTCAACGAAGCGATGGTGGCGTATGTGCTGGCGCTCGGCTCTCCCACGCATCCCATCTCGCGGGAAGCGGCGAAGTTCTGGTATTCCACCGAGGAATACACCCCCAAGACCGGCAACGGCTATACTATCGAGGCGGCCAATAAATACGCCGGGTGCATGTTCCTTTCCCATTATTCCTTCATCGGACTTGACCCGCGCCGCATGGCAGACGCGCATGTCCGCCGCGGCTACATGGTGCGCAACACCACCCACGCGCTCATGAACCGGGCCTACTGTCTGGAATCCGCCCCGGCTGAACATCAGTTCAGCGAGGGCTTCTGGGGGCTGACCTCCTGCGACATCAAGGGCGGCTACCGCTACCAGTCGGCCTATAACGAGGTGGGCACGGTGGCGCCGACCGCAGCACTGGCCTCCATGCCCTACACGCCTGAGTACTCCATGCGTGTCCTGTGGAACCTCTGGGAGAATTACCGGGAACAGATGTGGGGCAAGTACGGGCCGTATGACGCCTTCAGCCTCAAGGACGGCTGGTTTGACGACAGCTATCTGGCCATTGACCAGCTTCCCATCGTTTGCATGGTGGAGAATTACCGCAGCGGGCTTCTGTGGACGCTGTTCATGAATATTCCGGAAGTTCAGCAGGGACTCGACCGCATGGAAGTGCGGGAACTGCCGCCTGCCGATGGCTTTTCGCAGATTGTCCTGCCCCTGCGCAGAACGGATTCCGGCTACGAAACCGACGCTCTGGATCTGCGGCGGCATCCCGATTCCGGCCTGTACACGGTTCCCTACGGCAGCTCGGAACAGCGGGTGATCTTCTTCAGTGTCACGGATGCTGAGGGCAGAGTGGTGAAGCGCTTTACCCGCGAGGCGCGCACGGGCGAAAACGTCCTGGCTTTCGAGCCGTTCGCTCCGGCATCAGATGAGGTTTTTACCCTGCACATGCGCTCGGGCGGTGTTTCCGACTCTCTGCCGCTCCGCTTCCACTGAACGGGAAGCAGCACTTGCCTCGCAGGAAGGGCGGCTTTTCGTCCGGGCAGTGGTCCTGAGGTGAAGGAGCACAGCGGCGCTTTCTGCCTTTTGTGCGGGAAGGGCTGCGGGGTACGTCAAAAAAGAGTTTGACGGGTGGCATGTTTTTTAGGCAACCCCACATGTCAATCTGCGGTCTTTTTTTGGGAAACTCATTGAAATAACGGAGTTATCGTATGTTTACCCCTCCCTCTCCCCCACACGCAGCAAACCGGAACGCCGCCGAACGATCCTTCCTTGAAACTACACGTTTTGACCGGGTCATCAGCCTTGGAGAGAATTGCGGCTGCGCAAACTATCTTAGAGCTTTTTATCTGCGGGATGCTGCCTATCCCTTTGATTGGCTGGGGGGAGCTGCTTTTAAAAGAAGGGTTGAACTCATCCTTAACGATTTTCTTGGTTTTCTAGAAAAAGATAACTTAGAAAAAGTCGGTACGCACGAGAATGGTGATATTTACAAAGATAAAAATATCGGTCTTATTTCTCCTCATGATTTTAGCAAGGGGGCAATTTTAGATAGAGCCTACCCTGAAGTCATAAAAAAATATCAGCGCCGAATCAAGCGCCTTTACAGTACAGTTAATGAAGTAAAATATGTTCTTTTTGTCTGGTGGGGTTTTACAGGAGAAAATATTTCTGATGAAGATATCATTGATACTCAAGAAAGACTTTCTCGAAAGTTTAATAAAAATATTTATCTTTTGATAATTCAGAATAATAATGCTTCTGACAAAATTGAAGAAAGATGTTTAGGAAAATTTATTATAAAGATTATAGCGCATATCAATAATGGGTGAAATACTGACGGTGATATAACTATAGGAAATGCGATTTTTTCAAGAATAAAAACAAAGAATTATCTAAGAGTAAAGATATATAGACAATGCATAAGAAAGTTGCTTAACATAGTTGGTTGTTTTCTGCCAAGCAAATCTCTTCACCACAAAGTACGGGCCAGACTGAAACGGGAATTGCTGGGGGACGACTGGTAAAGGGGGAGCCTATTGCCCTTATGTGGCATGAATGCGTACATGTGCTTTTTTGAAGCCGTTTTATATTATCTCAAGAGTTTTTTCTGATGGAGATGATCCCCCCTCTTCCTTGACCAGAAGCTCAAGTCACATGGTCTTCACGCCCATGCGGAGAGTATCACTTTAATAATGATAAAAGTTCTTCGATCTTGCCGTTAACGCGAAATCGCTGAAACAACGCCAGAG
>NZ_CANRLT010000014.1 GCF_947631555.1 uncultured Mailhella sp. | reverse complement strand
CGTGGCAGGGCACGGTGCGGCGTGTGAGGGCGGGAACGGCATTCCGATGCCGTATGAGCCAGCATGGAGGCGATAATGACAAGAAGCCTTGCCTGATCGTCCAGAGCTTCCTTGATACCCATGCGTCTGTCCACGGCAAGGGCTCCGATCACCTGATCGTCAAGCCGTATGGGGACGCACAGAAAGGCGGCATGTTCCCGCTTGAGGTTGCGGGAGCGCGTTCTGTTGAGGAAGCGGGAGCTGTCTGAAATATCGGGGACAATCTCCGGGCGGCCGCTGGCAATGACGCTGCCGGTGACGCCTTCTCCCGGAAGATAGTGTCCGCGCGCCTGCTCTGCGGAAGACAGCCCCAGCGAAGCGCGGATACTGATGTCCTGTTCCTCGGGTTCGGTGAGTGCGATGAAGGCTCGCTTCATGGGCAGATGCCTGGCCATGATCTGCAGGGAAAGCTGAAGCCCTTGTTCCGGAGGCAGTGCCCGTTCCAGGGCATCGGCAATTTCTGTGAGAAGGACAAGGTGCATGGGGCTACTCCATGACGATGTCGGCAAAGACGGCACCAACGGCGCGTGCGAGATCTCCGGGTGCGATGACGAACTGAAGTCCGCGCTGGCCTGCGGAGACGTAGATAGTTTCGAAATTTTTTGCGCTGGCGTCGATGCAGACGGGATACTTCTTTTTGGTTCCTACAGGGGAGCAGCCGCCCCGAATGTAGCCGGTGAGAGGCAGAACGTCCTTCAGTGGAACCATTTCGACACTTTTGTCGCCGAAGACTGCCGCCAGTTTCTTGAGGTCAAGTCCGGCGTCGCCGGGTATGCAGGCCATCGCTATTCCGTTCGGATGTCCGCGGGTCACGAGCGTCTTGAACACGCGGGCGGGATCGACGTTGAGAGCTTCGGCCACATGTGTGGCGGAAAGGTCATCGGGATCAACAGGGTAGCTGTTGAGAACGTAGGGAATGCCCAGCTTGTCGAGGGTCCGGGCAGCGTTGGTTTTCTTGAGGGAAGACATCGTTCCTCCAGAAGCGCAGTATCGCCTTGCCTGTCATAGTATGCCTGAAGCTGCCGAAAGTACATATGCGCATGGGCAGAAATCTATTCACAACCGTGATGAAACACGATACCATCCTTTTTCGTTTTCTTTCAGAAACAGGCCGTTTGCCAGAACGGATGGAGCGATACATGGCTGAGCCAATCATCAGCATACGAGGACTGGAGAAGAAATTCCAGAGCAAGAATTCTGAGGTTTATGCGCTCAAAGGCATAAATCTTGACATACATCAGGGTGATATTTTCGGTATCATCGGTAGAAGCGGAGCAGGGAAGTCTACACTTGTACGCTGTATCAATATGCTGGAACGCCCAACAGGAGGACAGGTGCTTTTCGAGGGAAAGGATCTCTGTCGTCTGCCTGAGTGCGACTTACGCGAAGCCCGCCGCTCGATGGGCATGATCTTTCAGCAGTTCAATCTGCTCATGCAGCGTACTGCCGAGGAGAACGTCTGCTTTCCCTTGGAACTTACTGGTACGCCCAGAGAAACGGCGCGCAAGCGGGCTGCGGAACTTCTGGAACTCGTGGGCCTGTCAAAACGAGCGTCTTCGTATCCCTCGCAGCTTTCCGGCGGTCAGAAGCAGCGGGTGGCAATTGCCCGCGCTTTGGCTACCAATCCCAAAGTTCTGCTGTGCGACGAGGCCACGTCAGCGCTCGATCCCAGCACCACAGCTTCCATACTCGCTCTGATCAAGGATATTAACCGCCGACTCGGTATCACGGCGGTGGTCATCACCCATGAAATGAGCGTCATCGAGAAGATATGCAGTCATGTTGCCATCATTGCCGGAGGAAAGATTGCCGAGACCGGTCCTGTGGAGGAAGTCTTTTATCATCCCCGCACGGAGGCTGCGCGAACTATGGTCATGCCCGAGGCACTGGATCCGGAGCGGCTTCCCCAGGGGCGAGTAGTGCGCATCGTGTTCACGGGCAGCAGCAGTCTCGAACCGGTCATAGGCAACATGATTCTTGACTGTGGACGGCCCCTCAGCATTCTGTATTCGGACTTGCGCGAGATCGACGGTGCAGTATGCGGACAGATGGTACTCCAGCTGCCCGATGACGCAGAAGCCTGCGAACGCATCTATGCCTTTGCCGCGTCCCGTGGCCTGGAACTGGAGGATATGAAGCATGTTTGACGCGCAGATGATAGCCATGCTTTGGGAAGGTGTGGTGGATACAATCTACATGACGGTGGTTTCGACCTTCCTTTCCTATGTGTTCGGCATGGTTCTGGGAGTGCTCCTCGTCATATGTCGCAGGGACGGTATCTGGCCCCGGCCCGTTCTTTACGGCGTTCTGGACGTGGTGGTGAACCTGACGCGCTCCTTCCCCTTTCTCATTTTAATGATTGCGGTCATTCCCTTTACCCGCTTTCTGGTGGGAACGACCATCGGCAACAATGCCACCATCGTTCCGCTTGTCATCGCTGCGGCTCCGTTCGTGGCCAGGCTCATTGAAGCGTCATTGCTGGAAGTGGACAGCGGAGTAGTGGAAGCCGCACAGTCCATGGGAGCGTCCACCTGGCAGATCATTGCCAAGGTTCTGCTGCCCGAGGCACTGCCTTCTCTGCTCAATGGAAGCGCTGTGGCGGCCATTACCATTCTCGGCTATTCGGCCATGTCCGGCGCGGTGGGCGGCGGCGGCTTGGGCAAGCTGGCCATCATGTACGGCTACAACCGGTATCAGACGGATATCATGTTCGCTACCATCGTTCTGCTCATCATCATCGTCCAGCTTTTTCAGATGCTGGGCAACTGGGCGACGAAGCGTTCGGATAAACGTTTATTTTGAACACGATGCCGCAAGGCGTCAAACCTTTTTCTGAGGTGAACCATGAATCTTCGCAGTCTTCTTTTCACGGCCATGCTGAGCATCTCCCTGACGGCCGCTTCCGCATACGCAGCGGAAGTCAAGGTCGGGGCTTCGCCCACTCCCCACGCAGAGATCCTTCAGGCTGCCATTCCCATGATGAAGGCCAAGGGGCATGATCTCAAAATCGTAGAGTATGCAGACTATGTACAGCCCAACATGGCCCTCGATGCTGGTGAACTCGACGCCAACTACTTCCAGCACCAGCCGTACCTTACGGACTTCAACAGTGAAAAAGGCACAAAGCTGATCTCCATCGCGACAGTGCATTATGAGCCTTTCGGCATCTATGCCGGCAAGACCAGGGAACTCAAGGCACTCAAGAAAGGCGCCATTGTCTCCGTGCCCAACGATACGACCAATGAGGCACGCGCGCTGCTTCTGCTTCAGGACAATGGACTTCTGAAACTCAAGGACGGCGCGGGCCTGAATGCCACTCGCCGGGATATTGTGGCCAATCCTCTTGGACTGAAGATCGAAGAGATTGAGGCTGCACAGCTGGTTCGTTCGCTTCCCGACGTGGACATTGCCACCATCAACGGAAACTACGCCATCTTGGGTGGCTTGAAGGTAAAAGATGCCCTGGCCGCTGAAACCACCGATTCCGTTGCCGCCGCAACCTACGGCAATATTCTCGCTGTGCGGGATGGGGATGAAAACCGTCAGGAACTGAAGGACCTTGCGGCCATTCTTAAGAGTGCCGAGATTAGAAAGTTCATCAACGAAAAGTACGAAGGCGCAGTCGTGCCCAGCAAGTAGGGGAGTTCTCCATCCATGCCGGAGCCGTGCCGCTAGTCCGTGGCATGGCTCTTTTTTATGCCTGCGCGGGGAAGGTTTTTTCGAGGATACTGTTTACAAGATTTCCGTATTATTTTATACCTTGTGAACGAGGAATCCGTGGCCTCAACCTGACCGCGTTCGCGGGAGGCCGAAAGGAGAGACACATTTTAGCCGTGGAGAGTTGAATGGCTCGTATCACTATGGAGCATGTGCAGTACGAAATGCACACCCCCGAAGTTGGAAGCAATCCGGATCAGTTTGGCTTCGTCCAGATTGATCCCTCGAAGTGCATCGGCTGCGATTCCTGTCAGCGGTACTGCCCTGTAGATGCCATTTATGGCTCGTCTGGCAAGGCGCACAGCATCCCTCATCCCGAAGCCTGCATCAATTGCGGCCAGTGTCTCGTCCACTGCCCGCAAGGGGCTATCTATGAGCAGCACACATGGGTGCCCGAACTCGAACAGAAGCTGGCCGACAAAAAGATCAAGTGCATTGCCATGCCTGCGCCTGCCGTCCGCTATGCTTTGGGCGAAGCCTTTGGTATGCCCGTCGGATCCGTGACTACCGGCCGGATGCTCACTGCACTGAAGAAGCTGGGCTTCGCTCACTGCTGGGATACGGAATTTGCCGCCGACGTGACCATCTGGGAAGAGGCCTCGGAATTTGTCAAACGTCTCACCGAAAAGCAGGATCTTCCCCAGTTCACCTCCTGTTGCCCCGGCTGGCAGAAGTATTGCGAGACCTATTATCCCGACCTTCTTCCGCATTTCTCCTCCTGCAAATCTCCGGTGGGCATGAACGGTGCGCTGGCCAAGACCTACGGCGCAGAAAAACGTGGTTATGATCCAAAAAACATCTATACCGTGTCGATCATGCCCTGCGTAGCGAAGAAATACGAAGGTCTGCGCCCTGAACTTCAGGCCAGCGGTATGCGTGATATCGACGCCACTATCAACACCCGCGAACTGGCCTATATGATCAAAAAGGCCGGTATTGACCTGGCGCACCTTCCTGACGGTGAAGTTGACGACCTCATGGGGGAATCCACGGGCGGCGCCACCATCTTCGGCGTGACGGGCGGGGTCATGGAAGCTGCTCTGCGCTATGCGTATGAGGCCGTAACCGGCTCGAAGCCCGGTAAGATGGATTTCAAGCCTGTTCGTGGCATGAAAGGTTTTCGCGACGCCACCATCAACGTTGGAGGCATCGAGGTTCACGTCGCGGTGGTGCATGGCGCCAAGAATTTCCCGTCTGTCCTCAATATGGTTCGCGAAGGCAAAAGTCCCTATCATTTCATTGAGTTTATGGCCTGTCCCGGCGGCTGTGTCTGCGGAGGAGGTCAGCCCATTATGCCTTCCGTTTGGGAAGTGTTTGAACGCAGAACCGGTCAGCTGTTCGCCAGCTACAGACAGCGCCTTGAAAACAGCCAGGCATAAGGAGGAATTGTCATGTCTATCACCAGCGTCACTCGCCGCGGTTTCCTCTACGGCTGTTTTGTCCTTTCAGGTGGACTTGCCTTTGGTGTTCATTGGACTGGCCGTGCTATGGCCGGTGTCCAGACGCTCATGTCCCATATGTGCGAACGGATAGCCAGCGTGTACCGCGAAGATCAGGCCTTTGCCCATCGTGCTTCCCAGGATAATGCACAAGTCAAGCTCCTTTACAAGAACTACTTGGATAAACCTCTGAGCGAAACCGCAGAACATCTGCTTCATTCCCATTGGTATGACAAGTCCGCAGCGGTGAAGAAGCTTCATGAGGAAGGGCAGTATCCAGGTCCTCGCGGGGGAGCGTTCCTCAACAAGAAGTATCCCTACGAAGCGTAGGCTTTGTGTCTGAAAACGTGGCTTTTTGATTGCTTTTTGAACTTGTTATGAAAAGGCGGTCTGTCTGTGGCAGGCCGCCTTTTCTGTGGAAAGGCAGTGGGTGACGAGAGAATCTTCAAGGAATACTTGAAAGTGGTAAAACCATAAAAATTGAGGGAGATCAGGAAAGGCCTGCGAGTGCACAGAGATCGGCGGGCGTATTCAGGTTGAAAAAGGGGGATCTGTCGCCGCTTGGAACCAGAATTTGCCGTTCTGGAGGTATGGCGTCATGGAGACTCAAGAGCTGTTTGCGAAGTGCGTCTAGCAGGTGAGGGAGAGCTTCTTTTTCATAAATGGCGACAAGAGGTTCCATCATGCCGCAATCGTGAACAAAGGCGGTGCGGAGTGTTTTTGGCGTCGCACGTTGTGAGCGAGCATTCGCCAGAAGTGCCAGTGTGCTTGTTGTCATGAGCGGCAGGTCACATGGAATGACAAGGGTGGCGTCATCCAAAGTTTCAATTGTAGAGATAAGACCGCGAAGAGGCGTTGGTTTACCGTTTTCACCGTGCGTATGGTCAAGAACAAAGCGGGAAGAGACGAAATTTTCCAGCAGAGGAAGCTGTTCTGAGCGGCAGGAAATCGCCGTGCCAGACAGACAGGGCAGGGCAGAAAGTACAGAGAGAAGGTGTTGCAGAAGGGTAATGTTACGGCCTGGAAGAAGCAGGTGAGATTTGTCACTTCCAAACCTCGAAGATTGTCCGCCCGCAAGAATGACTCCGATCATGTTATTTCCCAAAACCGCATTTGGGGAAGGTGCAGACAGAGCAGGAACGACAATAGCCACCTTCCCCAAGGCGGGCGAGTTCGGCACGGGTGATGCGGCGCCCCGCAAGAAGACGCGGCAGAAGCAGATCAAAGACCGTGTGCTTGAAGAAAAGTGCGCAGGCGGGCACGCCCATGACCTGCACGGCACCAGCTGCACTTTCGATACGTCCGACCATAGCCATGGCGCCAGGCAGCACAGGCATTCCATATAGAACCTCGGTGAGTCCGACTTCAAGCAGAGCAGGGCGGGTAACATCACCAGGGTCTACCGACATACCCCCTGTGGTCACGAGGAGGTCGATGCCAGACTTGAGCATGCGCTGAACCTGTTCAGCAATGGTGTTTTTGTCATCAGGAGTGACCGCAGTACAAAGGACGTCACAACGGTACTGATGGGCCTTTTCTCGCATGATAGGGATAAACTTATCTTCGATCAGCCCGTTAAAAACCTCCGTACCTGTGACGAGGATACCCATTTTTGCCTTACGCAGAGGCGTGACCGTGAAAATCGGTGTTGTTCCCAGCTCCGAGAGTGCAAGGGCAAGCTTCCTTCGTTCGAGAAACAACGGTATGGCACGGGTACCTGCAAATTTTTCTCCTTCAGTGACAAGTGTGGCATCGTGCAGGCTGGCGCACATGACATCAGGAACAAGGTTGAAGCGTTCAAGTCTGCGTACATCGACAGAGAGCAGGCCGGAATATGCGGCCACAAAGTCGATTTTGCCTTCGTGAGGCGGAAGGGAGTAGCGTACACCAATTCCTGCCATGCGTTTGGCAAAGGCTTCAGCCACGGCATTTTCATGGATGAAGTCAGCGTCCCCAGACGAGGCATCCGTCTGTATCGCTACTTCAAAGCGACCGATCTGCTGAAGGCGGCAAAGATCGCCTGCTGTTACGAGCTGTCCAGCAGTAAAGGCCGGCCCTTTGCTTTCGCCGGGAACGATTCTGGTCATGTCGTGAACGAGTTTTTTGCCAACAGCATCTTCCAGCGGAACTACCTGAACGCCGGGGGGAAGGGGAGATTCCTCTTTTTTTGCCTTATGGATAAAATAGTTTTCTCCCTGACAGCCTCGACAGAGCGGCCCGTGTTCCACAGGATAACTTTCTCCGCAGACAGGGCATATCCCGATTGAACCAGAATGCCGGCGTCCTAGCAGCTCAGGCGATACGGATACAGCTTCCACCCGGCAAACGGAATCGCCTGCATTTTCTATTTCCTGCAACAGTTTGCTCTCATCCTGATCTTTTTTAGGTTTAAGCTTCATGAGCCAGGAATAATATTCCGGCCACGCTCGAAGCTTTTCCATATCTACGCTTATGCGGACGCCCTGTCCTGTGTATTTGTCATAAAGCGTCACGGCATAACGGCCAAGATCCCGAATGTGTATCCGTTGATTTCCCATGCTGCAAAGGGACAAAAGCTGTACGGCGTCGGGAAGGCATTTTGGCGTTTCAGAAACGGCCTCGAACAGTGTTCCCTCCGGAAGTAATCTTTTGCCCAAAGCCACCATGTATCCACCAAGAAGAATCCCTGGTGCGGCATACCCGTGAAAACTAGCTGCCAGAGCCTTAAACTCTTTGAATGTGTAGGTTTCAATGTTCATGGAAGTATCCGTGGCTTTATCTGTGAGCCGTGAGAGGTTAAGGTGAACTCATCCAAAGTAGGATATTAGCATACGCGGCAAGCGAATGAAAGAAAAGAAGGTTCTGGTGAGCGTCGAGCAACCCCTATATAAGGTGAACAGGCAACAAAGCGATAATAATTAATGTCCCATAATGTAAATTATGTAAACTTTTATCGCCCAACAAAAAAACTGAACGAAAATCTAACACAAAAAACCTTAAATACAAATCCGCAAAAATCATACCATAACGCTCAACGCGTACACGTTTTTGTCCTCTTGTTCGAAGTATAGGCAAGACTTCCAGGGCACTCATGAAAAGAACTGCCTGAAAACCGGCAGTTCTTTTCATGAGATGCATCCGTGTCTGAAAAACAGACGTAAGTTTAACGTCTCGTTGTGTCCAGACGACGGCGTAGGATATTCAACGGATGAGCAACAGGATGGCCCGTGCCGTGCATAATCTGAACCCGGCAGGTTCCGCAGTCGGTAGCTACCTGCTCTATGCCGCTATCCTTGATGGTTCGGAAAAGCTGTGAACCAACGGCCATGCCGATGTCATATTTTTCTTTCTTGAATCCATAGCTGCCCGATATTCCGCAGCAACCAGCGTCAGCGTTGACAGCGTGTACGCCCGGAAGTTTTTTGAGAAGTTCAAGCCCGGGCATACCAATGCCCTGCGCCCGAAGATGGCAGGGCGCATGGTACATGACATCAAGTTTATTCTGTTCTGCGCCAGCGAGGGGCAATTCCCCTTTTTCGATGCAGGAAAGAATAAATTCCTGGGCGTCGTCCAAGGCCGTCTTTCCATCCAGCTCTTCAGCCAACTCAGGAAAATAAATTGGAATCTCCGAACGGAACATAAGCTGGCAGCTTGGGCATAGAGACAGGACGGGAATCCCTTCCTCACGCCATTTTTTCAGTTCAAGCAAATTAACAGCGGCATTTTTGCGAGCGTCTTTTTCAAAGCCGTTCGTGTACAGCGGTGTGCCACAGCAACAGAAATTTTCAGGATATATGACGTTGTACCCTGCCCTATTGAGCAGCCAGACCAGATCTATGCCTGTTTCAGGGGCATAGGCTTTGATATAGCAACCAGGGAAGAAAACAACTTTTTTGTGAAGAGTTGGCTGACGGTAAGACTTGAACAGCGCCGGAAATTGATCCCGGGCAAAGGTTGGGAGATCCGCCTTCTTACTGATACCGATCGCGTCCAGGACGAATTTCGTCAGAGGATTGACCATGCCGAAGTTGACCAGACTCGAGGGGAAGAATCGCACCAGATCGGCTTCCAGTTCACCGTGGGCAAGTATCCAGTCTCGGAAAGAAGGACGATGTTCGCGACTGTAGCGAGTCCGGGCCAGCATGTTGATATTGGCCACGTCTACACCCTGCGGACAGGAAATATTGCAATTTTTGCAGTTAGCACAGTAGCTTAGTGATTCGTCTTCGCCCGCGTTCAGCAGTCGGAAACGTTCCGAGGCCGGCCCGGTCATTCGTGGCCCAAGGAATTTGGACGTCACTTCAGCAACAGGGCACTGCACCACACAGGTGCTGCAGGCAACACATTTATCGGGATTGCGGTGTTTCATTGCCCTACTCCTTTCCAGCCAGTGTACCGGCCAGCCAGCCCGTGGCAAGAGCCACTCCGTGACCGCTTTTTTCAAGAGCGAAATCGTATCCGCCGAGGACGCGTCCGGCAAAACGGACATTCTTGAGCAGGATCGCACCGCCCTCGTCCAGAGGCCGAAGATCGCCTCCCACGGAAACACCCATACGTGCAAAGAGGCTGCTGCCGAAGATATCAGGCGAAGACCAGGCTTCTATATCAGCGGGAACATTCAGCGGAATATGAAAAATGCTTTCCCACGCTTTTCCTGGTTCAGTGCTGATACCACCGCTCAGGAGACCTCCTGTGGCAATGACAAATTCATCGGCTTCCCAGCGCTGACCCTCCTCAGAATACAGTGCCCTGCACTTCCCCTGCTCCACATCCGCACTCAGGATCTGGACGTTCTCGGCCAGGTACACGCCCTTCTGATTGAGCGACTTGCGCAGTACATCGTACAGTCGCAGACCGGAGACCGCAGGTGGAATGGAGATCATTTCGACAATACGGACGTTCAGCTCAGTGCTGAGTTTCTTCCATACGTTTTGAGCGAGCTCCATGCCACAGATAGGCGGAAGCAGAAAAACATCAAACTTCCCGGCAAAAGCTTCCAGATTTTCGTGAAGCCAGCGCAGACCATCAGGCTTGTCCACATAGCGCGCAATGTCCAGAGGCGTGATGTTGCGGCGGGCATCCTTGATGGGACAAGGAAGGGTAAAGCCTTGAAAATCCTTATCTGCCAAGAACGGATAATGCTTGAGCTGATCGATGATGAGTCTTGGATGCACATCCTTCATGTTTTCAACGGTGAAGACGGCAATATGTTTTGCATCACGGATACAGGCCGCATCGTGACTGTCAGGGCAAAGCCAGCTCGGTTTTGTGGTTCCCATGACAGTAATGAGTTCGTGGTTGCCCTCTCCTTCCGCCGGTTTGTGTAGATCTAATCCCGCGCCGGCACAAAATTTTTCAAACCATTCCAACGCGGTTTTGACTGCTTGCGTGCCGATTTTGCGGTAGGGATGTTCTTCCGGCAGACGCTCCATGACTGTGAAAGGCTCCTTCGTACGCTCACCGCCAAAATATCCTAGAACATCAATGCAGTCGCTGCTGATGGACAAGGAACCTGCGCCGTAACAAAGGAGTGTTACCGATTTTCCAGATGCAGCAGCTGTCAGTGCCGCCGTCATACCGGCAAGGCCTGAACCAACAACGAGGATATCACTTTTCCTGTTCATGTTTCGCTCCATCGAGGTTCAGTGTGGCTGCATAGACCGCACGCCCAAGCTCCATCTCTCTGGCCTGTATGCCCCAAAGTGCAGGCCGCAGGCCTTTCCAGCGTTCCTGGAGGAATCCCCTCAGGTTTTCGGCGGGAGAGATCGGGAAAGATACGCCGCATTCCGTAAGTGTGCCAATGGTACGCAGTGAGCAGAAGGTTCCCTGACAGGTTCCCATGCCCAGACGTGTCCGCAAACGCACATCAGTAAGCGACGTGCTGGCAGGATCGTTTGCCACAAATTCGATTTCCGCGCGGGAAACCATTTCGCATTCGCAGAGAAGCGTATTTTCCTTCATGGCCTCAGCACGTTCCACAACGGTGGGGAAAGCATCTCCCAAACGATTGGCTGCCAGCTCCGCCCCGTGGACGGGAAAAACCTTCCTGGCTTTTTCCAGTACTTCGGGGGAAGGATCGGCGATGAGCGGCTCCAAAGCCGTGCGGCATTTTGCCGTGACGCCGAGTTTGCTGCAGAGAAGATCACAGAGCTTTTCGGCCATCAGGCGGTACGTCGTGAATTTGCCGCCGAAAATGGACAGCATCCCCTCCAAGCCTTCCTCCGAATGGTCGGAGATGTGGAAGCCGCGGCTTGCCGCTCGCCCTGCGGCGCTGCCGTTGCTGATATACAAGGGACGGGTGCCGGCAAATGCCCGAAGAATGCGGTAACTGCGAAGCTGTGGGAAAAGCACTTCGCCAATGTCAAGAAGCCGGAGAACGTCTTCTGGAGGAACATGGTGATCGTCAGGCCGGTCGGCCTTGAACGATGTGGTGCCAAGAATGGTAATGGAACCGTGGGGTACAAAAATGTCGCCATCGGAACTCATGTGCAGTCGGTTGATGATGCGGGAGGTAAAGCGGTGGTTAAAGGCGATGAGTGTGCCCCTGTCTGGCTGTACACCCACGTCCAGTCCCACAAGCCGAACGATCTGTGCGGCCCAGGAACCGGCGGCGTTCACCACCATTTCGCAGGCTATGCAGACTTCTTCGCCGGTGATAAGATTACGGGCGCGTACGGCTTTCACCCGTCCTCCTTCTTGATCAATGGCAATGACCTGATGATGCGTAAGCATCTCTCCGCCATAGCGGCGAGCCGACATCGCGTTGTGCCAGACCAAGCGGAAACCGTCTACGCTGGAGTCTGGGACGCGATAGACTGCCCGAATATCGGGATCAAGGTTCGGTTCAAGTCTGAGCGCATCCTTAACATCTAAAGGAGCAGCGCTGATACCAGCTTTTTCACAAGAATCTACCCATATTTTTTCATAGGAAGGATCGTCTTCGCGGGTAAGGACGAAAAAACCTTCCGATTCCTCGACACATTCGCGGCCGATGCGCCGAAGTATCGTATTTTCTTCGATACATTCCCGCGCCGCTTCATTGTCTTTGACGGCATACCGACCGCCGCTGTGGAGCAGACCATGGAAACGGGAACTCGCTCCCGCAGCTATGCCCCCCTGTTCTAGAAGAACGGCCTTGACTCCGCGCATGCTCAGATCACGCAGAATGCCTATGCCTGTGGCTCCTCCGCCAATGATGACTACAGTTGTATGCTTCATTTCCACCCTTCCCACACGGTTATCTTTTCGTTTGAGAAAAATGAATCAATATGATTTTTTTGTGTAGCCCCTAACGGAACGGGCGTCAAGATATCGTATAACATGGCGTAATTTCAAAAAATTCAACAAATTAAAAACAAAAAGGTTTCCTCTTGTCTTGGATAGACTCTTTGGTATAGACAAGTACTGTCACCTCTCACAGGAGAAAGTCTGCCATGAAGATTTCCGAAAAACGTTGTGTCGTTCTCGATATGGATGGAACCGTCTACCTTGGGAACATCCCGATCCGGGGGGCTGTGGACTTCATTCGCAACAATTGGGACAGGCTGGACTTCCACTTCCTCAGCAACAACACGTCAAAAGCTCCAGATACCTATGTGAAAAAACTGAATGGAATGGGGATACCCGCGACGCTGGATCTCATCCTTTCACCCACCACGCCTCTGGTACATTTTCTGAAAACTCACGGTATCCATACCGCTTATATCGTGGGCAACAGGGATTTCTGCAGAGATCTGGCCCAACGTATGCCGGAACTGGCTCAGCAGGAAGAAGGGGCTCAGGCCGTCATTCTCGCCTATGACACCGAGCTTACCTATGAGAAGCTGTCCCGCTCTGCCCTGCTTTTGGAAAATCATCCGAACGTGCTCTTTCTCGCTACCCATCCAGACAAAGTCTGTCCGTCTCCCGAAGGCCCTCTGCCGGACGTCGGCAGTATGCTTGCCTTGTACAAAGTCGCTACCGGGCGCGAACCACAATATATTTTCGGAAAACCAGACCCCGCGGTTCTGGAACCGCTCACGTCAAAATATCGCAGGGAAGACATGGTCATGGCGGGCGACCGCCTGAGTACGGACAAAAAGCTTGCTGAAAATGCAGGCATTGACTTTATCCTCGTACTCAGCGGCGAAGCGACACTGGAAGAAGCTCTTGCAGAATCGATTCAGCCCACGGTCATTGCTGAAGATCTGGGCAAGGCATGGGAAGAATAATACTCGTTTTTCCCGTGGGCTCTTTCAAGCTACAGAAGAGGCCGCTCTCTGTCGGAGCGGCTTTTTCTGTAAGCGTTAAGGTCAATCAATGAGTCCCTTCTCTTCCCTGTATTGCAAAAGATCGTCGTAGATTCCGCGGTGCACGCACAGACTGCCTTTCCCGTAGCCCATGCGAATATCTTTCTTGTGCGTACCATGATAATCTGAACCACCAGAAAGGTGCAAGCCATACTTTCTGGCAAGTTCGACACATATACGCACATCATTGGGTTTGTGTTCGCTGTGGTACGCCTCCAGTGCGTCAAGCCCCAGAGGAACTAGGCGGGCAATGAGCTGTTCCAGCGCCTTCCGAGGAGCCTTAAGCAACCGAGGATGGGCCATGACCACCAGGGCCCCGCTTCGCTTGAGCAGCTCAGCAGCCTCTTCGGGAGAAAGAACCTTGCGTGGAATGTAGGCCGGTTTGCCGTTGCCAAGATACTTCTCGAACGCCTCTACCTCTGTCTTCACAATACCTTTTTTGACAAGCAGTTCAGCGAAGTGGGGACGCGCGACTACTTTATTTCCAGCGATCGCAGTGACTTCTTCATAGTTCACGGGGAAACCCAGCTCTTGAAGTTTTTCAGTCATGCGAAAATTGCGCTCTGCTCTGTCTTTTCGCACCACTTCAAGTGTTTCCTGCAGTTCAGTCAGGCGCTCTTTGTCGTGCGGCAGCCACAGTCCGAGGAAGTGTGCCGCCCCCCATTCAGTGTGAGTACTCACTTCGCAGCCACGCACGAAGGGCACACCCAGACGCTGCGCAGCAGTTTCCGCTTCTTCCAGTCCTTCCAACGTATCGTGATCTGTCAGCGCAAAGGCAGCAAGATGCAGGGATGCCGCCTGTTCTGCGATGGCTGAAGGGCTGTCCGAACCATCGGAAGCCGTGCTGTGGATATGGAGATCAATACGGGATACGGCCATGTCTTACCTGCCTTTGCTGAATGATGATTAAGTATTTCTCATGTGCGGAATTCAACGCAAAAAAATTGTCCCTCTTGCTGTACACGTCGTGTGGTACGAGAAATCGTTGCCTTGAGGCTTCTGTCAGCCGGATGACCTTCAGTGCAAGCTGAAGGGGGAGACAGTAACGCCATATATCTATTATTGAGTACGGATTCCTTTTTTGTCAATGTTCACGTCTCGGGCAGGCCTTACCTTGTCTGCCTTGAAATATTAAAAAACGGGAAAGTTCTTGCCGTGCCGGAGGCGCTCATCAAAGAAAGTCTTTTCGGTGACGTCTACTACTGTCATGTTCACATGCAGACGCCTCTACTGAAGTGGCCGCTGATGATATAAACCTTTAAACGAACAGGAGGAATCCCGAACAACGAAGGCAGTATTTAACCTCTTTGTGAGCATCATTTTTTTTGAAAGATAAGAAAACGGCAGAGCCGACGATGGGGAACTCCGGCATGAAGCAAAGGTAACAACCCTGAAAAAGTGATAGGAACTCATCGTGCGGATTTCATCATGGCTCGCAAAAGCGAAAGCCGGATACATGCATGCACTCTCCGCAAGCCATCAGAGCCTGAACCTATCAAGAAGATGTCCGGAAAGGAGACTGTTTTAGCGAAAAGTTAATCAAATCTCGTGAAAATGATAATGCCTTTCGGATTTCTTCTTGACTTCGGGGCGCGAACCATACATGCGCTATCATCCCGATGCCGACTCCTTTCCGTCAAGGCGAGCTTCCGCTTTTCCCAGCACGCCTGGCGTTCCGGCAGGGCCGCGTTCCTTTTAGCAGTGTTCTTGCAGATGCCGCTTTCCCGTGATCTCGCGCACCTGAAGCACCATGACCGTGGTACGTTCAAGCGCAGCGTCAAGAATATGACAGGAACCACCTTTCATTCTGTAGCGTTCGGCAATCGCGATGAGTCCCGCGCGTTTTTCTTCCTCTGAGAGCAAATACATCTCGCCAGTTCCACAGACACTTTCAAAAAATACCGTACTGCGGCAGGCCATGTTGTCATCGGTGACTACGGACACATCGGTGGCTTCCATGGAAAAGGCCACCTTCGGATCCCGTGCCAGAAGGGTAAGTTTGTGCCCTTCCGTTGCACTGTGGAAATACAGAATCACACCACCGTTTTTTTCTGCAAAAGCGAAGGATAAGGGAATGACGTACGGATAGTCATCGCCGCCGAAAGCCACATGACAGACCGGACAGCGTTTCATAATGTCGAAAATTGCCGCACGATCCGAAACTTCTCTGTCTTTTCTTCTCATAGCTGCTTCTCCTCATGCCAGGTATTCAGGAAATCCTGTTTCTCCAGCGAGTACACAAGTGCATCCTCACCGTCTTCGTAATACTGTTTACGTCGTCCAACGCAGCGAAAACCAAGGCTGGCATAGAGCGACAGCGCCGTAACATTACTGGGACGAACTTCCAGAAAGGCACATTCCCAACCTTTTGCCATCTTGCCCAGACGAAGAAGATGTCCACCTTTCAGAGTATCGGCCAAAGCGAAGCCCATGAGTGGCCGAGAAAGCCCCTGCCCCCTATATTTGGGCAGGACGGCGATATTCAGAACTTCCAGTTCTTCGGATGACACGGAAAGGGTGATATACGCCGTCAAAGTTTCCCCAAGGAAGGAACCGTAAGCCGCAAAAAAGCCATTATTCCATGTATGGATAAACTGTTCAACGCACCACGCTGTGGGGAAACAGAGAGCTTCAAGTTCTGCCACGAGGGGCATATCCTTCAGAGTGAGCCAGCGGATTACGTTCATGTGGTATATGTACCGCGCAAAAAAGAAAAAGTACAGAGTTGACAGCGCAGGGATAAACGACCATGTTCAAACAGTTCAGGAACAACGTATGCACAGACGATACCTTTCCTCTTTGCCTGATGGGCCTTACGCTCTCCCCCCGTCCCAGCTTCAACAGATGGTTGAACTTTTAGATGCGTACGGACGTCCTTTCATACTCACATCCCAGAGTTTGGCTCCTTCTCTCGGATTGCTTCATCGAGTGGTGCTGGTCTGCCTCAAAAATATTCGCGGACAAGTCTATCTTCAGAAAAAAACGAAAACTTCAGCACTCTATGCAGGGCTTTGGGACGTTTCTGCCGCAGGACGAATCTTTGCTGGAGAATCTTCGGAAGACGCCGCACGCCGCGAACTTGCCGTGCAACTCGGTATAGGCGCAACCAGACTGCGCAACATAGGTTCCCTGCCCTATGCCGACAGTACCGGAGCCAATCTTTCTGCCACATTTTTTCTTGCCGGCCCATGTCCGGCGATTCCCACACCAGGCAGTACATCCGATGGCATGTTTGTTGATGTCTTTGAGCTGCAGGGGTTGGTTGAACATCAGCAAAGTCTGCTCACGCCAGAATTAATCTGGGCCGTACAGTCAGGCAGAATTTCCCCCGGAGCAGAAAAGTTCCATTGATTGCTCCGCGGTCTGCGTTACCGTGCCTTTTTAGAGAACCGTTCCAGGACATTGGTGAATACCTTGCTTTTTTTGGAGAGGTGGCAGAGATTACTGTCCGCCAGTTTTTCGTTCCTTTTCCGCCATACGCAGCTTATAGCGAAGAGAGAGCATTTCCAGAAGCCGGCCAAGGTCGTCAGCTGCAAGACGCCCGAAGGTGCGCAGTTCTTCGCCGATCGGCATTCCTTCCTTAGAGGTCAGGCAGAGGACGCCGCAAGTATTTTTATTCATACTCACCGGAGTGCAGAGCATACTGCTGAATTCTGGAATACCTTCGCGTTTCCCGAATAGTGGCGTCATACCAGTGCGCCCATCATTATAGACAGCTTCTTCATTGCGAAAGACCCAACCGATGATGCCGTTATGTACGGATAGTTCCAACGGCTGTTGATCTGTGAGAAGCAGATCCGGACTTTCCCCTTCAACGATATAGTTCGAACTGCCTTCCACGCGCGAAGCGAATACCGCATACTGCATACCTGAAGCTTTGAGCATGATGGGCAGTGCCTTTTGCAGATAGACTTTCCAGCCGGAATAGTTTTTCCGCAGCCTGTCCAGTTCATCGAGGGCTTGCAGGTATTTCGATTTCCCCTGTTCCTTGGGCATTTCCATGGATTGCGTTTGAGAAAGGATATCAGCGAAGGTCGCGATGAGCACCTGTTTGTCCTGAGAAAAAGCCTGACGCTGGCGGCTGTCGATGCAGAGTATGCCGCCATTGGGAAGGGGACAGCCTAAAAAAGAGCAGATATCCGGCTCCCAGTCTTCTTCATAATAGCCGAGATACGCATGTGTCTCGTCAATGGAACCGATAACAATGGGGCTGTTGTTGCGGAGAATCCAGCCCACCAGTCCCCTGCCCGGCGTGACCACAGTATTCTGATCGATATGATCTTCCTGACTGTAGGCAGCGATAAGCTGAGCGCCCTGCCCGTCCCTGGTGGCGTCAAACAGGACTACGGAATAAGCATCGAAAACGCTGGCGGCCAGCGCAAGTATGGATTCAACGGGATTTTTGACGATCATGGCTGTTTCTGAGTGTGTGCATTAAAGGAAATACTGCTGTTGACGGCCTCAAGCATATCAGCAGCCTGCCCTCGGGGCAAGTCTTTCCGCTCATGTCTTAACACCCCGTGCTGTCAGTGCATTCTGGGGATGACTTCCGGGCTTTTCAAAAGCTCCCGCTGTCGCTATACTTCTGGCGCAGGTTTGGAAGGAGTGTCTATGCATACATTTTATCTTTCTCCACGACAGTGGGAACCCTCTCCGAAGCTTTCCGGCCAGGAGGCGCATCATCTGAGTCGAGTTCTCCGTCTTCGTCAGGGAGAAACGATCCTTCTGCTCAACGGTGTCGGACGTACGGCCGTATGCTCTATTTCTTCCATTTCCCGGCAGTGCGTCTCCCTGACTGTACTGAAAGAAGCCTTTGTTCCACGTCCCAAGTCAGGCGTTGTTCTGGCCGCAGGCTGGGGCAGAGAGGCCAGGCGGAGCTGGCTTCTGGAAAAAGCCGTTGAACTGGAAGCCCAAGGTCTCTGGTTCTGGCAGGCAGAGCGCAGTCAGTTCCCCGTCCCAGCTGATATCAAGGAAGCATGGCGAGCCTCACTGGTGGCCGGAGCGAAGCAAAGCCAAAATCCGTGGCTTCCCGAATTGCGTACATTGCCGGGCGGAGTGGAAGAACTTATCCATCAAAGCCTCGATATTGAACACCGTCATGTGCTTGTTGAACACCGTCTGACCACGGATGGTTTCATGGACGAAGCCTGTCTTGCCCTACCAGGGCGTACACTTTGCGTCATTGGGCCGGAAGGAGGCTTTACGGACAGCGAAGCGGCAAAACTTCGCAATGCAGGCTTCCACGCCCTCAGCATGGGCAGACGCATACTCCGCTGGGAGACTGCCGCACTGATGGCCCTTGGACTGCACTGGTGGAAACGGCAGGGGCAGGAGAGCGAGACATGAAAGCGCCACTTCCGGAAAAACTTCGCCCGTCCATCTGGGAAGAGTTTGTTGGTCAGAGCCATCTCCGCTCTCAGATCCAGACTCTTCGTTCGGCGAAACACCTGCCGAGCCTGTTGCTGTTCGGGCCGCCCGGATGCGGAAAATCAACGCTTGCGCTGCTCCTCGCACGTTCCCAAAGTGACAGCTTCCTGCGCCTCAGCGCTCCTGAAGCGGGACTGGCACAGCTTCGCAGACAAATTTCAGGCATTGACGTACTCGTTTTGGACGAACTGCATCGCTTTTCCAAGGCGCAGCAGGACTTTTTCCTGCCTCTTCTGGAAAGTGGCGAAATAACCATGATCGCCACGACTACGGAAAATCCGTCCTTCAGCGTCACCCGTCAACTTCTGTCCCGTCTCCATGTACTCAGACTGAAGCCCCTAAGCTGCTCCGAACTGGTCATTCTGGCCAAACGGGGTGCCGAAAAGCTTGGGGTCAATTTTGCTGATGATGTTTTAGAATTTTTATCCGCGTCTGCCGGAGGAGACGCCCGCTCTCTGCTCAATCTCCTTGAATACGTTGCCGCACTTCCTGAAGATCAACGGGGGCTCGTCCATGTGCAGCAGGCGCTGCCTGAACTCGTAGCGCGCCATGACAAAAACGGTGACAGTCACTATGAACTGGCCTCGGCCATGATCAAATCCATTCGTGGCAGTGATCCGGACGCCGCCCTTTACTATCTTGCCTGTCTTCTGGAGGGCGGAGAAGATCCCCGTTTCATCTGCCGCAGGCTCATCCTCTCAGCCTCGGAAGACGTGGGTCTCGGTGACCCGCAGGCTTTGCCTCTCGCCGTCGCCTGCCAACAGGCCGTGGAATTTGTCGGAATGCCCGAAGGGTATATTCCTCTTGCCGAAACGGTGACGTATCTCGCCCTTGCACCAAAGAGCAATTCCAGCTACGCTGCCTACCACAACGCTGTACGCGAGATAAAGAACAACGGTATGCAGCCCGTGCCCCTCCACCTGCGCAACGCTGCGACCACACTGCAGAAGCAATGGGGCTACGGCAAGGATTACCAGTACCCCCATAATTTTCCTGGCTCCTGGGTAGATCAGGAATACCTTCCGGAAACCGTACTCGCTCGCCATTACTATCAAAGCAAGGATCAGGGCGAAGAACCCCGTCTCAACTCCTGGCACAGAAGGCATCGCCGCACTGCACAGGACGGATGAGTTTTGAGGATGCCATGAACTCGATGATGTTTTCCCGCAATTACGAAACTCCGATCTCGGATGTCCGCGTCAACTTTCCTACTCTGCGTTTCTATTTTGGCATGATCGGTATTTTTCGTGACGCTGACAAAACGTTCAAGTCCGGCCGCTATTCTGCAGAACGCTGGATCCATGACAGCGAACAGGTCGCCCGTCTCATGGAGCGCCTCGGCTTTTCCCTGCATATCGATGGAGTGGAGAATATCGACTTCGACGGCCCCTGCGTTTTTGAAGCCAATCACATGAGTACCATGGAAACCATGTTTCTGCCCTGTATCATTGAGCCGCGCAAGGACGTGACATTCGTCGTCAAAAAGTCCCTGCTCAGGTATCCTGTGCTGGGGCCGGTACTTGCCTCCCGTGAACCTCTGGCTCTTGGCCGCGCAAACCCACGTGAGGATCTGGCCCTCGTTCTGGATGGAGGAAGCAAAATTCTTGCCTCTGGCCGATCCATCATCATCTTCACTCAGGGCAGCCGTATGCCCGTGGTGGAGGAAAAGGATTTCAACAGTCTTGGCGTCAAGCTGGCCCGCAAAGCCAAAGTACCCGTCGTGCCCATAGCCCTCAAGACGGACGCTTGGGCGGAGGGAACACTTATCAAGGATCTGGGGCTAATCCGCCCCCAGCTTCCCGTCCGTATACGTTTTGGGAAAGCCGTCACCATCAGCGGCCCTGGACGTGAAGAGCACGCCCAGATCGTGCGGTTCATTAAAACAACCTGGGACGCATGGGTAAAGAGCGATGGATGCGCTTAGTGGGTGCACACCCGCCTTTCTCGTTGAATATTGCTTACGACAGGGCTTCTTATTAGACAAGGCCAAGGCTCAGGCTCTTTCAGACTATCTTAATTTGCTCATGCAGTGGAACAAGGTCATGAATCTTGTGGGGGCAAAGCGCTGGCGTGATGCACTGGATGAGCTTGTCATGGACAGCTTCCACCTCGAACACTTTCTTCAGGAACAAATCCTGATGAAACTCCCCACTGCCCCAGAGATTTGGGATCTTGGAGCCGGCGCCGGGCTTCCAGGCATACCGCTCCGCATACTCTGGCAGGACGGCACATACTGGCTGGTGGAGGCACGGGAAAAGCGAGCCATCTTTCTTTCTACTGTCCTGGCACGCCAGACGCTGCCGGGCACACGAGTGTTTCGAGGGCGTGCCGAAGTTTTCATGCGGGACAAAAAGGCAGACCTCATCGTGAGCCGGGCATTCATGCCCTGGAGGGAACTGCTTGAATTTGTCCACGGGTTTCTCAGACCTGGAGGAGTTGTGGTCTTTCTTTCATTGGAAGAATTCCATACCCCGCCCGGCACAGATTGGTTGAAGGTTGGACATTACGTCTATGAGACAGGGAAAGAAACACGGCATTTCTGTGCATTTTCTGCGGTCTGAATCACACGAAAAGAGCCGCGCATAGCGACCCTTTTATCAGTATCTGCGGACTCATTTAGTCCAGTTTCCGCTGTTCCTCAAGGTGATCCAGATATTTCTGACGGCATTCATAGCTGCAGAAATAAGTGACTTGATCACCATTGCGGACGCTGATGGCATTTTCCTTGTCCACGTACGTGCCGCAAATGGGATCCTGAACCATTTCGCCTGTATCCATGCGCTTTTTCTGCTCTTTTACTTCCTGATCGGCACTCTTTTTGCGATCGTTCATAAAAAGCCGGTACAGCACATAGCAGACCAGTACAAAGAGAACAACCTTGAAGATCATATCCGCTCCTTTTGAAAGACCCCGTCTCAGGGAAAGTACTTAAACATTATTGAAAGATCGAAGTGCCGGAAAGCCGATAATTCAAGGCGTTAAGCAGAGAGTGTATACTCCTGCCGTCCGGCAGTCTCAAGTCAGGCGCAAGTTCCGCGAGAGGAACCAGCACGAAGGCTCGCTCCGACATGCGCGGATGAGGAAGTGTAACGTGAGGATCGCTGCTGCATTCCTCCCCGAAAAGCAGCAGGTCCATATCAATGACGCGAGGCCCAAAGCGATCGGACGAGTCTCTGATCCGCCCCATCCCAGTTTCCATGTCAAGCATGGCTTCAAGAAGTCCGCAAGCCGTCATATCTTCCATGCATTCAAGGCGAAGAACCTGATTGAGGAACCAGGGCTGTTCCTTCCTGCCCTGCGGCTCCGTCCTGTAAATCTGGGATGCAGTGACTGTGCAAACTCCAGGTAGTGCCGCCAGTTCACGGCGAGCACGTTCAAGATTCTGCATGGCATCGCCCATATTCGACCCGAGACAAACGAAAGCCTGCTTCATGGCTGCTTCTCCTTTGCCGTCCCTCAGACTATAACGGGAGAGACCTTTTTCTGTCCAGTCTGTTTCATCGCCTGGCGACAAGCTGTTTGAAGAAAGAACGTTTTATTAAAGTTTTACATTAACGATGAGCATCTTTTCGGAATTTTCAGACGATCTTTTGTTTCCAACTCCTGGAAACGGCAAACCGCACCGTACTGGACTCCACTGCTCTCTGGTGCTAACCTCCTACTCAATGCTGTGGAAATCTCTCTTAATAAAAAGGCAGTCCTGATGATACAACCAGAAGGAAATTTTGTAGAACTGGCCTATGACATGGATTTTTCCGTTCGCTATGGCGAAATCGGAGCCAATGGAGTAGCGACGCTCTCCGCCGTGGGCAACTGGCTTCAGGAGGCTGCAGGACTGAGTGCTGACACCCTGGGGTTCGGTGCAAACGACATGCTTCCTTTGGGAAAGACCTGGATACTCGCCCGTCTGGTTCTGCGCATTGTCAGGCTTCCCGTGGCGGAAGAACACCTGCGCGTTCATACTTGGCCTTCTACGTTGGATCATTTTGGCACACGCGGATATGAAATCTACGACGCCGAAGGAAGACTTATTCTCAGCGGCGGCAGCGCCTGGCTGGTCATGGACATTCACGAGCGCTCCCTTTCCTCAATCCCTGAACCGTTGGCGGATCGTTACCCGAAGCATCCCAGACCCTGTGACGGTTTTGCCTGTCGGGTCATTCCCCGTCTCCGCAAAGAAACGGGCGACAGTGTTATCCGAGTGCGCTGTGACGATCTGGATATGAACGGCCATGTGAACAATACCCGTTATCTGGCGTGGCTCATGGAGGCTCTCCCGCAGCCAATCTACGACGGAAGTCCGAATGGAACACTCCCCATCCCCAGTCTTGTCGATGTCACTTTCCGCAGCGAATGCTTTCCTCAGGAAGAACTCAGAAGCCTCTATGCACCCGTGACACCTCCGGCGGGCGTACCCGCTGAGGTCATGGGCAGGAAAGTTCCCCATGCCTTGCTTCACAGTATACAGCGTGTCCCTGACGGCAACGAAGTCTGCCGGGCGCTGACGCTCTGGGAAACGCCGCCGGACATACCTTATCATTCATCACTCTGAAATCATTCCGGACAGCGTTACTGGAATGTGCGGTTGCCTCGGCACCGCTCATTCGATGAAAAATGTCGCAGTGACGTCTTCACCACCGGCCTTGAGAAGCTTTTTCAGCTCCGTCTGCGTCTTATCCTTGATTCTGGCAAGTCTTGTGAGGTTCCAAGTATTGCTGTCATAATAAATGGCAATCGTCCTGCCGAAATACAAGGTGACGTCCCCCGGTTCAGCCGTAATGCGGGTATCACTGCGGACAAGCTTCGTTTCAAGCTCGCCGGACTTTTCAAACCCGCCAAAATCGTGCATGGATACAATGACTGGATCTTCTTTTAGGAGTTCAAGAAAAGCTTCGGCGGACGGATTCTTCTCGAGAACGGCCGTCATCGTTTCCTTACCTATGGCGATTCTGATCGTTCCCGGTTCCGCTGATTGCCGCAGAGCTGCTTCACCTGTTTTCCCGCCAGGTTGCATGTGTGAGTATCCTCCAGACGTAAGCTGCTCCGGCAGTCTTGCTGTCTCCGTACATACCTGAGGCGTCAACGTGCTTTCCGTTGCGCCGCTGACGCATGGAAACGCACAGGTTAAAACGAGAAAAGCCAGGACAACAGTCGACATTCTTCCGCCCCATGTTTGCACACAGACATTATCCAACATTTTTCTGCAAGCACCTTTTGGCAGAGACTTCCATTGGATGCTTACAGAGTTCAGGACTTTTTCAATATGTCGTTATAGACGTTCAGCGTTGCATGAAGAAAGTCGTCAAGGCGGAGACCGCCTTTAAAAACGCGCCCTTCACAGTATTGCCCCAGCTGTCTCCGCCATTCTGACTCCAGAGCTTGAAGCATCCGTTCAGCCATAGCGGAAATATCTCCAGGTTCGAAACTATAGCGTGGGGGAATGAGGTCGGGCATGACTCCCGTTGTGGAAGAGATGAGCGGAATGCCGCTGGCCATAATCTCCAGCGCAGCTCGTGCTATGGCCTCGGAACCCAATGACGCAAGTATGCCGAAATCCAGGGCGTTGATCACTGCTTCCGGTTTTTCTACACGGCCTGTGACCGTCACAATACTGCCCAGTTCACCGAGACCGGCGTCCTTTGTCCAGCGAGCTACGTCCTCAGTGGAAAACTCCGAATCAAAGCCGATGATAAGAAATCGAAGTGCCTGTGCTGCAGGAGAGAGTTCGCGAGCCTTGGCAAGCGCCAGCAGGGTTTCGCGTATGCCCTTTACTTCGTCCATACGGCCGAGAAGTCCCATGACGACATCTGGCTCGGAAAAGCCATAAAGTTTTCGCATCGCGGACCGTGCTCCGGCGTCGGCATGGAAGCGCGCCGTATCTACGCCGCCCAGAATGGTGTGAAGGTGGGATTCCGGCACATGGAGTGATTCCCTGAAGTGGCGAGTCATGAGTGTGTTTGTGGCGATAACGGCGTCAGCGCATCGGCAGTGAAGCCAACGGTTCACCACACCACCACGCGGCAGACGGCGATCTCCCCTTGTCCGCACCAGTCCAAAACCGTAGCGATGCTTCAGGAGCGCCCAGAGGATGAATGCTTCGCCTCGATGACAGTTCACTATATCCGGCCGGAACTCTCTGATGAGTGCGTCCATTCCACGCCAGGATCGAAGCAGATTCAGCGGATCCTGAGAATTAAAGGGCAGACTCACGGTGGGCAGACCCAGCTCTCTAGCTTTATTCAGTGGAGGTGTCCCTTCCAGACCGGCGACAAGAGATTCATGACCAGCGTTTCGCAGGCATTGTGCCAGAGTGACGCCATACCACGCGGTGGCGTTATACCAGCGGACGTTGACGACCTGAATGGTACGCATGGACACTCCTTTTGATGGCTCAGCCGGTGAACAGCATATGAGCGTATACCTTCACGTCATCAAGAGCGAAGGAAATACGGGCGGACTCGTTGGGAGCGTGGCAGTTTTCCAGAATACGCGACCAAACGGCAGCGGGAATGCCCCGCCCACGAAAACTCACGGCCACCGTCGATCCTCCAACGCCGCCGCAGCGGCAATCCCGACCGAGAACTTCCCGAACGGCCCTCTTCAGGCTGCATACCACGGTGCTGTCTTCCGGCGTCGGACTAGCTGCGGGTTCACTCATTACTGGCTCTACCAGAATCTCCACTCCGTATCTCTCCGCCTTGGTCTTCCCCAACCTGCGAAAAGCCTCAATGACCTCTTCAAGCGTATAGCAGGGAAGCACACGGCAGTCGATGTAGAAGATCTCCTGCCCTGACATGGTATTGATGTTAGGCACATTAGCTTCATGTCTGGTGGGTGTAAAGGTAGATCGGGCGGGCGAAAAAAGGGCGTTCCGTTCCGGGAACGAGTGCTCCATCTCAGCGCAGCCAAGAATCATACCGGCGGCAGCCACGAGTGCATTTTTGCCATCGTCAGGACGGGAACCGTGACTTTGCCGTCCCTTTACCGTGACTTTAAGCCAGAGAATGCCCTTTTCAGCCACTTCGATGAAGTCACCGTCCTCGCTGCCGGAATCCGGAACCAGGACGAGATCTCCTTCCCGTACAAGATCCGGTTTCTCCCGGAAGATGTGATGGATGCCGTGAGTGTTGCCGGATTCTTCATCGGAAACGAAGATGAGCCCAAGACCAAGATCCGGCGTGATGTCTAGTTTTTTCAGAGCCGCTGCCAGAATGCATCCGCAGACCACTGCCTGTTGATTGTCTTCGACGCCTCGTCCGATGATGAGATCAGGATCGCCGGGGGCACGGACGACAGTCCAGGGATCCGAGGTCCAGAGGCTCGCTTCACCCGCCGGCACAACGTCCATATGTCCCAGTATCCAGAGAGTGCGGGAACTGCGCCCGGGAATACGAACGATGAGATTGGGACGTCTGCCTGAAGGAACACGACTGTCTGGTGCATCAACGTGACAGATATCGTCCACCCCCGCGGAACGAAGCCAGCCTTCCAGAAAATCGGCCTTTTCCTGCTCTCCTGAGCCGCCGTTGTCCGGACCCAGAGCCTTGAACGCCGTCAAGCGGCTTTGCAGCTCAAAGACAAGGTCTCCGGCATGGGAAAGCTCTTTCTGAAGCGTTTGTTTCTGTTCGTTGTGTAAAAGCGGATCTCCAGGCCCAGCCATCCTTTCTGTCATACCTGCTCCCTCGCGGCGCATTAAATACAAGATACCGGATGCCGCAGGCGGTATCCGGTAACAGGGAAAAATGAAAAAAAGGCTTAACGTCCCTTGGCGGCACGCTTGGAGGCCTTCAAGGGATTCACCTTGGCCTTGGCAGCGGCTTCGACCTTAATGTGGGTTGCAAAGTTGCACTTGCCTGAAACCCACTTTCTGGCAGGGACGGGATAGCTGCCGCAGTACTTCTGTCCTTCAAATTCGCAGACGCGGTCGCAGCCGTCGCATTTTTCCACAATGGGCTGAACAGAGATACCGTTGACTTCGACGCCTGACTCGGTCTTGACGGCGTTCTGAAGAACTGTGCTCATAAAATCCTCCAAATCATATTCCCCACACATGTGGGTTGTCAGCATAACCGGAACGCAAATAATTGTCCCGGATCGGTGATTCTGTCAAGGAAAAACATATGCCGCTCACGGAAAACTTTCGGCAAAGGAGCCGCCCGGCAGCATCACTAAAAAATTGCGTCCTTCAGAACCAGCAAAAAACGCTGCACGGAGAAGTCCTTCCGCCGCTTCTGGACAATCCGTGCAAGGGGATTATATAGTTGCGCAAGGAAGGAGAAGCGCTTATGCCACATTTTCGCACTTTGAAGGCTCTGATCCGTGCATGGCTTGCCCGTGAAGACTGGACGCCGGCAAATCCTCTACCCCCGGAATGCTCAGAAATTCCGCCCATCAGCATTGTTCAGCCTCTGTTCGCCTGCCTGCCCGAAGGCGGAGAAATGACAGATCGCGCAGCCCAGACGCTGGGAATGCAGGTGGGCAAGGTCTACAGCACTTCCCCGGAAGACGCAAAAAATATCATCCGCAGGTTCATGTGGCACATGAATGAGGAATCGGGCAACATCGGCTGGGGTATCCCGGAAGCTTTCGGAGAAACACTTGCCCAATGCCCGCCGCTTGCTGACGCCTTCCGCCGTGTCCTGCTCCACTATGTCTATGATGCCCCGGAAGATAAGAGTACGGCCTTCTGTGACTATGCCCCGCTGCGTATCTCATGCTACAAGGCCATTGCCAGACTGCTCGCGGCCCGCCCCGAATTTGCTGAAGAAGCTCTTCCCCTGCTTAGAAGTTCTGCAGAAAATGAGACCGACCATGCCTGCCGGGAGGCTGCCTGTGCCCTTGTGCGGACGCATATGCTCACTCCGTTCCGGTCACCGGTCTGAAAGTTTCCGGCTGACTGCCTATAGAGGAAATCAAAGTTTTTTCTGAACTCAAAAAGCGCCGTCCTCACAGAGAACAACGCTTTCCGAACAGACTGAAGCTGTTTCATTCCACAGTTGTCCCTTTCCGCCGATAGCCTCTACTGCCAATAGAGAGAGGCCGTGCAAATTTGCCCGTCCATGAGAGGGAAATTACGGAAAAGCGTTCATTGGCTTTGCCGTTTTGTCCATCCTTCTTTTCCTCTGAAAGACGGGAGGGTACGTCAAAGGAACGTTTAATGAAAAACAGGCCGGAGAACGTCCCGTTCTTCGGCCTGAAATTCTTTCCTGCGGCTGGCTACACCTTGATGTACGAAAAACCTGCATCCTGAAGCTGGACAAGCTCCAGCGTAGCCGACGGAACTACTTCCACAAACGGCCAGAGCATATCCTTTTCCAGGTGATGGGAATTCATGGCGCACTGCCCAACATGGATCTTCAGCCCGTTGGCGATGGCCTGCTGCGCCACTTCCATAAGCTCGGCGTTTTCCTTCACAAGCTGCTGTACGGCCGGGCCGTTGACAACCATGATCAGCTTGAAGGGAGCCTCTCCTTCCAGAGCCATGAATCCGGCTTCAACAGCGATCTCCTGGGGTGAAATTTTGTGCCGCTTGGCAAGTGCTGCTTTCCTGTAGTTGGCGGCTTGGCTGAAAGCCAGCTCTAACACAGCGGGATCGTTGGCGTTTACATGGATGACCAGATCATAGTTCATGACATTCTCCTTGAAACGAAGCGGTTTCAGTCTACAGCGCCGACGCCGCAAACAACCGTGGCAGGTTCCGAGCCGAACGCTGAAGCATACAGGGAACACAGTAAACGCATATCCTCACTGCAAGCTCTCTGTCAATCTCTTTTTGACCTGCCAAGATTGTGAATACAGCCGCTTTTCGGGCTTCCATCCGTGTGCTTTCTCCTGTCTGACGAAAGATACGCTTCCGGCAGGCGGAGCTGAACTACAGTATGAGTCCGGCCCCTCCGTTCTGGGGATTGGGATTGAGTCCTCCGGAAGACAGAGAAAGATTGGAACACACTTCCAGATATTTGTCCTGCACGTCCTGAGGTGTACTCTTGTATTCGAACAGAAAATGCCTGGCATCGATGCTGCCGCTGCAATCATGATCGAAGGGGTAGCCGTAGGGGAGCATCATCAGCTGTACTCCCTGCTGAGTCGGCACGGTCTGCATGATGGCGACGTCCTTCAGTGCGTTGGCTTCTGTATCAAATTTGCCGATAACAAGTTCGCCGGTAACGATTTTCACCAAACGAATATCGTAGGCCATGATTCAACTCCTTTCCTTGTCAGATGTGGTAACCGAAAGTTAGGAAGTCACGGCCGCCTTGTCAAGGAGAGCATGCTTGACAGACAGCATAACGTGCTTGCCAAGCATCGATGGAACGTCTATGACGTTGGGAAGCGAGGAAAACTATGCACCAGCCCCCCCTGTCCCCCGGGAACCAGAAGCTCCTTTCCGACGTAGAAGAGCGACTCCACTACCAGTTTCACGACGTTTCACTGCTTGCTGCGGCTCTGACGCACAGCTCCTGGGCAAATGAACACGGCACGATGCACAACGAACGCCTGGAATTTCTTGGTGACGCGGTTCTGGAAATCAACATTTCTCTGGAGCTTTATCAAAGATTTCCCACAGAACGCGAAGGCGAGTTGACGCGTCTGCGCTCTCTTCTCGTCAGTGAAGGGAAACTCGCTGAACTGGCCCGCGGTCTGCGCCTCGGCGAAGCACTGTTCATGGGACGGGGGGAAGAGGCACAAGGCGGCAGGTCACGCCCTGCGCTCATCGCGGATGCCGTGGAAGCCGTACTTGGCGCAGTGTATCTGGACGGCGGCCAAGCTGCTGCCTCCGCGCTTGTCAGCCGTCTGTACGAAGGTCATTGGCCATCTTACGGAGACGCCGGTAAAGTCAAAGACTATAAGACACGCCTTCAGGAAGTCACACAATCGCTCCTGCACACACTGCCGGTCTATAGCCTCCTTTCGAGCAGTGGTCCGGAACACGCCCGCACCTTTCAGGTTCACCTCGCTCTCTCCAACGGACGCAGCTTTACAGCCAGCGGTGGCAGCCTCAAGCGTGCCGAGCAGGAAGCCGCAAAACTGGCACTCGAAGCTCTTGACGATGAAGACGCTTCCTGCAATACCCCACCTTCTGAAAACATTCAGGGCTAGCATATCCCCCTTGCGGAAACTTCGATTCCCGCTATGATGACTTCGTTCGATTCCCTCAGGGTATCTTGTATGGATACAAGGTCTACCTTGATTCACATTGGTCTGGATATCGGCTCCACAACGGTGAAGCTCGTTGCTCTCGACCAAGATGCTTGTGTACTCTATGCGCGATATGAGCGCCATCGTTCCGATGTGCGCGCCACGGTTGCCCGGCTTCTTCAGGAAGCTCTCGGGCGGCCGTGTCTCTTGGAGCGCAAGTTCACACTGGCGGCCACAGGTTCAGGAGCTATCGCACTCGCCGCTGAATTTCACATCCCCTTCGTTCAGGAAGTCATTGCGTCCGCCGAGAGCCTCCGCCGCCGTCTGCCCGGCGTAGATGTTGCTATTGAGCTGGGCGGAGAAGACGCAAAGATCACGTTCTTCACCAATGGCGTTGAACAGCGCATGAACGAAACCTGTGCCGGAGGCACAGGTGCGTTCATCGATCAGATGGCGGCCTTTCTTGATACCGATGCCGCTGGCCTGAACGATCTGGCTTCCCACAGCCACACACTCTACCCCATTGCCTCGCGCTGCGGCGTCTTTGCCAAGACAGATGTCCTTCCCCTGCTCAACGAAGGCTGCTCTCGGGAAGACATCGCGGCGTCCATCTTTCAGGCCGTAGTGGAACAGACAGTCAGCGGTCTGGCCTGCGGGCGTGTCATCGAGGGCAAAGTGGCCTTTCTTGGCGGCCCCCTGGCCTTTCTGGACAGTTTGCGCAAGCGTTTCACCGAGACGCTGCACCTCTCGGCAGAGAATGCGCTTTTCCCTGAAGGCGCGGAATACTTCGTGGCCGTGGGAGCGGCCATGCAGTCCCTTTATCGGCAAGACGTTCCCGGTTCGCAGCAGGCTGGGGAACGGATCTGGACGACGGAGGAACTTTTAACCCTCGCCGGAACCATGCGGTCTTCCCCAAATGCTTCACAGGCTCTTTCTTTACCTCCCCTTTTCAAAAACGCCGAGGAACTGGCTGCGTTTCGCCGGCGTCACGCCTCCCACCGTGCGGCACGGGCTGATATATGTACCCTTCCGGGCACGGTGCAACAGCCTGCCCCTGTCTATCTGGGCATAGATGCCGGTTCCACCACGATCAAATCCGTCCTCATCGACAAGGAAGGACGTATCCTCCACACAACGTATGCGCCTGGTCAGGGGCGACCTCTAGACGCCGCCGTGGACATTCTGAAGGAAGTCTACGCTCTGCTTCCCGAGCATGTACGCATCGCCGGGGCAGGCGTCACGGGATACGGAGGCGGCTTGCTCAAGGCTGGACTCCACGCCGACATCGATGAGGTAGAGACGCTTGCACACTGCAAGGCCGCACAGTTTTTCCTGCCGGAAGTGACCTTTGTTCTGGACATCGGCGGCCAGGACATGAAGTGCCTGCACGTCAAAGACGGCATTGTGGATCGTATCCAGCTCAACGAAGCCTGTTCTGCTGGCTGCGGCTCCTTCATCGAGACTTTTGCGAAATCTCTGGGCATGGAGCTTCCTGACTTCGTGGACGAGGCCCTGCACGCTCAAAATCCTGTGGATCTCGGTACGCGCTGCACGGTCTTCATGAATTCCCGCGTGAAACAGGCCCAGAAGGAAGGGCGTCCTGTCAGCGACATCGCGGCTGGACTTTCCTGCTCCGTGGTCAGGAACGCACTTTATAAGGTTATCAAGATTTCCAGCCCGGAAGAGCTGGGAGAACATATCATCGCGCAGGGCGGTTCCTTCAAAAACGATGCGCTGCTCCGAGCCCTTGAACTATGTCTGGGGCGCGAAGTGGTTCGCCTCGATATCGCCGGACTGATGGGGGCGTTCGGCGCGGCACTGATTGCCCGCGAAAGCGCCCATGAAACTTCAACGCTGCTGAACAGGGAAGAAATCGCGGCATTTTCCTACGAAAGCTCCGCCACACGCTGTACGGGCTGCTCCAACCACTGTCTTCTGACCGTGATCCGCTTTTCTGACGGAAATCGTTTCGTTTCCGGCAACCGCTGTGAACGTGGCGCGGGTCAAGTCCATGCAGAAGGAAAGATGCCCAACCTGGCGGCGTACAAGTATGAAAGACTCTTCGCGCCCTATGTCCCCCTGCCTATGGAGAAGGCTCCCCGCGGCGTTATCGGCATCCCGCGCGTCTTGAACATGTACGAGGATTATCCGTTCTGGTTCACGTTGTTCACCAATCTGGGCTTCCGCGTGGAGCTTTCCTCCCCGTCATCCAAAGGGCAGTACGCCAAAGCGCTTTCCACCATTCCTTCTCAGACTGTGTGCTATCCGGCAAAACTCAGTCATGGACATCTTCTGGAACTGATCAACCGTGGAATAAAGCGTATTTTCTATCCTTGCATTGCCTTCGAACGCCGCGAGTTCGCCTCACAGGACAACCGTTATAACTGCCCGGTAGTGGGCGGCTATCCCGAACTTCTCAAAAATAACGTGAACCTGCTTCGTGAAAAAGGCGTTCAGTTCATCTGTCCCTTCCTGCCAGTGGAAAAGGACGGTCTGATCAGGATGCTCCCCCGTCTCCAGCTCTTTCGAAACATCCCGCTCATCGAACTGGAGGGAGCACTCTGCGAAGCCTTCAGGGAAAAGAAACGCTTCAAGGACGACATACGCAAAAAGGGTGCACAGGTTCTTGCAGAGCTGAAGGCTGCAGGAAGGATGGGTGTCATTCTGGCGGGACATCCGTACCATATTGACCCGGAAATTCACCACGGCATTCCGGATCTGATCACGGCTGCAGGACTGGCAGTCCTGACGGAAGATGCGATCGCCCATCTTGCGCCAGAACCGGAGCATCTCCGTGTGGTCGACCAGTGGACCTATCACGCACGACTGTACCGTGCCGCACTGTTCGCCTCCACATCTGATCGGGTTTCACTGGTGCAGATGGTCTCCTTCGGCTGTGGCCTTGATGCGGTCACGGCGGATCAGGTGAAAGAGATTCTTGAAAAAACAGGACGTTTATACACACAGATTAAAATTGACGAGGGGGCCAACCTCGGGGCGGCGCGTATCCGTATCCGTTCCTTGCTTGCAACGATGAAGGAACGGCAGAAGCACGCTCTCCCCGGGACAACAGCCCAAAGCCCGTTTCTAGTCCCCATGCCGGAACCAGAGCAGGACACGCCTCCGTTTACAGAAGCGATGCGCAGGACGCATACCATACTCATCCCGCAGTTATCCCCCATGCACTTTCGGTTCATGCCATCCATGCTGCGTTCCTGCGGCTACAAGGCGGAACTCTTGCCCGTGGTGGACAGAGAAGCTGTGGAAGAAGGCCTGCGCCACGTCAACAACGATGTGTGCTATCCGGCCATCACTGTTATCGGGCAGCTCCTCCACGCCCTGCACAGTGGCAGATATGACCGCAGCCGCGTGGCTCTGATCCTGTCCCAGACGGGAGGAGGATGCCGCGCCACGAACTATATCGGCTTCCTGAAAAAAGCCCTTAAGGAATGCGGGCTTGCGGACATCCCTGTCCTCTCCTTCAATCTCTCCGGAATGAGCCGTAATCCAGGCTTCAGGGTTACGAGCCGTATGCTCCTGCGATCCGTTCAGGCCATCCTGTGCGGTGACGGACTCATGCGTATGCTCTGCCGCACCCGGCCGTACGAAAGCGTCCCCGGCAGCGCTGAAGCTCTGGCCGAACGCTGGGCGGCCGTCTTCGAGCGGGACATTCTCTGCGGTTCGCTCCTAAGTTCCTACCGGCATCTCTGCCAGGCCGTAAAGGAGTTCGACGCCCTACCCCTTCGCGATGTTCCCCGCCGTCCCAGGGTAGGACTTGTCGGCGAAATACTTTTAAAGTATCATCCTGACGCCAACAACCATGCCGTCAATGTCGTGGAGTCCGAAGGGGGCGAAGCCGTTCTCACCGATTTTACGGACTTTATCCTTTACGGTCTCTATGACGAAATCCACCGTTGGCGGCAGTGCAGCGGCAGTATGAAACGTGCTCTGGCAAGCGGCCTGCTGCTTCGCATTCTGCTTACGCTGCGCCTGCCCCTGCGCTTCGCGCTTTCCAGAAGCCGGAGATTTGCGCCTCCCCTGGCGTTCAGTAAGCTGCGCCGCATGGTCGATGGCGTTGTTTCTCTGGGGCAGCAGACCGGCGAGGGCTGGCTGCTCACTGCAGAGATGATGGAACTGCTCCATGAGCACGTCCCGAACATTCTCTGTATGCAGCCTTTCGGCTGTCTGCCCAACCACATCACCGGCAAGGGCGTCATTAAGGAACTGAAACGCCGTTTTCCCACTGCAAACATCGCAGCCGTCGACTACGATGCGGGCGCAAGTGAAGTAAACCAGATCAACCGCATCAAACTTATGATGTCCGTAGCCCTGCAGGGAGAAACCGAAGGCCGGCCATCGACATAGGATACCATGACCCAACAGACACTGCCTGAACTTCTGGCTCCGGCCGGCGACCTTTCCTCCTTTCTTGCGGGTATAGCCGCAGGCGCTGACGCCGTCTATGCGGGCCTGAAAAACTTTTCCGCCCGAGCCGGGGCCGAAAATTTCAGTACCACAGAACTGGCCCGCATGGTGGATCTGGCAGACCAGAACGGCAGAAAGGTCTATGTAGCCTTCAATTCCATGCTCAAGGCTTCTGACCTCACCTCCGCAGGAAGGCTCATCAAGCGCCTCCAAAGAGACGCTCATCCCCATGCCCTCATCATTCAGGACATCGGACTCATCGATGTGGCACGTCAGGCAGGATACGAGGGCGAACTCCATCTTTCCACACTGTCCAACATCTCTTCATCCCGGGATTTGTTCGCGATCCATGACAGAGGCGTGCAGCGCGTGGTTCTGCCCCGTGAGCTGTCCATCGATGAAATTCGTCAGATGGATGAACAAGCCCCGCACGACATGGACTTTGAAATGTTCATTCATGGTGCCCTGTGCTGGTGCGTCTCCGGTCGCTGCTACTGGTCAAGCTATCTCGGCGGCAAGAGCGGACTGCGAGGCCGCTGCGTCCAGCCCTGCCGCCGCATTTACAGGCAGAAGGGGCGCGAAGGCCGATTCTTCTCCTGTCAGGATCTTTCGCTTGACGTTCTCGTCAAAACGCTGACCGGCATTCCCCACGTCCGCAGTCTCAAGATTGAAGGCCGCAAAAAAGGCCCGCACTATGTCTATCATGTTGTCACGGCCTACCGCATGCTTCTTGACTCTCTGGGAACCGAGAACTGGGCGCAGGCCAAAAAAGATGCTGAAGCACTGTTCGGCATGGCGCTGGGGCGCCCCTCGACCCACGCCCGCTTCCTGCCTCAAAAAAATATCCAGATTTCCACGCCCACAGAACCGACAAGTTCCGGTATGCTCGTGGGCAAGATTCAGTTCGAAAAACGGAGCGGAACGTCCTGTCCCTTCATCAAGCCACGGCTTGAACTTCTGCCTAAGGATCTTCTGCGCATAGGCTATGAAGATGAACCCTGGCATGACACCATTCCCGTGACCCGCCGCACGCCAAAGGCCGGAACCTGCACGCTGCGACTCGGCAAGAATAAAATGCCCAAAGCCGGCGTTCCGGTCTTTCTCATCGACCGCCGCGAACCTGAACTTGTCCGGATCCTTCGCGACTGGGAAAACAAGCTGGAAAATTGCCGCAGGGTGGAAAGTCCCCTGGTGGAATGGACACCTCGTCTGCCCGCTCCCGTACGAGGACGGCGGCAGCCGGACTACCTCGTCCGTTCCAGCCTGCCCCAGGGGCGGGAGACCCGCGCATCCCGCTCCGTGACAACGGCTTTGTGGATGTCGCCCAATACGGTAAGGGCCATCTCCCGTACCGTCATGCCCCGCATCTCCTGGTGGCTGCCGCCTGTCATCTGGCCGGAAGAAGACGCACTCTGGCAGCGTCTCGTCATGGAAGCCATCCGCGGCGGAGCCACACGTTTTGTGTGCAATTCCCCGTGGCAGATCAGCCTGTTTACTCAGGAAGCGAAGCAACGTTCCCTCCAGCTCACTGCGGGACCGTTCTGCAACATTGCCAACCCTGCGGCCGTGGCTTTGCTGTCCAGCATGGGCTTCGAGTCTGCGTTCGTCAGCCCGGAGCTGTCCAGAGACGATTTTCTGTCCCTGCCGAAACAATGCTGCCTTCCCCTCGGCATGGTTCTTTCCGGGTTCTGGCCCGTGGGCATATCCCGCCACGACCTGAATCTCGTCAAGGCCAATGAAACGTTTTACAGTCCCAAGGGAGAAAGTTTCTGGGGGCGGAACTACGGCCGCAATCTGTGGATCTACCCCGGCTGGCCTCTTGATCTTTCCGCCCATCGGCAGGAACTGGAAGCCGCAGGATACTGCTTCTTCGCCAAACTGGAAGAGAACCTGCCGCCGGGAATGCCTCCTTTGCGCCGCACCAGCGAATTTAACTGGAACGGCAGCCTCTTGTGATAATGGAACGAGCGTTGTACCATGAGACACGTTCTTTTTTTGACACGGGATCCAGCCTCATGAAAACAACCCTCGTCCTGGATGCCGGCAGCGGTACTACCACGCTTCTCCTGGCATTGCCCGATTCCGAGCCTTCCGAATGGCCAAAAACCATCGTTCCGGCGGGCCATCCTGTCCGCGACGCCGCAACCTTCCTCTGTGACGGAGGCTTCCCCCAGCCGGAGCTTGCACTTGTCTGCGGCATGGGGATACATCCCGCGGCTTCTCCTGCAGATGCACTCCGGATGAGACGCTGGAAGGCGGAGCTTCACGGTTCGGGACTGTGCCCCGAGCGCGTTTTGTGCAACACTCTGCCGGGATGGGAAGTTCAAGCACTGCTTGAAAAAACAGCTTCCGTCTTCCCACTCACACTTGCCGCTGACAGCGCGGCCGCCGCATTCATGGCCGGACTCAGCCTTCGCACCGTGCGGGAACGCTGCCAGCAGGAAGGTGTAACTCTGATTTACGCCGGTCACAGCCATGTTCAGGTCTTCATGGTCTACCGTGAACGACTTTTGGGGCTGTATGAGCAGCATTCTTCCGTCGCACTGGAAACCTTTCGCAGGCATGTGGAGGAAATGCGTTTGAACTGGCTTCCTGATGAAGAAGTTCGGGCGAGCGGAGGTCACGGCTGTATCTGCGGGGAGCTGCCCGCAGAGGCCGAAGGCTTCCGCCCGACCTTTGTCTTCGGCCCTAACAGTACACGTTTTGCAGAGTGCGGACGCCTTGTCAAAACCTGCCAGGACGAAGCCTTTGCTCGCTGTTTCGGACTGTTGGAAGCTCTGAAACGGAGGGATGCGGCATGAGTTTTCTTTTCGCTGTCTTTCTGCTTCTGGCCATGAGTCTGTGTGCGCTTCTCAATCTGGTCACGCTGCCCGGCAACTGGGCCATGGCCGTACTCGTTGTTCTCTGGGCCATGCTTGTGCCCGGCAATACACTGACGGCGGGATTCTTTGTCCTTTTCTTCGGGCTTGCCCTGCTGGGAGAGGGGATGGAATTTCTGATGCAGATCTGGGGTTCGCAAAAATACGGCTCTTCTCCGGCTTCGACTTTCGCCGGTATCGTCGGAGCCATTCTCGGTGCTCTGGCCGGTTCCCCCTTTCTCTTCGGTCTGGGAGCCGTGCTCGGCTCACTCTTCGGGGCCTGGGCCGGATGCTATCTGACGGAACGCTTTCTCCGCCATCAGGATTCGAAAGCCGCCTTTCGCGCCGCGCAGGGAGCCTTTGTCGGAAAATTTTTCGGGATGATCGTCAAGTTCGGCATCGGGGTCTCCCTGATCGCGCTTACGGCGTCCTATATCTGGCCTGATGCTGTGCCGCTGAGGACGGTGACGCTATGACGGATTCCGAACGCCTTTCTACCCCGATTCGCCGTCTGCGCCTTGTTCTCGTGCGAACGAATTTTCCCGAAAATATAGGCATGGCAGCAAGAGCTTCGGCGAACTTCGGCCACGCTCCGCTCTATCTCGCAGCCCCCCGCCGCTGGAACTATGAAAAAGCCCTGCTCACGGCCACAAGCCAGGGACAGCCCCTGCTCGATACCCTTACCGTCACCGATACGCTTCAGAAAGCCGTGGCTCCGTGTACACTGGTAGTTGGTACGACAGCGCGGACAGGCGGCGCCAGGCGACAGCTTTCCACACCGCGGCAGACGGCTCGTGAAATCGCTGAACGTCTGACGGCTGGGGAAGAAGCGGCCATTGTCTTTGGGCCTGAAGATCGTGGACTGAGCAACGAGGATCTGGAAAACTGCGGCCGCCTGGTGACCATCCCCACGGCTCCTGACGCTTCGTCCCTGAATCTGGCTCAGTCCGTGCTGCTCATGATGTATGAATGCTGCCTTGCCCTGCCGGACGCTGTGCGCATGGACAGTCATCCCTGCCAGTCACGCCGCATCAACGCAGGAGAAAGAGAAATCCTTTTTCAAGCGTTGAAGGATTCCCTGATGGCCATAGGAACACTCCCTTCGGACAACCCCGAACATTTTTTCCTGCCTCTGGCACGCTTTTTTGATCGGGCAGATGTGCGCCGCCATGAAATGGATATTTTTATGGGTATCTGCCGCCAGATGCTGCACCTTGCAGGAAAAGGCAAACAGCCTTGACCGCATCTTTGCAGACTGGGAAAAGGAGTAACCACAGGCTTCGGCCGTCCATCCAGAACTTCAGGAGTGCCGCCGTGTTCAAACCGCTTCTCCTCTGTGCCTTCTCCATCCTGATTCTTGCCGGCTGCTCCGGCGAGAAAACGTCTGAAAACAGCACGACTGAAACCAAGGCTCTTGTCCGGCTGACCGAATCTTCCTATCGTGACATCCCCTGCGAAGTGGAAGCCGTAGGCACCGTAGAGCCTTCGGCTTCCGTCAATATTGTCTCCCGCACGGCAGGAGAACTTGAACAGATACTTGTCAAGGACGGCGATACGCTGAAGCAGGGACAGCTCCTTTTCGTCATCGAGAAGGACCCCTCCGAAATAGTCCTGCATCAGGCTCTGGCGAGACTGGAAAGCGACAGGGCCAGGCTGACCAAGGCCGAAGATGATTATGCCCGCTCACAGAAAATGACCAAGGGCGGCTTTTCCAGTGTGGCGGAAAACGATGCCGCAAGAGTCAATCTCATCAGCGCACGGGCTGCCGTCAAGGAAGATGAGGCAGCCGTGGAAAAGGCCCGGCTGGATCTTTCCTACTGCGAGATCCGTGCGCCTATGGATGGACGAGCCGGGGAAGTCAAGGTCGACCGGGGCAATGTGGTTACGCCACAGACTTCCCTCCTCATGCTCGACACCGTTCACCCTGCCGACATCACTTTCAGCATTTCGGAGAAATACCTGCCACAGGTGCGACGCAGCATGGAACGGGGCGCGCTTCGCGTCTCCGCGGTGAGCAAGGAAGGAACTCCAGTTTCCGGAACTGTGATCTTTGTGGGTAATGTGGCTCCTGCCACGGGAACGGTTCCGCTGAAGGCGCGCTTTGAAAACGCCGGCTCCGAACTTTGGGCCGGGGAATTTCTGCGCGTTCGCATCACCCTGGACGTGCGCGAACACGCCGTCACCGTCCCCAGCCGCGCCGTCATGATCGGGCCTGACGGCCCCCTGGTCTTCGTGGTGGGTGATGACGGGAAGGCGCATATCCGGCTGGTGGAAACAGACGTGGAAAATGATGGCGTAACCGTTGTTTCCAAAGGACTTGAAGCGGGAGAAAAGGTGGTTCTGGAGGGGCATGTGCGCCTCAAGGACGGCGTCGAAGTCCGTCTTGCCGAAGATGACGCGGAAAAGAATAGTCCAAAGACGGGAGCTGAGGGATGAACATCTCTTCACTGTTCATCAAACGGCCTGTAGCAACCACACTTCTCATGGCGGGAATACTCATTTTCGGTATGATGAGCTATCTCCGTCTGCCCATCAATGATAATCCCAATGTGGAAGTTCCCGTTATCATCGTTTCGGCCACGCTGGACGGAGCCTCACCTGAAGTCATGGCTACGTCCGTGGCCAAACCTCTGGAAAAGCAGCTTTCCAACATCGCGAGCATCAAGAGCATGACCTCAACGAACAAGCTCGGCAGAACACTGGTGGTCATCGAATTTGAAATGGATCGCGATATCGATGGCGCGGCCCTCGACGTGCAGTCGGCGATCTCCATCGCCTACTCCCGGATGCCGGAAACCATGACCCAAATGCCGCGCTTCATGAAGCTTGATCCAGACGCCCTTCCCGTCATTCAGCTCGCATTAACCTCCAACACACTCACCCGCCAGCAGATTACGGACTATGCAGAAAACTACGTTTCGCAGCGTCTGTCCATGGTAAGCGGCGTCTCCAAGACGGAAGTGCGCGGAGCCAAGCGGTACGCCGTGCGGGTAAACCTTCGCCCCGAACTCATGGTAGCGCGCGATGTAAGCGCGGACGAGATCCGCAATGCCATTGACGCGGCCAACGTCACGCTGCCCACCGGCAAACTCGAAAGCCCGGACCGTATCCGCAATATCGAAGTCAACGGCGCGCTGGTTAAAGCTGAGGACTTCGCCAAAATCGTTGTTGCCTGGCGGGATAATGCCCCCGTTCATCTCGATGATGTGGCCGATGTGGTCGAAGGCGTGGAAGAAACCAATCAGGCAAGCTTCATCAGCGGAAATCCCGGCGTTATTGTGCAGGTCACAAGGCAGCCCGGCGGCAATACCGTCCAAGTAGTTAAAGATGTACTTGAACTTTTGCCTGAAATTGAAGCCTCTCTTCCGCCTTCAGTGGAGCTTTCCATCGTGGAAGACACCTCCATTCCCATCAAGGAATCGGTGGCCGAGGTACAATTCACGCTGCTTCTGACCATCTTTCTGGTGGTGCTTGTCATCTATCTCTTTCTGCGCGACGGCATGGCCACCATTATCCCCAGTCTGGCGCTTCCCCTTTCCGTGGTGGCCACGTTCCCGGTCATGCTGGTGTCCCGCTTCAGTCTGGACAACATGTCGCTCATGGCTCTCATTCTGGTGGTGGGCTTCGTGGTGGACGACGCCATCGTCATGCTGGAAAACATCATCCGTCACCGCGAAATGGGAAAATCCCCGTTTCAGGCGGCCATGGACGGCGCTGGCGAAATCGGCTTCACCATCCTTTCCATGACGGTTTCTCTTGGGACGGTGTTCATCCCACTGCTTTTCCTGCCGGGCGTGGCAGGGCGCATGTTCTTTGAATTTGCCGCCGTCATCATCATCGCCATTTCCATCTCCTTCTTCATCTCCATCAGCCTCACGCCCATGATGAGCGCCGTGTTTCTCACCGATCAGTCTGTGCACCAGAAGCATTCAGGCTTCAAGGCTGTCATGGAGCGCGCCTTTGTCGGTCTGCTCTCACTGTATGCGCGCAGCCTGCGCGCGGTCATGCGGCACAAGTTCCTCACCTTTCTGGCTTCACTTTCTCTCATCTTCGCTACCTGGCTGCTCTCCACCATGGTTCCCACCGGCTACTTTCCCGCCATCGACGGCGGGCGCATCCGCGTCTCCGCGAGAGCTGAGGAATCCATCTCCTTCACGGCTCTCACTCAGGCGGTCAGCGAACTCCACCCCCTTATTGAAGCGGATCCGGCGGTGCGCAGCTATATCACCACCATTGGCGGCGGTACCCGCGCAGACACGAATACCGCAAACATCATGATCCGTCTGAAGCCCGTCGGCGAACGCGAAAACATCAATACCGTGATCGACCGTCTGCGGCAGAAGCTCGGCAACAATCCCACGCTCATGGTCTCTCTGCGCAACGCCAATATGCAGGGCGCTGGCAGCCGTCACATCGGCGTCTATGCCTATACGCTCGTGGGCAGTGATACCGAAGAACTGTATCAGGCCGCCCGCGACGTGGAAGCCGCCGTTTCCCGCCTGCCCAGTGTGCGCGATGTGGGAACGGATCTTCAGCTCATGACTCCGGCGATACGTCTGGTCGTGGATCGGGAAAAAGCCAACATGCTCGGCATTACCCTTTCCCAGATCGAACAGGCGCTGTACTCGGCTTTCGGCACACGGGAAATCTCCACTATCTACACGGATGTCAGCGACTACACCGTGAAAATGGAAGTTCTGCGGGAACTTCAGGACAGTGCCGGCATTCTGGATACCGTCTATCTGCGCGCAGGCAGCGGTGAACTGGTTCCGCTGGAAACGCTGGTCACGCGTGAACTCACCGCAGGCCCGCTCTCGGTCAACCATCTGGGCCAGTTTCCCTCTGTCACCGTGTCCTTCAACGTTGCGCCGGGCTATGCCATGGGCGATGCCATGACCGACGTGGTCAATACCGCGCGCGATCTGCTGCCGGATTCCGTGTCGGGGAGCCTTTTCGGAACGGCCCGCGATTTTCAGAAGTCCGTGCACGACATGATTGTCATGATCATTGTGGCCCTCGTGCTGATCTATATCGTCCTCGGTATTCTGTACGAAAGTTTCATCCACCCCATCACCATCCTGTCCGGTCTGCCCTCTGCCGGCTTCGGCGCTCTGTTCGCACTCTGGCTTTTCCATTCCGAACTGAACATGACGGCCTTCGTGGGCATCATCATGCTCATCGGCATCGTTAAGAAAAACGCCATCATGGTTCTGGACTTCGCTCTGAGTGCCGAACGAAGCGGACACATGGATTCCGAAGAAGCCGTTATTCAGGGCTGTCTCATCCGCTTCCGGCCCATCCTCATGACAACGCTGGCCGCTGTCATGGGCGCGCTTCCACTGGCCTTCGGCATTGGGAGTACGGGCGCTGAATCCCGCCAGCCCATAGGCATCTGCGTCTCCGGAGGACTTATCTTCTCACAGCTTGTGACGCTGTACATCACGCCGGTTTATTACGTCTATCTCGACCGCTTCGGTCAGTGGGTGGGACGGCATATGCGCCGCCTTTTCCGCAAGAACCTGGCAGCACCGCAGGACTGAACCCTTTCCCGCTTCCCTCAGGAGTACCCTATGCAGGAATATGAAAACCGCTTTCTAGCTTCAGAAGTTCCGTCCCGCCCCGCGGATGAAGTACGCTTCCACGTCATCCCCGTTCCCTATGAAGCGTCGGTAAGCTATGGAGACGGAACGGGCCGAGGGCCGGAGGCCATCCTCAATGCCTCAAATCAGCTGGAACTCTGCGATGGAATCGGCTTTCCTGGGCACGGAGGCATCTTTACCCAGCCTCCTGTGGACTGTTCCGGCGAACCGGAAACGGTCATGGAACGCATTGCGGAGGCCGTAAACAAAGCTCTGGATTACGGCGCGATTCCCGTGGTCCTCGGCGGTGAGCATTCCCTCAGCTATGGGGAACTCGTCGCATTGAAACAACACTATGGGCGCTTCGGACTCATCCAGTTCGACGCCCACGCCGATCTGCGCGACAGCTACGAGGGCAGCCGCTGGAGCCACGCTTGTGCCATGTGCAGGGCCGTAAAGGATCTTAATCTGCCTCTCATCCAGATAGGCAACCGTATCTTCTGCCGGGAAGAACTTAACGCTCGAAAGAGTTTCCATGTCCTGAGCTGGGACGCTCCGCAGCTCTGGCGCGAGGGTGTTCCTGACTGTCTCGTTCCTGAAGACTTTCCGGAAAATATCTTCATCACCTTCGATTTGGACGGACTTGACCCTTCGATCATCGCCGAAACGGGTACGCCCGTGCCCGGAGGACTTGGCTGGTATCAGGCACTGGAACTCTTGGAAAAGGCCATGCACGGACGCCGGGTTCTCGGTTTCGACGTCGTGGAACTCGCGCCCCGTGAAGGACGGATCGCTTCGGATTTTGCCGCGGCCAGCCTCACCTATGCCATCATGGGCTTGATCTCCCGCGCTCACGGCTGGGAAGATTAGCACTTCATCTCACTTCCTTTATGGTTTGAGACCTCGGCCTTCAGGCCGATAG
>NZ_CANRLT010000013.1 GCF_947631555.1 uncultured Mailhella sp. | reverse complement strand
GTTTCCCGCGTAAACTGGAATCCACATTCCTTACATTTATAACGTTGAACTCCAGCGACAAACCCATTTTTAACAAACGCCTCAGAACCACATTTCCGGCAATGCATCTCGGTACCCTCCGTTTTTTTTGAAGGATAGCATAATTTCAAACATTTGTCATTATAAAAGTCAGTGTCTCTTTTTTTGAAGGGGATGCCTTAGGTTTGACTTTTTTCTGTAATTCCATGAAATTCCAGATGTTTTCCTAGAAAATTCATTTCAGAAAACCGCTCTGTTTTTCTTGATGCTGTTCGTCTTTCAACGTGAGAGCAGAGACCTGTTGTCGGCAGTACCGCGCTGAAGAGGGCTTCCCGTGCGCAGGACGTTGCGTTTTGCACTTTTTTTAGAAGGGAAGAGGTCTTCAAAAAAAATCTGGGAAAATTTTGTTCGACACGAGATGAATCCGCAAAAAGGAGTCTTTTTCTCAAAAGTTGCTTTTTGCAGGGAGGTGCAATCCGTGTTGGTCGTTAGATATAACGCACTTTCCCGAGCAGAGGGAAAGGTATGCGTGGAAAGCTGAAAAACGAGTGGCTCAGGTCTTGCTTTCATGGGAGTGCGAGACTTCCCTCAGCCGCGCGCAAGTTCGCGCTCCGTGTCCCGAGCTTCGGCACGGCGTTTCAGCTCCTCACGCTGGTCGTGGAGCTTTCGGCCGCGAGCAAGTGCAATTTCGAGTTTCACCTTGCCGTGTTTGAAATACAGCTTGACTGGAACGACCGTGAGCCCCTTCTGTTCGATGCGGGTTTCCAGAAGATGGATTTCCCTCCGGTGCAGGAGCAGTTTTCTGCTGCGATCCGGCTCCTGAATGACATAGCCGCCGCGGGCATAGGGTGCAATGCGCATTCCCACAACCCAGGCCTCGCTTCCACGGCACTCCACAAAGCTGTCGCCGAAGCTCACCTGGCCTTCGCGCAGGCTTTTCACTTCCGGCCCGGTGAGAGCTATCCCGGCCTCGAAAAATTCGAGAAATTCGTAATATTGCCGGGCCTTACGATTTTCGATGCGCGGCGTGTCCGCCATAGTCTCTCTCCCTTACCTGTCCCCGGCATCTGTCCCAAAGGAACGAGTGCGCTTATCCGCTTTTTCCACTTGTATCCTTGGCAGGATAGAATAAATCTCGCCCGTCGTCCATCCATATACCCGCGTCTGAACCCGTCGGGCCACGGCGCGCGGCGTGCCGCCCAAAGGCTGTTCTTCGGCAATGACGGAAAGCACTTCTTCACGGCTGGAGCGCACTGTCCTTTCCAGAGGCCCGATGATGACAGTGACTTCTCCCAGAATTTCGCTCAGGTCGGGCACGGACTCCAGACGGAAACGGAGGTATTCCTCATGCGTCTTGGTCAGCTCGCGAGCCACGCAGACTTCGCGTGGGCCAAGCAGGGACAATGCGTGGGTCAGCGTGTCCTGGAGTCTGTCCTTGCGTTCGAAAAAAACCAGCGTGACCGGAACGTTTGCAAAGGGGGCGAGGGTGGCTTCCTGATCGGAGCGGCTGCGCGGCAGAAAGCCGAAAAACACGAAGGGCTGCGGGGGAATGCCGCTGCCCGCAAGTGCTGTCACCGGAGCGCATGGGCCAGGCACGACAGAGACCGGAAGCCCGGCTTCACGGCAGGCACGGATAAGCGTGTAGCCCGGATCTGCCAGCACGGGCATACCGGCATCGGAAATGAGAGCGAGATCCTGCCCCTGACGCAGCAGTGTCAGTACTGTGGAAAGTTTCTCCTTCTCATTGTGGTCGTGAAAGCTGACAAAGCGCTTCACCTGCACACCCCAGCGAGCACAGGCCAGCGCTTCCCGTCTTGTGTCCTCAGCCAGAACCACATTGGCCGTTTCCAGGCACTGCCTGGCGCGGGGTGAAAGATCACCAGGGTTGCCAAGCGGCGTTCCCACGACCCACAGTGTGCCCGGGTGCATCTCCGAATCGGATAACGTCACGAATCAACTCCGTCTGATAAGTATCCCTCTGCGCTACAACGCAGACCAGGTCGAAACGGCAGGGACTCTCCCATGCGTCATGTGCCTCGAGCCAGCACTCAGCCGCGCGTACCAGCCGTTCTTTTTTCAAGAGAGTGAGTGCTTCCGCTGGAGACTGCATCCCGCCTAAAGTCCGTGTCTTGACTTCCACAAAGACAACGGTGCTGCCCTCCTGGCAGACCAGATCCAGTTCCAGGCGGCCACTGCGCCAGTTGCGATCCAGAATTGTCCAGCCCAGCCGCCGAAGCAGTGCTGCAGCGGTTTCCTCTCCGCGTTTTCCCGTACAAGCGGAAGCCGCCCTGCGTTTGTCTCTGCCGAAGTTCAGCATAGCCAGCCCTGCGCATCGTCCCGCCGGGGCGAGACGCCCCGAAAGTCCATTCGGTGCAGGGGGCAGGGACCGAATTTTTTCAGCGCTTCCCGGTGCTCTGAGGTTCCGTAGCCTTTATGCTGGGCAAAGCCGTATTCCGGCCAGCGTGCGTCGAGGCGGATCATCAGCGCATCGCGGAAGGTCTTGGCCAGTATGGAAGCCGCAGAAATGCACGGAATGAGTGCATCACCGTTTACCACGGCTTCCTGTTCAGGAAGCGGAATGGAAAAGTGACGGAAGTACAGCGGGGGGACAGTCTGCGTTCCGTCGATGAGCAGCCGGGCCGGAAGAAATTTGTCCCCGGCCTTCATACGCACACGCATGGCAGCCACAGCCCGGGTCATGGCCATGAGTGAGGCCTGAAGGATATTAAGACGCGAGATTTCGTCCATCCAGGAAAGTCCGATTCCCCAGCCCAGGGCCAGCGAACGGATCTCAGTGGCCAGATGTTCGCGTTCTTCCGGCTTCAGCACCTTAGAGTCGTCCAGTCCTATGAGGTCAAAGCCTTCAGCAAAGATGACAGCTCCGGCTACCACTGGTCCGGCAAGACAGCCGCGCCCGGCTTCATCGGTTCCGGCAACGAGCGCTTCTCCAGGATTTTTCGGCTTGAACAGCAGCCCTTGTTCCACAGGGCGCACACGGCGGCTTCTTGCCACAACGCCTCCCATACGATTCCGGCTGCTTCCCCTTCCTAAGACAAAATCCCCTTGCCGGATCTCGCCGGAAGGGGATCGTCGGCAGCTTGAACGGCATACGCCGCAAGGATGCGAACATCCTTCAAGCGCGAACAGCCAGGCTTAATAGCGGTTGCGGGGCTTGATGCGGGCAGCCTTGCCGCGGAGGTCGCGCAGATAGTAGAGGCGGGAGCGGCGCACACGGCCTTCGGAGACCACTTCAATATGGTCGATGAAGGGGGAGTGCAGGGGCAGGATGCGTTCGACACCCACGCCATCGGAAATCTTGCGGACGGTGAAGGTTGCACCGGTGGTTCCGCGCTGGATACGGATGACGTTGCCCTGGAACATCTGGATACGTTCCTTTTCGCCTTCGATGATACGCAGGTAGACTTTGACCGTATCGCCGGGCTTGAAGGACGGGATGTCCATGCGCATGTGTTCGCGTTCGATCTGCTTGATGATATCCATAGGGATCTCTCCTTGAGGAAAATGGTGTTCAGCCCCTGTCGCCCAGCAGTCTGTCCAGCAGAATGGCCGCTGCCGCGCGCACGGGGAGATGGTTGTATTCGTCCATCCAGCGCAGGGGAGGAAGGACGGCGTCGCATCGCTCCAACACCTCAGGAGCGATGCCATGCCCGGTTCCCAGGAGGAGAAGCACGGACCTGTCCGCAAGCCGGCTGCGCACCTCATCGAAGGTGGTCGCCGGCCGGCGTTCCCGGTGTTTTTTATCTAGGACAGGGCGGGCGCTCGTGCCGATCACGAGGGGCGGCAGTCCGCAGATGGTTGTCAACGTCGCAACTGCGTTTTCCAGAGAATCCTCGGCCCTGACCAGTCGAAGGGCCTCGGCTCTGTCGGGGTTGAACGACAGACCCGGCCCTTCCGTCCAATGGGAGAGCAGCGTTGCCAAGAGTCTGAGCTGATCCTTCAGCGGCGTGACCACGAAGAATCCACTGATCCCATAGGTGCGGGAAATTCGTGCTATATCGTGAATATCGAAGTTTGTCAAAGAGGTTGTGCCCACCTTTCGATCTTTTAATCGAACGGGGTGGTGCAGCAGGGCGACATACAAATTTTTTCCGGGCCGGAAACGGCCGCGGGCGCGCAGAAATTCCCGGTCGCGCTGGGTGAGCACAGCGCCGGCAAGCATATCCGGACGGTATCTGTCCGTGGCCAGCAGAGACTGTTCCCGCCGCCAGGCGGCAATCTCGGCGTGGTTGCCGCCCTGAAGCACGGATGGAACCTCCAGACCCTCGAAATTTTCCGGTCGTGTGTACTGGGGATATTCCAAAAGACCGTGGCTGAAGCTCTCTTCATCGCCAGATTCGTCCTTACCCATAAAACCTGGCTGAAGGCGTGCCGTGGCTTCGATGACGGCCAGCGCCGCCGCCTCGCCGCCGTTGAGTACCGCCTCGCCCACGCATACCGGCTCCACGGGCAGAAGTTCGAAAAGCCGTGCGTCGAAGCCTTCGTAGCGGCCGCAGATGAGCGTAAGCTCTTCTTCCTGTGCAAGCTCTCGGGCAAGATCCTGCGTGAACGGCCGGCCGGCCGGGGCGAGTGCAATAAGGCGGCCCTTCCCGCTCTGTACGGAAGGAGTCTCGCGCAGCGCCTGCATTAGGGGAGCGAGCATGAGCACCATGCCAGGCCCGCCGCCATAGGGACGGTCGTCCACGGAGCGGTGGCGATCCGTAGCTTTATCTCTGGGGTTGGCGAAGGAAAAGCTCACAATTCCCGCATCCCGTGCCCGTGCCATGAGGCCGCTGGACAGAGGGGATTCAAACCACTCAGGGAACAGTGTGACCAGCGTGTAGTGCATGGCGTCAGGCCTTGCTGTCCTCTTCGTCCTGCCCGTCGTCCGGTCGGTTCGAAGCGGCACCGCCGCAGTACAGCTCAACCAGGCCGGCAGGCGGAGCGATGGTCACGATACCGGCGGAGAGGTCAATATTGCGGACAAAATCCGGGACGGCTGGAAACAGAATCTCGTGCCCGCCTTCGGCTTCCGGGGTGCGGATATGCCAGAGTTCCTGACTGGAAGGAAACGATACGTCCTCGAGCTTCCCCAGCTCGGTGCCGTTTTCCAGCCGGACGGACAAGCCTGCAAGGTCGCGCAGGTAGGGGGCATCGTCTTCAGATTCTGGAAGAAAGGAGGCGTCAATGAGCAGCTCCTGCCCGCGCAGGCATTCGGCCTGGGAACGGTCGTCGCAGCCCTCCAGACGGAGGATGAGCTGATTCTTCCACAGGTTCCATTCAACTACGCGCACAGGACGCGGTGCAAAGTGCCCGGCGCGCAGCATGAGCGGCTTCTCGAGCAGTTCGGGCGATTCGGCGTAGTATTCCACACGGATTTCGCCCTTTACGCCGTGAGGCTTCATGAGGCGGCCGAGGACCACCAGAGAATGCGCTGCAGCCATTATTCAATGATTTCCAGCATCACGCGCTTCTTTGTCTTGGCGGAGACCGCCCCCAGAAGCGTGCGTATGGCGCGGGCCGTGCGTCCCTGTTTGCCGATGATCTTGCCCAGATCCTCTTGAGCGACTTCCAGCTCAAGAACCGTCCCCTGTTCCCCTTCTGCCTCGCGGATGACTACCTGATCGGGGTCGTCCACAAGAGTCTTTGCAATATATTCCAACAAGTCTTTCTGCTGCATAGTTACCTCCGAAGGGATCCGGGCAGAGCCGGACAGGGCGTTTCGTCTTGAAATAGCATTGCCTTCCGGCCGGCGTCAATCGCAGTCCAGCCATCGTCTTTGCAGGAATCTCTGATATGGTTGCTCTTTTGTGCAAAAAAGTTCACATAAACTGGCTCGTTCCGTCCGCATGAGCTGACTTCCGGCAGCCGACTGCCCGCGTTTTGCCCGGCGATTCTTCAAATTTTTGGTGAACAGGTGTAACATTTTTGTTTTATTCATTATTATTAAACTTTTCTGGAGCGTTGGCTTGTGAGAAAATTGAATAAAGGCGAACGGTGTACATTTTGCCTTGCCAGTGTCCTCAAATTCAGGCTAAAGTAGGGAACAACAGAGTTTTTGCCCTATCCCACAAGTATTCACTCTTCAGGAGGGTTTTCTATGTCTCTCAATATCCTCGTCATAGGCGGCGTGGCACTTGGTCCGAAGGCCGCGGCCCGTGCTAAGCGTCTTCTTCCCGACAGCACCATCACCATGATTGACCAGGGAGAATACATCTCCTACGGCGGCTGTGGCATCCCGTACTTTGTCGGCGGAGATGTGCCCCAGATGAACGGCCTGCGTACGACCAACGCCGGTGTGGTCCGCGATGAAGCGTTCTTCAGAGAACTCAAGGGCGTCAACGCCATTTGCCATACCCGCGCCCTTTCCATCGACCGCCGCGGTAAAACCGTGACCGTCGAGGACACCAAAACGGGCGAACAGCGGCAGCTCGCCTACGATAAACTGGTCATCGCTACCGGCAGCAGCCCGCGCATTCCTCCCATCCCCGGCCATGACCTCAAAAACGTCACTTCCGTGACCTGCCTTGAAGCTGCTCAGGCGGTACAGCAGCAGTGCGCAGCCAGCAAGGTCAGCCACGCCGTTATTATCGGCGCCGGCTTCATCGGACTGGAAATGGCAGTGGCCCTTGCCGACATGTGGGGCATCAAAGTCACCGTCATCGAGATGCTCGACCATATTCTGCCCGCCCAGCTCTGCAAGAATTTCAGCAAGATGGCCCAATACGATCTCGAAAAGCTTGGTGTCACCGTACTCACCGGCGAGACCGTCAAGGAACTCAAGGGCAAGGATGGCGCCGTTTGTCAGGTGATCACGGACAAACGCGTCCTTGATGCCGAAGAAGTCATTTTCTCCATCGGCGTGACCCCCAATTCCAAAATTGCTTCCGATGCCGGCATCGCCTGCCATCCCCGCGGCGGAATTCTGGTCAACAGCCATATGCAGACCTCCGACCCCGACATCTATGCCGGCGGCGACGTTGTTGTGGTGCGCAACCTTATTTCCGGAGATCTCTCCTACCTGCCCCTTGGTTCTATGGCTAACAGGCAGGGGCGCGTCATCGGCACCAACGTTGCGGGTGGCGACGCCACTTTTGAGGGCGTGGTCGGTTCCTGGTGCGTCAAGCTGAACAAGATGCACGCCTCGGGTGCCGGTCTCACCCTGCATCAGGCCCGCATGGCTGGTTTTGATGCCATTGAAGTGTGCATGGAGGGAACGGACAAGGCCCATTTCTATCCCGGACATACCAACGTCAGTCTGGCCGTCATCGTGGACAGGAAAAGTCAGCGGGTTCTCGGCATTCAGGGAATCAGCGACAATGGGGAGGCCGTCAAAGCCCGTACCGACGCCGTGGCCGCCATGCTCCAGATCGGCAAGCCCACGCTGAACGATCTATCCAATCTGGAAGTCTGCTACGCTCCGCCCTTTGCCTCCGCCATGGATGTGATTAACGCCGCAGGCAACGTGGCCGAAAACGTGGTCAGCGGCCGCCATCACTATATTTCCCCGGATGACTTCGTGGAACTCTGGGAAAAGCGCGATGAAAACCACTATTTCTTTGTGGACGCTCGTCCGCCCAAGGCCGGAAAGCCCATCGAAGCCCGTCATCCCGGACAGTACCTGTCCCTGCCTATGGAAGAGTTCAACGAACGTGCGGCCAGGGAAATTCCCACCGACCGCCCCGTGGCACTCATCTGCAACACGGGTACCCGAGCCTATGAGATGCAGCTCAAGCTGCGTGAAATGGGCATTGAGACCGTGAACTCCGCAGGTGGTCACACCGCCCTGCGCAAGCGCGGCGATGAAGAAAAGTTCTAGTCACTGTGAACTGGGCCGCTTCCTTTGGGGAGCGGTCTTTTCTGTCAACAATGCCGGCCGGTGGACACCGACCGGCATTGTCCGTTAAACGCGTTCCGCTGCCACCTGGAAGCATCCGAAAAGTTATTCAGGCGGAAAAGTTTTGATGTACGCACCGGTTTACACGCTGACTTCTTCTTTTTCGCGCAGGGCGGCTCAGCGTATGAGAAAGAAAAGGTACACAGAAAAAAGCGGACAGTCTGACTGCCCGCTTTTTCTGGAGGAAGGGAGTGCCTGGACGTGCGTCCGGGCACTCCGGAGTGGGGTGGGGATTATTTCTTTTCCTTGTCCAGTGATACGGTGATGAAGAAGACATTGCCGCGACGGTTGATCTGGAACATGACGGCTCCGCGTTCCTTGCCCTCCTTTTTGAGGACGGAGGCCAGTTCGTCCGTGGAGGTCACGGGCGTGAGGTTGGCGGAGAGAATGACGTCACCACTGCGCAGGCCGGCGTCGGCGGCTGGGCTGCCACTTGCCACGTTCACGATGAGCAGGCCTTTTGTATCCGTTGGGATCTGAAGGGCACGGGCGTCTTCAGGTGTCAGGGGGCGGATGCCTATGCCGATATTGGTCGGGGAATCCGAGCCGTTTTCTGCCACGCCGGTATGGGAAGCGCGCTCGCCCAGGGTGACGGTGCGGGTCAGTTCCTTGCCGTTGCGATTGACCGTGATTTCGGTCTTGGTGTTGGGCTTGAGTTCGGCCACACTGCGGGTGAGTTCTGATGCGTTGTGGATGGGCGTCTTGCCCACGCGAATGATGATGTCGCCGTCTTTAAGCCCTGCCTTGTCCGCGGGTTCATCGGGTATGACGGAACCGATGAGAGCGCCGGTGCTTTCCTTGAGACCGAGAGCCTTGGCCATGTCGGGTTTCACATCCTGAATGGTTACGCCCATCCAGCCGCGGCTGATCTTTTTGCCTTCGCGCAGTTCATTGATGATTCTGGAAGCCAGGCTGCTGGGGATGGCGAAGCCAATGCCCTGTCCACTGGCGGAAATGGCGGTATTGATGCCGATGACTTCACCGTTCATGTTGATGAGCGGGCCGCCGCTGTTGCCGGGGTTGATGGAGGCATCGGTCTGAAGGAAGTTGTCGAAGGGCCCGGCGTGGATGTTGCGCCCCTTGGCGCTCACGATGCCGGCAGTCACCGTGTTGTTCAGGCCGAAGGGGTTGCCGATGGCCACTACCCATTCCCCGACTTCCATGGCGTCGGAATCACCGAATTTCAGCACAGGCAGGGTCTTGGAGGTCTCCACCTTGAGCAGAGCAAGATCCGTTTCGGCATCGGTGCCGATGATTTTGGCAGGGAGGGATTCGGAATTGTCGCCGTTCATGTTCACGGTGACTTTGTCCGCACCTTCCACGACATGGTTGTTCGTCACGATATAGCCGTCCGCCGAGATGATGAAGCCTGAGCCGAGCGCCGTGCTCTTTTGTTTGGGAGCCGGACCCTGACGCATACCGAAGGGGCCGCCGAACTGTTCAAAGAACTGCTCCATGCCCGGGAAGTTGAACATGTTCATCACGGGGCTGACCACTTCACGCTCCGTACTGATGTTGACTACCGCGGGCCCTGCGGATTTGGCGAGAGGGACGAAGTCCGGCAGTGCCGGGGCCGCAACTGCGACAGAAGTCATGAGAAAAATGCCTGTGACGGCAAACGCCGTTTTCCTGAAAAAGTTATGCATGGTAAAACTCCTTGAGTATCAAATCCGAGTAAACAACAGCTCTTCCCATCGTCATAAACGGGAACGGCCGGAGGCTCATGGTAAAAGTGCCATACCTATTCGCTGTTCGTGCCGGAACCGCCTCCACAACCGGCGCAGTTCCCGTGGCAGGGCGCGCTGCGGTTGAGGTTCTTGTTGTCCATCCAGGCCGGGCGGGGGCCTATTTTGAAGGGGAAGGCTCCTGTCTTCAGCGGACTGGGAGCGGAGACCAGACGGCTGGTGTGAGAAGAGCCGCATTTTGGACAGAGAGGCAGCTCGTCCTCGGTGAAGGCAAGTTCTTCAAAGGTGTGACGGCAGTCACGGCATTCGAAGTCATACAGAGGCATGGCAAAATCTCCTTGCGAACCGGAAGGGCGTGTTTTTTTCCCTTTGCAGATAAGCACCTTATAACATCTGGCAAGATTAAGGCAAAAGGCTCTGAGGAGGAAAAAACACCGCATGAAAGATTATGTAAGGGAGAAAAATAAATAAAAAAAGAGAGATACACGATGTTTTCTCGTGCGCTCACGGCGTTTTGCGGGCAAAAGAGGAGATTCTTGCATAATGTTACAGTCTGCGGAGCAAAGGAGCAGACTTGCGACACAAGGCAAAACTGCCCGTGACCGGCCTTCGGAAAACGTACGGAAAAAACGAGAGACTGTCAGCTGCCCCAGGTTTGAGCGCTTTTTTCCGCCTTCTTGCGCACACCGGCCCAGGTCTTTCCCATGAGGAAGGACTGAGGGTAGACGTCGAGCATAGCTTCAAGGATGTTCGCCGTGACGGTGAAGGTCAATTCGTCCGTCTTCAGATAGGGCCGGCAGGAGGGATCGGCTCCGCCGAGGACGGCCTTTTTCTCGCCTTTGCGCTGGTAGTGCAAAGGCCAGGCGAAGACATTGGCACAGCCCGAACCAAAGGGAGAGACTACGGCGTGATGATCGTCCAGAGCGAAGCAGGCTAGCGTCATCAGACCGGAGAGTGTTTCGCCGCGGGCATGGAAGCAGTAAAGGTCTGGCCTGTCCCCGGCTTTGAGCGTACCTGCCGGACGCACGATGCAGCAGGGCGCGGGTGCAGGCTGAATGTTCAGATCTTTGAAGAAGCGGTGCATGGAGGCCGGATCGGGCAGGTAGCGTTCTCCCGGTCCATCCTGATAGCCGGTGGTCACGAAGTGCGCGATGCGGTCCGGTGGGGGCAGGAGATAGCCCAGATAGACCTTGCCGCCCATGCAGGCGGTCGTTTCCGGAGTGAAGGCGGCGGCCATCCTGCGCGAGCGGGCGAGGCGCATGTAGTTGAGGATACAGCTGTGCCCGGCCGTTGCCGGGGTCAGGGCGGCTTCGGGCGGCGCTGCGGCGTACTGGATAGCCAGGGGATCGTCGCAGCCGAGAAGAGCAGTCAGTTTCTGCAGACGGGGATCGGACATGGTGGCCTCCGGCACAGGGCTGAGGTGGACGGGAAGTCCGCTGGGCGGCTTGCGCTCATTCCATCGGAAAATCCACGCGGATTTTGAACAGTTTTGTCGCGGGCAGATTCATGACGGGCACGCCCGTGCTTTTTGTGATGCCGTCGATGGTGGCGCACACGTCTTCCCAGGAGGGGCCGATGACGGTGAACCAGACATTGAACTTGTGTTTTCTCAGGTAGTTATGGGTTACGCCGGGCAGGGCGTTCACACAGGCGATGAAATTGTCCAGTTTGCCTTCGGGCACATGCGCCCCGCAGAGCGTGGAGCGGAAGCCCAGTGCCGAACTTTGGAAGTTGGCCCCCAGCCGGCGGATGATTCTGCGGGATTTCAGGTTCTTCACCCGCGCCAGAGCTTCTTCTTCACCAATGCCGAGCCGTTCTCCCAGTACGGCGTATGGGCGAGGTTCTATGGGAAAATCGGTCTGAATGATGTCCAGCAGCTTTTTATCGAGAGTGTCCAGAGTTTCGGGTTGCGGCATGGCGTCCTCCGTCATTTTTTCTGCGGCTGGTAGAGGCAGAGCGGTTCCTGAGACATGGGATCGCCGGTCATGCTGTAGGCGCGGGCACGGCAGCCGCCGCAGACCTTGTGGAATTCGCACACGCCGCACTTGCCCTCATAGGCGCTCTGGTCGCGGAATTTCAGAAACCACGGCGTCTCTTTCCAGAGTTTGGGGAAGGGGGTGGAGCGCACGTTGCCGCAGTCCAGAGTGAGGTAGCCGCAGGGCTGGAGCTGGCCGGTATGACTGATAAAACAGAAGCCCGTTCCACCCAGGCAGCCGCGGGTCATGGCGTCCATGCCGAAGTTGTCCATGTTCACGGCAAGGCCGTCTTCGCTGGCCCGCTGACGCATGATGCGGTAATAGTGCGGCGCGCAGGTGGCTTTAAGGTGCATGGAGGTCGTTTTCCTGAAGTCGTAGAACCAGTGCAGCACATCCTCATATTCCCTGGCGGTGATGACTTCTTCCTGAAGATCCGCGGCGCGTCCCATGGGTACAAGCAGGAAGATGTGCCAGGCCGCAGCGCCCACGCGCTCGCAGAGGCGGAAAATGTCGCGGAAGGAATGCAGGTTGCTCTTGGTCACCGTGGTATTGATCTGGAACTCCACGCCTTCGGCCTTGAGACACTCGATGCCGCGCATGGATGCAGCGAAGGCGCCGGGCACGCCTCGGAAGTTGTCATGGCTTGCCGCATTCGCGCCGTCAATGGAGATGGAGCAGCGCTGAAAGCCGGCTTCGCGTATGCGGCGGGCGTTTTCTGGGGTGATGAGCGTACCGTTGGGCGACATGACGCAACGCAGTCCCTTATCTCGTGCGTAGGCGGCCAGTTCGTAAACGTCGGGGCGCATCATGGGATCGCCGCCGGTGAAGATGACGATGGGGCTGCCCACTTCGGGGAAGGTATCGATGAGGGCCTTGGCTTCATCGGTGGAAAGTTCGCCGGGGTAGGGTTCGGGATGAGCTTCGGCCCGGCAGTGTTTGCAGGCCAGGTTGCAGGAACGGGTTACTTCCCAGGCAATGAGGCGGCATTTCGGGGAACCATCGGGCAGAAAGCGGGAAGCGTGGCCGCTGGAAGTGCGCAGAGGATGCCCGCCGGGGTGGCAGGAGCCGAGGCCGGAAGCGGATTCGGGGCACGTCATCAGTGTATCCAGCCTTCGCGCAGGGCTTCCACGGAGAAGTAGGAAATAATCATCCTGGCTCCGGCGCGCTTGATGCCCGTGAGGGATTCCATGATGACGGCTTTGCGGTCGATCCAGCCGTTTTGGGCGGCGGCGCAGATGAGGGAATATTCTCCGCTCACCTGATAGGCCGCCAGCGGCACGTCGAAGCGATCGCGCACGAGGCGGATAATGTCCTGATACGGCCCGGCGGGTTTGATAATGAACATGTCAGCCCCTTCCGTAATGTCGGCTTCCATTTCGCGCAGGGCTTCCAGTGCGTTGCCGGGATCCATCTGATACGTGCGGCGGTCGCCGAAGTGGGGGGGGGATTCCGCAGCGTCGCGGAACGGCCCGTAGTAGGCGGAGGCGTACTTGACAGCATAGGACATGATGGGCGTTTCCTCATATCCGGCCTTGTCCAGAGCCGTGCGCAGCGCCAGTACGCGCCCGTCCATCATGTCGGAAGGAGCGATGATGTCCGCTCCGGCCTCGGCCTGAGAGACCGCGGTTCTGGCCAGCAGGTCGAGCGTGGCATCGTTGAGCACATGCCCCGTTTTGTCGCCATCGGCGATGAGTCCGCAGTGTCCGTGCGAGGTGTACTCGCACAAACACAGGTCGGTGATGACCAGAAGTTCGGGCCAGCGCTGCTTGATCATGCGCGTGGCGCGCTGTACGATGCCGTCGCGGGCGTAGGCCCCGGAGCCGGCGGGGTCCTTGCTTGCGGGAATCCCGAAGAGGAGTACGGCGCGCAGACCGAGAGCCACGGCCCGACTGATTTCCTTTTCCAGCTCCTTCAGCGAGAGCTGAAACTGTCCGGGCATGGAGGCAATGGGCTGGCGGAAGGAAGCGTCTGGAGTGTCCACCACGAAATAGGGCATAATGAGATCGGCGGCGGAAAGCGAAGTCTCGCAAATCATTTCGCGCAGAATGGGTGTGCGGCGCAGACGGCGGCCGCGGTGGAAGGAACATTCGGTCATGGAAATATCCTCAGGTGCGTGGGGCGCGTTGCAGTTCATGAATATGGATGCAGTCTAGCACGGGCGGGGTATGTTGAAAAGGGACGGTCTGAGTCCTGAAGCCGGGAGGACGCCTCACTGCAAAGCGCCCTACCCGGGCACGGGACAGAGCTGCAGTGCAAAGAGTACCCCGCAGCGGCATGGGGCGGGCTGCCGAAGCAGTCTCCTTCGTTGAAAGAAGCGTGAGCTGTTTTTTGGCGGTGTGCAGCTCCTGGTCAACGGCTCTGGCGGGATATGTTTAGCATTCCGTCAGGGAGTGCGAAACGTGCCGCTTCAGGCGAGGTCTTCGCTTTGCCCGTGTTCTGTTTCTGTCCATAGCACACGCGCCGCGTCAGTTTCTCGAGGACGCGGCGCGGTGGAAGCAGTGTACGAAAGTTGTGATATGGGAAGTGGTTACAGGATGCTATTTGATGCCGATTTCCTCATCGGTGAGGTAACAGGCCGGATCCTGTGCCCATTCATCGCCGTAAAAGGCTTCGGCGCGGGAACGGAAGTTGCCGCCGCAGATGTTCAGGAAGCGGCACTTGGCGCAGCGCCCTTTCACATGGGCCTTTTTGTCCTTAAGCTTGTGCAACAGTTCGATGGAGGGATCATCCCAGATTTTGGAGAAGGGGCGTTCCAGCACGTTGCCGAAGACATGCTGCCGCCAGAACTGGTCGGCGCTGACATCGCCGTTCCAGGAGATGCAGCCTATGCCACGGCCGGAGCTGTTGCCCTCGTTGAACTGGAGCAACTCGAAGACTTCTTCGGCACGCTTTGGATCTTCCCGGAGCAGGCGCATCCAGACGTACGGGCCGTCGGCATGGTTGTCCACCGTGAGAACTTCCTTGGGCTTTCCGGCGTCGAAGGATTCACGGGTCTTGTCCATGATGAGATCCACAACGGCACGGGTTTCCGCATGGCTGAGGTCTTCTTTGATAAGCTCGGTACCGCGCCCGGAGTACACCAGATGATAGAAGCACACGCGGGGAATGTCCCGTTCGCGGAGGATGTCGAAAATCGTGGAGACGTCCGCGGCGTTGCGCTTGTTGATGGTGAAGCGCAGGCCCACCTTGATGCCTTCTTCCCGGCAGTAGTCCAGCCCTTCCAGTGCCCGGCGGAACGCGCCGCTGACGCCGCGGAAGCGGTCATGGATTTCTTCGCCTCCGTCCAGAGAAACGCCTACATACGAAAGCCCAACTTGCTTGAGCTGCCGTGCCATGTTTCGGTCGATGAGCGTCCCGTTGGTGGAGATGACGGCACGCATGCCCTTTTTCGTGGCATAGCTGGCAAGTTCCGGCAAGTCCTGACGGATGGTGGGCTCGCCTCCGGAGAAGAGCATGACCGGTGCACCGTAGGCGGCGAGGTCGTCGATCATGACTTTGGCTTGTGCTGTAGAGATGGGATCCGCGCCCTTTTCCGTCTCGGCCTGGGCATAGCAGTGGACGCATTTCAGGTTGCAGCGGCGGGTCATATTCCAGACGACCACCGGCTTTTTATCGGCGGAGAACTGGAGCAGGTGTGAGGGAAGTTTCCCGGAATGGCGTCCGTAACGCAGAGCGTCGGAAGGTTCCACCTGTCCGCAGTAAAGTTTGGAGATTCCAATCATGAGGGATCCTTGGCTAGAGTGTGACCGGAGCGTACCGGCGGGAAAGGGATGATAGCCGTACCTTGTTCCGGAATCAAGCGGGGGGGAACGGCTCTTTGCGGGGAGAAGTCCGCAGCGGGGGACGTCAGTCCAGAACCCCTCCCGCGAGCAGAAAGCCATCGCGGTCATACACGGCGGCGATCTGTCCCGGAGCGTGCGGGGACTGGGGACTGGCGAAGGTTATCTTCAGCACATCCCCGCAAATGTCCACATGGGCCGCAGTGGGCCGCTGATGGTAACGAGTGCGCACGAAGACTTCTTCCGGCCACAGTGCGCAGGGAACCATGAGATTCACCTCGCGGGCACAGCAGGAATCCGTGACCAGTCTGTCCCGTGTACCCACCACAAGGGTATTGCTTTCGGGAAGCCGGCGCAGGACGTACAGCGCTTCCTTGCAGGCGATGCCCAGTCCGCGCCGCTGACCTTCGGTATAGTTCCAGAGTCCGCGGTGAGCGGCAATGACTCTGCCTTCCCCTTCCAGGACCATCGGCCCCGCACCGGGAAGCGGCGTGCCTGTTCCTTGGCTCCAGGCTTTGAGCCAGGCGTAGTGGTCGTTTTCGGGCACGAAGCAGATTTCCTGACTTTCCGTGGGCGCGGGCGGTGTCAGACCGCGTTTGGCGAGCCATGCCCGCACATCCGTCTTCTTTTTTTCAGCAAGGGGGAAAACACAGAGACGCAGACGTTCCACGGGGACCAGAGCGAGAAAGTAGCTCTGATCCTTTTTCCCGTCCGAACCCGAGCGCAGGGTGAGACCGTAGACGGGATGCTCGACCATGGCTGCGTAATGTCCGGTGGCGTAGCGTTCTCCGTGCTTCAGGGCGGCGTCCATGAGCAGACCGAATTTCATGGTTCGGTTGCAGAGTGCACAGGGATTGGGGGTGCGCGCCCGGATATGGATCAGCGCAAAGGGCGTCATGACCTGTTCGGCAAATGAGGCCGTCAGGTCGGCGAGGACGAGGGGAATGCCGAACCTGTTGCACAGCTTCCGCATGGCCGGGACAGGATCGTTCTTGAGCGTGGGGAGAAAACGGGCGTGAACTGCCGTCACTTCGTGGCCCTGCTCACGCAGTGAGAGGAGGGCGAACAGACTGTCGGTCCCGCCGCTGATGGCGATGCTGATCTTCATGGGAGCATTGTGCCATCGGAGCGAAGCAAGAGCAAGGCTGTTTTGCGTCCCGTGGACGTTGCCAAGCACGCACAAAGCTCGTATGATGAAGACACGTTTAGAAGAAGAGGAGAGTGTTCATGAAAAAATTTTTGCTTTGTGCGCTGCTGTCTGCCATGACGCTGCTTTCCGGGTGCGCCGGCATGGAACTCTATCGCGGGGTAGACCCTTCCACGAACGCTTTCGTCTCCACGGGTTATCCTCAGGCGCAGATCCAGCCTGCGGAAGGCTTCAAGAACGTTTCCTTTGGCGCGGCCTATGTGCGGGTGGCTGAGGAAGACGGTATGTTCACGGTTGTTCCCGTAGACGCCTCATATGCGCTCTATTATTCGGATCGCTCGCAGCTGGCCGTGGTGGTGGCGGAATGCGGCCCGTATTGGCTTTGGGACATCAGTTCCGTTGCGGCAGAGTTTCGCTATCTGCCCATACTGCGCGAGTTTTCCGGAGACAGAGTCCAGGATGCCACGGTTCGCGTCTATGTGCGCAGCGGTGCCCGCGACCCCTGGATGCCCGTCTTCGCTGAGGCTGGAAGCTCCTGGGAAGGGGATGTCCTGGTGGCGCGCTATGAGTGGTGCAGCTCTTACGATACGAGCAAGCTCCTTGTGGAATACCGCGAGCCTCTGCCCGCCCCAAGGGAAGAACTCACGGGGCGTCAGGCTCTCGTGACAGAATTTCTGGAACGCTCGCGGGCGGCGTTCACACTCGGCCCAGCTCCGGAAACAGTAGTCAAGGGCGGCGTAAGGCGCAATCTGAATATCCCCGACAGGCTTCTCGCTCCGGTCATCGGGGCCGTGACTCGTCCCACGATCCTCGAGGATTTTTAAGGCGAGGCTGACTCTCTCATTTTTGGCAAAAGAAGGACGTTGAAGAGAAAAGGCCAGGCTCCGCTTAGTATTGTCTTTTGGTGAAGTCCGCTTACGATGGCATTGTGAGGCTTCCTTCCAGAATACGGCAATTGGGAGATACCCTTGTGCAATAGCGCGAGGGTATTTCTTTCACATTCGCAGGAGACGCTCAATGCTGAAGGCAAGACTTTTTTGTGCAGCAGGGGCACATAAAGGAGGGGAGCCATAGGTCATAAAAAAGACTTTTGCGAGGGAATTGGTGTCTCCGGGCACGGAAGAGATCTGCGCAGACAGCCGGCAGGTGTATTCTCATAACAGGATAGCGTTACTTCCCTGCCCGCGCTAGCTGAATAATTTTTTCCGCCATGAAAATGATTTCGTTTTTGGCAGTTTCCGGATCGCTGAACATCTCTGCAAACGAGAGCAGGGAACTCTCGGTTCCCGTCAAAAACAGTTCTGCCACCTGACATTCCAGTATCAGAGCCATTTTCTCCAGCGTCTGGAATCGAGGGGCAGTGAGTCCGCGCTCGATGCGCGAAAGCGAATCCGCCCCAATGCCGATCCGCTCGGCGAACTGGGCTTGATTCAGGCCGAGCCGCTTTCTTTTTGCGGTAATATTGGCTCCTACGATCACAGTGAGCGGGCGCTTGCTTTTTTTCGGCACAATGACAGCTCCTCTTTACCTGAAAACTGATATGCACCCCATCAGGTGGACAAAGTAAGAAAGCCCAGCTAGGCTGGGGGTTCAAAAAAACTTAAAGTTATAAGTATGTTATAAAAACTCCTTTTGATTTGCTAAGAAAGAGGTGCGGTCTGACAACTGCATCAGAAGCAAATCAAAAGGAGGTCACGATGAGTGACACGAAGAAGTTATCGCATACGAAGTGGAACTGCAAGTATCACATCGTATTTGCGCCGAAGTATCGCAGACAAGTTTTCTATGGCGAGAAGAAAAGAGCTATAGGAGAAATACTGCGAAAATTGTGTGAATGGAAAGGCGTACAGATTATTGAAGCAGAATGTTGTCCTGATCATATCCATATGCTTGTCGAGATCCCCCCAAAGCTAAGCGTATCAAGTTTCGTTGGATATTTGAAAGGAAAAAGCAGTCTGATGATCTATGAACAGTTTGGAGAACTGAAATTCAAATATCGCAATCGTGAATTCTGGTGTCGGGGGTATTATGTAGACACGGTTGGTAAGAATAAGACCCGAATAGCTGAATACATCCGACACCAGTTGGACGATGATAAACTGGGAGAGCAGTTGAGTATCCCGTACTCAGGAAGCCCGTTTACGGGCCGCAAGTAACGAAGATGCAAATGTCAGATCGCACATGCGCCTGTTAGGGCGCGGCTGGTAAGAAAGCCTTACAGGCGCATAGGGGGAACCACCGGCTATGCCGGTGGGGCCCCATTTTCGTTTTCTAACCTATTTCTAACCAGAGACAATTTTTTTGGCTGGCGTTTGCCCTTGGCAGAAGCTGTTTGAACGCGATTGATGGCTTTTGTCGTGGTAAGAATTCGGGACTGTGGCATATGGGACAAAATCTGGAAGCCTGCGGAAATTGAAAATGCATGGACAGCTTGTCTTCCTGTCGAGTAATTCTTAACCTTTTTTCTGACCAATTTCTAACCGTTTGCGAATCGAAAAAATATTGGCCGATACGTCAGAATTTTTCGCAAATTCAGTGGCTCTAATCGGCTTCTTGGGCCACTTTTATTTTCAGAATATACTAAATTTTCTTACGCTACCCTTACACTACCCGTGCTTTCCAGAGGGCTTCGGTTATATCCTCTACCCTTCGTACCGAAACGCCAACTATACACATCTCTACTAAGGCTTCTTCCACCGAGCTTTCTCACCGGTGGTACGTTCGTACATCGTGACTTTGCATAGCGCATCTACTTCTAGTATGGCGTTCAATGGCTCTTCCACGGTTGTCCTACCAACTGACAAACATAACTTTTCAGCTCATCCTCGTTGACCACTATTACTCCCCACGACTTTCCTTTTCTCTTCCGGCCTATTGTCCATCTATAGCCTCGCTTCCTAGGGGGGCGCTACTCATTTCCTAACCAGATGCCGAGGTTATGTCCATTTGCGCAATGTGCGAAAGATTCTGTACGTTATCGCTCGCCCAAAAAGTACGAAAATTGGACACTACCCGTTTATTTCCTGCTTTCGCCAGCCTCAGCATATTCAACAAATCTTCGTCAATTCGGTATCCTGTGTGACCCTAGCTTTACGTTGAAAGGTCTTCACCTCCTCAACGGTTCATCAACCATAAGCACCATCCACCGCCCCAGGGTCATAACCTAGGTCGGTCAGAAGTTACTGTTCCTTTCTGGTGTATTGGGAACTAGATAGTGTCGTCTTTAATTTTAGCCCAAATGGCTATGTACCGTATATGCACAGCAGCCAGAAAAGAGGCCGTGTTTTTCGCATACCGTGTGGCGATACCTCGCCAACGCTTCAATTCCAGGAAGGCATTTTCAATAAGGTGTCGAAGCCGATAAAGATATTTATCGTAATAGCGCGTATTTTTGCGACCGTTACGAGGAGGGATGACGGAATCAACAAGCACATCGCTGTCATATTCCTTGTCTGCCTAAAGATAGTCCGCATCTATTCCCTCAATAAGTTTGCAAGCTTGCGAACAATCTGCAACGGAACCTGCTGTAATAACCATTCTAACCGGCATACCATGCGCATCCACGGCCAGATGTATCTTTGAGTTGAGTCCCCTTTTGTGCGGCCCCTGTCCTGATTGCCGCCGTGTACCCCTGCCGCGTGCTGGTGGGCTTCGATATGACTTGCATCTCAATCATAAGCCATTCAAAATCTGGTTCAAATATGAGGATTTCGAGTAATCTTTCCCACGCTCCACTATCTCTCCATCGACAAAAACGGCGATGGATATTTTTCCAATCCCCATAGTCAGGGGGCAAATCTCGCCACGGAGCACCTGTTCGGCAAATCCCAAAAACCGCATTGAGAAAATTTCGATTATCACGGGCAGTCACACCTCTGGTTCCTTCCCGGCCTGGAAGGTGCGGTTCCAAAATCTCCCAAACCTTGTCAGATAATCGTGACGACGATGCGCAGCTTCCATATCTACTTCCTTTTGAAAAAGGATAGCGGAAAGCTACAAAAATTAAAAGAAAAATGACGACACTATCTAGCGTACAACTTTTGTCTTGCCACTTTGACCTCCGCGCTCTATAAAGAAGTAGTTCCAGCGCAGGGAGCAGGATGTTCTGCCGCTGGAAAGTCAGAGCAAGGAGCAGGTTTCCATGACGTCACGCCGTCCCCGATTTTCCGGGCATCAGACCTTTTCATTTCGTTATGGCTGGCTGGAAAAAGGCTACCAGCACATCAGGGGCGGCAGACAATTTTCTGATCCCGATGCTCTTACGTATCTTGGTGTGGGAAAAAATATGGTCGAAAGCATCAAGTATTGGTGTGATGCTTTTGGGCTGGTGGAAGAACATGGCGTCACATCCTTTGGGGAAGAGTTGCTTGAGCCTCAAAATGGTTGGGATCCCTGTCTTGAAGATGATGCGTCTCTTTGGTTGCTACACTGGAAAATGTGCAGTCAGCAGCAATTTATGACTGCGGCAACGCTTCTGTTTGGTGAGATGCACAAGCCGGAATTTAACTGCGATGACTGGCTGGAGCTTTTGCGCCAGCATGACAGTCAAAGTCAAGGCAAGGCGACATCTATACCAACGCTGGAGCGGGATATAGAGTGCTGTATCAAGATGTACGCCCCGTTAAAAAATGCCGGGAAAAAACGGGTGCTGGAAATGTCTTATGCCTGCCCGTTTCAGGAGCTGGGATTGCTTTCCCTGCTGGAAGGAAGCTCCATGCTGCGTTTTTCCATTGGGCCCAAGAGCGGGCTGCCTCCGGAAATCATCGGGTATGCCATCTGGGACTATTTGCGGAGCAACGACCGTCACGGCCTGCGCCTGAGCGAATTGATGTATGCGGATTATGCACCGGGACAAATTTTTATGCTGGATGAAAACAGCCTTGTAGAAGCGGTTATGCAGCTGCATCAGTCCCCCCGTTGGGGAGACTGTTTTAATCTGACAGCTTCCGAAGGCATTGAGACGATCCTTTGCACCTTGCCCTGTGGTGAGGATTTGCTGCGCGCTTATTATACAGACATGGAGTAGCCATGCCAGTCCTTTCTGATCTTGTTTCCGTACGCACCCGCTACCGCCGTGCCGTCAATCTTTCTGCGGACAGGCACGATATTCACGCTCTGGACGACATACTTGTTACGCCTCTTGTCGCGCATGCTTTGAACCGTCTGCTGGATAACCTGGAAAATGATCAGGGCGAGCGCAGCTTCATGATTTTCGGACCATACGGCGCGGGGAAGTCAACTTTTGCCCTGTTTGTGAACGCCCTGTTCAGTGAAGGCGCGCACAAAAAAAATCGGGCTTACACCGAACTTTGTCAAAATTCTCCCGAACTTGCCCAACGCTTTGCTGAACTGTGCGAAGCGGTTCGCCCCTGGCTTTGCGTACCGCTGACGGCGCGCCGCAGTCCCATCGGACAAATTATTCTTGAGGGATTGCAAACGGCATTGAAAACATTGCCGGAAGATGATGAACGCCAAAGCCTGGAGCAACATCTGGAAAGGCTGCTGCAACAGGCGGGATGGCGTGACAGCGCCGCTGTGCTGGAGCAGGTGGATGCGGTGCGGCGTTTGGCAGAGAAGCGCAAACGCGGCGGGATGCTGCTGATTGTGGACGAGGCAGGAAAAAGTCTGGAATACGCACTGCAGGATAAAGTTGGCGGTGATGTCTATCTGTTTCAGATGCTGGCCGAATATGCCAAGCGGGCTACAAACACTCCTATGCTGTTCCTGACGGTACAGCATCAGCACTTTGATGGTTATACGGAACTGAGCAACACCACTCTGCGCCATGAGTGGGCCAAGGTGCAGGAGCGTTTTGAGTCGCTGCCCTTCAATGAACAGCTTGCCTCCGACCTGAATACGCTGGGGCAGGTGCTGTGCTATTCCTGCCCATTACCATGTTCTCTGCTGGACGTAATCATGGGGGAAGCACAAAATTTGCTTGACGCAGGCGCGGAATTGCCCCCGGGCATGACTTCGGCCGAATTTATCCATATTTGTCAGCATGCCTGGCCGCTGCATCCTTCGGTGGTGCTGGTGCTGCCGCTGCTGTTTCGGCGTCTTGCCCAGAATGAGCGCTCACTATTTTCGTACCTTGCCAGTCAGGAGCCGCACGGTTTTCAGGAGCATTGCCGCCGCGATTCAGCTGTGGATAACGGATTTGTGCGCTTGCACAATATTGCCGACTATCTGCTGACCAACATGACGGCTACCCTCATGCAACGCCCTGTTGCCCGGGTTTTGCTGGAAACGCTGGAGGATGGCGGCAAGACACTGGTGCCTTTACAGGCTCGAATCCTTCGAGCGGTGGGGGTTCTCAATGTTCTTGGTCCTGGCACACCCCTGAAAGCCACAAAACGTATCCTCTCCGCGGTACTGGCTCAAAGCCGGGATGTGCCGGAAACCCTTCAGGATTTGCGACGGCAGGAGTTGCTGACCTTCCGGCAGCTGGATCAGAGTTTTCGTTTATGGGAAGGCGGTTCCATAGATATGGAATCCCTGCTGCAAAAAGCCCGAAAACAGTTGCGCTATGAGGGGTCGGCCTTTGTAGAGCTGGTACGGGAACATGTTTCCACACGGCCGCTGGTGGCCCGCAGGCATTGCCTGCAAAGCGGCGCATATCGTTTTTTTGATTTGGAATATACCGCCTCTGTCACAGGCCTTGCTCCCCGCAAGGACGCACGGGCATCCTGCGAAGCCGGACACGTGGTTGTTCTCCTGCCCATGAGTGATCAGGCCCGGCTTGAAGCGGATGCCCTGCAAGCGACCCGGAAAGACCCATCTCTGGTCATAGCCTTTCCACAACAGCTCGACATGCTGCGTCAACCGGCTATTGAGCTTGCTTGTCTGCGCTGGGTGGCGAAGCACACCCCGGAGCTGCGCGGCGACCGGCGCGCGTTGAGGGAATACGGCACGTTGCTGGTCGACTGCGAGCGCCGTATCCGCCAAAATGTCGATCTGTTGCTGGATCCGCGCCCGGCGCCCCGGGGCAATGCCTGCCGCTGGTTCTGGAACGGTTGTCAGCAGGTCGTGACGCGCCCCGTTGATGTAACCCGTCTGCTGAGCTTGGTGTGCGATACCTTGTATCCTCATGCTCCTCGCATCAAAAATGAACTGGTCGCCCGGCCTGCTCTCTCTTCGGCGGCTACGGCGGCCCGCAATATGCTGCTTAAGCGCATGCTGACACATGCCGGGCAACGTACTCTAGGTATTGAGGGCTTTCCGCCGGAACGCAGTATGTATGAATCCGTTTTGCGCGGAACCGACCTGCATCAGCAGGCAGATAACGAGCATTGGCGCTTGTGCGAGCCTGACCCAAATTCAGACCTGTTTGCGGTCTGGCAGGCGCTGGAGCGGGAAATTTATACTGCCGCCGGAGAATGCGTCCCCTTGCCGGGGCTTTTCCGCAAGCTAATAGCCCCCCCTTACGGTGTTCCGGAAGGAATCTTGCCCATTCTGCTGCTGGCCTTTTACCTTTGCCGCCGTTCCGAGTTGTTTTTGTACCGTGAAGGCTCCTTTTTGCCCCAGCTGGACGAGGCCAGCGTGGAATTAATGCAGCGCCGGCCAGATTTGTTCGGTATTTCCGGCGTACGGCTGAAAGGGGAACGCCTGGCCATTGTTGAACGCTATGCCGCGGGTTTGCGGGTGGAAGCAACCGTACCCGCGGTGGTGGCCCGCCTGTATGCGGCCATTCGGCAGCTTCCCTCCATCACGCAGCACACGGCAAAGCTCGCATCTACGCGCGGCAAGGCTCTGCGGGACTGCTTTCGTTCCGCCCGCTCTCCCGAACGCCTGTTGTTTGAGGAATTGCCCGAAGCCTTCGGTCTGCCGTCTCTGTTGGTGGGCACAACGGAGGGCGAGGCGGAAAAATTCGCCGCTGCCATGCGCGAAAGCATGGGGGAATTGATGGACTTTGCCCCTCGGACGCGTGCCCGATGCCGTGATGAGCTTTTGTGCGCTTGCGGCCTGCCTGGCGGAGATTTCGGTTGGCATGGCTTTGTGGAACGCGCGGCCTTTCTGGCCAGGAGGGTGCGCCGGGGGGGGCTTGCTCCTGTCCTGGAACGTGCCTGCCGCACGGAAAGCAATGAAGACAGCCGTCTGGAAGGCATTCTGGGCATCGTCTATGGCCGGGCTTTTGAGCGATGGAACGATGCTGACGTTGTCGCTTTCAACGATGCGGCCCTGGGTACAGGAGAGCAATTTCGGCGCGCCTGGGAAGACTTTGGAAGCGCTTTTCTCAACAGCGAAGAACAAAAAAGCAAGGAACATATTCGCACGCTGCTGGCCACGAAGCTGCAAGAGGTACAAAAACAAGCCCCGCCCCGTGTCCTTGCGGAAGCATTACGTGAACTGCTCCGGGAAGTAGAAGGCGGTGTTGATAAGGGGAATAATCAATGAATTGGCGAGAATGGGCGAAAAAGACAGACAGACGGCATATTCTTGCCCTTTCTGGCGGCAAGGACAGTTCCGCCATGGCTGTGTATCTTCGGGATAAAGTTCCAAATCTTGAATATGTGTTTTGTGATACAGGAGTAGAGCTGGAAGAAACTTATGATTATTTAAAAAAATTAGAATCATTTCTTGATATGAAAATACATACCATATCAGCAGCAGAGGGATTCGATTTTTATTTGAAGATGTTTTCCGGTGTGCTGCCTGATGCCAACACTCGTTGGTGTACGCGAATGCTCAAGCTCAAGCCCTATGAAAAATTTATCGGAGATGATCCTGTTGTCAGCTATGTGGGGATACGTGCTGATGAACCTCACCGGCAGGGCTATATTTCAGGCAAGCCCGGCGTGACAACGGTGTTTCCCTTTGCGGAAGACGGGCTTATCAAAAGCGACATCTATCGCATTCTGGAAGATTGCGGTTTGGGATTGCCTAGCTATTATCAATGGCGCTCACGATCCGGCTGCTATTTTTGCTTCTTCCAGCAAAAGCGCGAATGGGTGGGCTTGCTGGAGAACCATAAAGATCTGTTCGAGCTGGCCCAATCTTATGAAAAAATAGATCCGGATACCGGCGAACGCTTTACCTGGATGCAGGACGAAAGTCTGGAGGAGCTGTGCAGGCCCGAACGCGTGGCAGCCATTAAAAAAGAATACGAAAAGCGCATGCGGCGCGAAGCGCAGAAATTTGCGAGCAATCAACGCCTGTGCGACATGTGGGACGGAGACGCGGAGGGGCAGGAACTGGCCTGCCTTGTCTGCCATATCTGAACAGGAGGAAGGGCATGCTGTATTTTGACGCCAATGCAACAACCCCCTGTGCACCAGAAGTGCAGGAGGCCATGCGCCCTTATTGGAGTGATGCTTTCGCCAATGCGTCCAGCCCGCACTGCGCCGGGCGTGTGGCCGCACAGGCTGTAGCCGCGGCACGACGTTCTGTGGCCGAATGTCTGGATGCCCGTCCGCAGGAAATAATCTTTACCTCTGGCGCAACAGAAAGCACCAATCTTGTTTTTTGGGGGTTGCTGCTGGCCCCCCGTACACGGCGCCACGTTGTTGTCAGCGCCATAGAACACAAGTCTGTGCTGGAAAGCGCCGCCCTGCTGGAGGAGCAGGGTTTCGAGGTTACCCGTTTGCCGGTTACGCCGGATGGCGTTGTTGACCTAGATGCCGCAGCTCGAGCCATAACGCCGGAAACCGCACTGGTTTCCGTTCAGGCCGCCAACAACGAAATCGGTACTATTCAGCCTGTTCTTCAAATTTCCCGGCTTGCACATGAGGTTGGGGCGTTCTTTCATGTGGATGCGGTGCAGGCATTGGGGAAAATGCCTGTTTCCATGCTGGACTGGGAATGTGACTTCGCTTCATTCAGCGCCCATAAAATTTATGGCCCCAAGGGCATCGGTGCGCTTTTTGTCAAGGGCGGCCCGCTGCGCTGGCCCTGGCCGCGCCCACTGCGCGGCGGAGGGCAGGAGGGCGGCCTGCGCCCCGGCACGCTGAATGTGCCGGGCATTGTTGGTTTTGGTGCTGCCTGCGACAGGCTGCAGCAACGCCCAGCAAATGTCTTGGAAAATGTTGCTACTTTACGGGATTTGTTAGAAGATTCTCTTGGAAGAAAATTTAATAATTCTATTAGTGTGTTGGGAAAAAACGTAGATAGGCTCCCTAATACCTCTGGCCTTCTTATTGAAGGTATTGATGCAGATATGCTCTTTTTGCGGTGTAAGGATGTACTGTTTTCAGATGGCTCTGCCTGTAAATCTGGTGTCATAGGTCTATCGCATGTTGTTGATAGTGTGTTGATAGAAAAAAAATTAAAAAACAAATTTTTACGATTTACTCTTCTTGAGAATGTTACAAAGCATGATATAGAGTTATTGATAAGCTCAATAGAAGAGGTCGTTTAGGATGAATAGCAAATTAGATTTGATTCTTGATAAAAATATGATGAATGAGGTGAAGTCTATTCATCCTCATAAATATATACTACTTCTTTCCGTAACTCATCTTTATAATGTAAATCCAAATCGAGATAATAGAATAAATATTGATGAAGTAATAGACATATTCAACTATATAGCTGAGAGATTTTTTGGAGAAACTTTTCTCCCTAAAAACGCTATTGAATATCCATTCTTTTATCTTGTAAATAATAAATTTTGGTTTTTAAAAATAAAAAAAGATAAAGATGAAATATATAATGACATTATAAAAAATAAAAATTCACGTTTTACACTTAAAAGAATCCGTGAGGTGATTGAATACGCATATCTTTCTGAAGGTATGCATCATAACTTCCAGAATAAAAATTTTCGTAAAAAACTTGCTGAGAAAATAAAACATGTATGTATGAGTATTATGGAAAAAAGTAAAGAAGTAACTTCATCAGTGCCATCTCCATTATCTAAACAATGTGCTAATTTTATAAGCTATTTGACAACGTTGCAACGTATTCATGGTGGAAATGAAAATGCGCTGGCAGAATTTCAGGCACAGAATCCTCTCTTTGCCCGAGTTGTCGCGCCGCATCCTCTGGAAGATGAGCTCGTCAGAGATTTAAAAGCTGGCACGCACAGCATCATTCTTACAGGGCACGCCGGGGATGGCAAGACAACGCTGGCTTTTGCCGTCTATCGTAAATTATGCGGCATTCCCTTTGAGCAGCCTCTCCCGGAACTAGGGAACAGCCGTGTGCATTTTACCATAGATGGTCATAAGGCTCTGCTGATCAAAGACCTTAGTGAGCAGGAGCATCATCGGCACGAAGAGCTGCTTAAGGATCTGCTCGATGGTCAGACGCGGAGTTTGCTTGTTTCCAATACCGGCGCATTACGTGAATTTTTTCTGTCGCAGGAAAAGGATGCTTCCCGGCATGTGGAGCTGGAGAGTTCACTGCTTGGCAGTCTGAGCAGAGAGCAGGATGACAGTTTTTCCTTTCGGGGGCGACCGTTCAAAATCTATAATCTGGCTTTGCGTGATAATCTCCCTCTTGCGCAGACCGTCCTTTCCAACATGCTGAAGCCGGAGCTATGGACACAATGCTCTGCCTGTCGCCATCAAAGTGCCTGCCCCGTTCATTTTAATCGGATGTTACTCGCGGATACGAACAGCCCGGCCCGCCAGCGTCTGTTTCTCGCCTACAAACGTTTGCAGGCCTATGGAATTCGCCTGACCATGCGGCAGCTGAGCGAACATCTGGCCTATTGCCTGACAGGCGGCTTGGATGAGCAAAGCTTGTGCCGGGCAGAAATTCTTGAACCCCATATTGGCTCAAGGCAGCATGTGTACAATCTCTTTTTTGGTGGGCCGCACGCCAGACCTGACAGCCTGGTGGGAGATATGGCCGCCATTCGGGCCGTACACGAACAGCGGTTGGGCGCATACCCTTTACCGTGTGTGGACAAGAAGCTCTGGCATGCGTTGCCTACTGATGCAAAGATGCTGGGGCTTCCTTCGCAAGTCGTTCCGTTTTTGCAGCGCCTGTTGCGGCGGGGCAGCACGCAGGCAGACCCATCTGCCGGTGCGGAAGCCCGCCTGCAAGCCAGACGTCTTCTTTATTTTTGCGCTCGTCCTAGCGGGAAGGATTTGCAGAATCGGCTGCAGCAGGAATTTCTCCGGTCGCCCGGTGTAGTCCTGTATGCCGGGTTACACGGGCAGACCCAATTGGAGACTGGCGTCAAACGCCACCTGCTGACCTGCCTGTTTCATGTTCTGCAGGAACACTTTACCGGCATACATCTGCCAACCAGTACCCGGCAGCACAGTTTGTATATTACCTTGAATCGTCCTACGCCTCTTTTACGGCAGAGCGTACAAATCGTGCTTTGTTCGGTTTCATGGCAGGAAAATTTTGATTTGCGGCTCCAGAACCGCCCGGACGGCAGCCCATCCCTGCTACTGGAAGGGCGGCGCAATCTGCAGGGCATAACCCCGCTAGAGCTGACGGTTCCCTTTCTAGATTATGTGCTGCGCCGCTATGAGGGCGCGATAGGCGATTTGCCCCGAGCTACCTTTGCCCAACAACTTGATACCTTAAAGGCCCAGATTCTCCGCTGCATGAAGGAAGATGAGGGAGCGCAGCCCATACGTCTGCTGCGTTACTGTTCCGATTATAAATTGATTCAGGATGACTACATATTAAACGATACTATGCTGGAGGTGATTCGTGGAACACACTGAACCCCATCTCTACCCGGCCGCCTCTCTTTTTTCTTCTGTTAGTGTTAATGATTGGAAAGAGAATCCCGCGTTCCGTTTTTTCGGTAAACGTCTTTTTACAGATCAGAGTTTGCCGGAATTTCTCAACGAATTGCTGCTTATTCTGTTTTCTCCCAAGCGGCTTGCGCAACAGCCATATTCTCCCATTGAGGGATGTTTTCCCTCTCGTGAGGTATTGAATGTGTCTGGCGGTCTCCGTTTAGAGTATGCGCCTTCGGCACGTTTGAATTTGAAATTATTTGCTTTTTTAGGTGCGTCTCGTCTAGATGCCCGCCACAAAACCCACCGTGACCATTTTGATGAGCTGCAAAAAAGGCTCCGTGAGCGCTTGCGTACCGACTCCGACGCCGACAAGAGCGCCATTCTGCGCGATTTGGAAAACTTGTTTCTTGGTTTACGTTCCACAGGGGAAGGCCGTACCTGGTGCGCACAGCAATTCCTGCCGCTTTGTCCGCATCTTTTGACAGCAGAAACTATTTGGGAAGAAACAAAGGGAAAAGCTGCATCTACTTGGGATGAGGCGCTCCCGTTTTTTAGCAATAATAAGTATGCGTTTATGTCTCATGGTGGAGACGTCCTTTACTACCAACTCTGCCTTGCCCTGAGCAGAAAGCAGGACGAAATCGTCCGCTGGAATAAAGATGCGGCGCTGGGTCTTGGTCCGGAGGAACTTGACCCCGAAGGTCTGCGTCTGGCTCTGGAACAAGCGCTGGCCGCTATGCAGCTTTCCTATTCCGGGCTGGACGATCTGGCCTCGCTCATTTGCGAGCTGGAAGAGGAAACCGCCCTCAGTACGGATGCGGATCGGGACGGGGAGCCGCGCTATCAAGCCATGGGTTGGTGCGCCGCCGACAGTTGGAAGGAAGGCTATCTGTTTGCCGTTGAATTATTGCACATTCTGCGGGCAGATGTTGACATTATGGAGCGGCTTGCGTTGCTTGAAACCGCCTGTGGCCTGCAAATTCTGCGTACATTACTGGCCAGAACAGCGTTTCTGACCAGGCAACCCCTGCCTTGGCCCGGCTACCTGATCCCCGTTACGGCTTTGGATGAGGCAAATTTTGCCTTGCGCAGTGTTTCGCAGCATGCCTGCAAATACCTGCGCACCATGCAGGAGCGGCTGATTCTGGCACAGCTGCCCAACTGCACGTATGAGCCCGCCGGTAAAAACAAGGGGGCTCACACAGATCTGGAAGCCGCAAAAAAGAAATTTCTGGGCGATGTGGTCAGCCGCAAATACGCGGCGGGTCTGTTCGCTTCGCTTGCCAAAAATTATCTGGGGCTGATGGTGCCCCGTACCGGCAGCGGCGAACGCTTTGTTTTGTCAGCGCGAATTCTGCGTTTGCTGGTTTTAACGCTTGTGCCCGCACAAAAACATCTGAGTCTGGATACGTTCAAGCGGCGCGTGCGGGCCTGGCATGGCTTTGTCTTTGACGCAGAGGGCTTTGAAGAGGCGCAGCGCTGGTTGAGCGGGCAGTCGGCGCTCTTTTCTGTCCGTTGTGATGCCTGGCTGCACAATATGCTGGAAGACGGAAATTTTCTGATACACCTTTCCGATGCCTGCTCCCTTGTCCATAATCCCATCGCTGAAAGTCTGGAGGCCTAGATGCTTTTGTTCAGCCACTCCATTTCCGTTGCCGTGGAAACGATGCTGCGGGCCAATGGGCAGGGTCGCACCCTCGTTACTTTGCCTAGTTACGATGCGCCCTTCATGCTGGCCATCGCCCGGCAATTGACGGAACTTGCCAGAAAACATCAGGCCAGGCTTGAACTGAAAATCGCCTCCAGAACCATGCAGCGATGGCAGGCAAAAGATGTGCAGCTTGCGCGCGACAATGGCTGGGAAGACAAGCGCGGCAACCTTACCTACTATCGTAACGTTCTTGGTACACAGGAAAAACGGCTTGTCGTACTCTGCGGCGTGGACAAGATTACCGATACGGCAGGGTTGGAAGATTTTACCTTCTGCGATGAAGCCTTTATATGGGCACGCTACGGCAATACGCTGTTTGCAGACTGGCTTCGCAGTCGCCTTGAGGCGGCGGATTTGGTTTTGCCAGCCGACAAAGCCATGAGCAAGGTAGATAACCTGCTCAACTCTTTACGTATGCTGCCAAATGGGGGGCTACTGCGAATCAGCGGCTGGCTGGACAGTATGGATATGAACGGCCTGTACAGCGGTTCCGAGCTGTTACAGCGAATGCTGGCCAACCTGCGATATTTTGATCTGCCCAACTGCCAGGGGTTTGCCCGTAAGTGTCGCGGCAAGACATTCATGCAGTATGCCAGGGCCGCCCAGCCGTTTTTTGATTACAGCTCGTTCATCAAATTCAAGGATCGCACCGCCGCCCACAAGGCGGTAGAAACCGCCCTTGAACAGCTGGAGCAGGGGGCTCCGGCCATGCGCCTTCTGAATGAGAGGCCCGATGAGGTTTGCCCTTCATATCCCTCTGGCAGAGAATTTCTTCAAGGGGTTCTGTGCTATATCGACACGGAAAGCAGCGATGACAGGGAAAAGTTATACGACTGTGATTTTGTGACATTACATGATGTCGTGTTGCACTGCCGTCCCCCGCGCGTCAAAAAAAGCAGGGAAACCCCGCGTAAGCTCTACGGTTCGCTGGTGGAAACGCTGCTGACAGCCTTGTGGATAACGCTGGAAGCGTGCCGCAAAAACGTGGAGCACGAATTCCCCTCTGCGTGCTGTCTGCGCCTGTACGGAGAAAGTTACAAGTTTGCCAATGATGGTGAAAGCGGCGGGCAGGTGCTTGCCGGAGAACTCTGCGAACATGCCAGAGAGCAGCTACTCCACTTGCTGGATGGAGTAGACATGCTGCTGGAAACCTATTTGCAGGATGAAAACGGCTTGCGCGTCTGTAGCCGCTTGCTACCGGATGACGCACCCAAAGCTACCAGCAAGACACCTTCTTTTCGCTTCAGGGTAGAAATTGCGGAAGGCCCCGATGAACCTGAGTTGTTTCAGGCTAGCTACGAATGGATTCTTCCTGAAAAGCATGGAGATCGGTTGGATGCGGAACTGATTCGTCGCGCGGCTGCGCTGTTTACAGACGGTGCGTCACTTCTGCCGGTTTATCATCTGCCGTATTATGAGGAATTATTGAATGCCCCCGATGGTAATGATACATGCGAAATTTTGCGTCATGGTCTGCGTGATAGTACGGAGATGAGCTTTGCCGACAATTTATTGAACAAGGAACAGACCTCAACGGAAGATCCGCTTGTATGGCGGCTGTCTCATCTGTCCAGAGCCTATGCCGAATTTATGCGGCATGCCGCGAGCCACAGTCTGTTCCATGCCCTTTTTTCGCAAGATGGCAGCGGCAACGGCCCCTGGCGGCAGCTCAAAAACGCCTATGAAAGTGCTCTGCGGGGAGGCAAAGATCTTGTCTGTAAGGGCGCGACCCGTCTTGGACCTGCGCTTATGCGCGCCTTTCTTTTTACGCAGCAGCCTCTCCCGGAACAGGGCATCAACTGGTGGCTTTCTGACTATGAAGATTCGGCTGTCGTTACGGTACTGCACCCCGCGCTGCTGGAACAGATTCACGCGCAGATTATCTTCTTATGTGCCGGGTTCCGACATGTTTACCACCAGGCTTGCCATACATCGAAGGGCTTCACTCCCAGAGTGTTGCAGCGCTATCTCAGCATGGCGCGCACGCACGCTCCCCTGTGTACCCTGTTGCGCACCCGGGATCAGATTCTGAGCAGCGAAGTTCGTGGGGAGGGCCATATACACAAAATAGGCCATCTGGAACATCCCGGAACAGATACGCTTTCCACGCGATTGCACAGCGATGGTGATCGCTTTCAGGAGAAGCTGAGCGATATTGATTTGTATGCAGAAAGCGATGAATCCGCCTTGCTGGAAGATTTGCTTGGGCAATACCATACCTTGCGCCCTCACGCCGGAGATGGCATCAGCCTTGCCATTTTTCGTAATACTTCCATTCAGCCTGTTATTGCCGGCCTGCACAGTTTTTTGCAAGGTCTGACCAAGAGCGAGACGTACAACCTTGCTAGTCGTGATACGCTCTATGACGTGCGTTTGTTTTTCTTCAGCAATAGCAATGATGCGGCCGACCTGCGTATCTGGCTCAACCACTGGCAGGAGCGCTGGAGTACCGCACGGGAAGAGGACAGTCTGACGACTAATTCCTGTTATCGTTTTTGTCGCATCTCAGTTGCGCATCAAATTGTATGCAGCAGCAAGGAAATGGAAAATTTTCTGCGCCAAGGCAAAATAGATGTGGACATAGCCCTACTTTATGATTTGTTTGATGTCAGTATGACATCATGTATTTTTAAAGATATTGCTCAATTTGACATTACAAGTACAGAATTAAAATTCCCCATTCTTGAAAAAAAATATTGTGTCTCGCGCAGAGAGAGCCAAAACCTCTCCCGGTCGCGTGTTGTCAGCTTGCGTCAGTTTCCTGCAACATCGCTGCATAGCGAGCTGCTGGCTGCACTGAACCGAAGGCCTCCTTCGGCGTCATCGCTGGTTATCAGCCATGGCAGTTTTCATGAATGGAAAGACAGCCTGGCCCTTTTGCACAAGGCCGCTGAATGGGTTATTTGTATTGATCCAGCCATGGATGAGGCGCTCATTCGTGATTCCGCGCCCGCTGGAATAGTTCGGGACATTATCGCCTTCGGTTCCGGCGTAGGCAGCCACGGAGAAGCCAATTATACTGTTTCGTCCGAACAGTTGAGCTGTCAGGATTTGTGCGTTCACATTGGTCAGCGACTGGCCAGCCTCTATGGCGACAACGCTCCTGATACCGCTACCTGCCGCGCTATGGCGGAAAATTTGCTGCACGCGGAAAAACTGGCCGGCATGGGGCTTATTCGTGCGGCCAGCCTGCAAGATACCTACATTCATGATTTTCTGGCCTATTCTCTGAGCCGGCGCCTTTTGCAAGTGCCTGATACGCTTTGCGACACCATCATTTCTCTGGACGCTTATCATCATTGGCTTCCCTCGCGTGATGCCAGCCACCCCGATTTGCTTTGGCTTACGGGAGTAGAGCGGGATGGCCGCCTGCATTTGCATGCCCTGCTCATAGAATGCAAACTGGCGTGCTCAAACGATGCCTATGTGTGGCACGCCCATGAGCAGCTGCGCAGCGGTCTGAGCCAACTAGAGCCTCTGTTTCGCCCGCTCGGTGCGGACGAACTAGATGACGCTCGACCCGATCGCCGCTACTGGTGGCATCAGCTGCACCGCGTCATCACCAGCAACATGTATGTGGAACCGGAGCTGCATTCCAAAGATCCTGCAACTCTGCTGGAACAGCTGACCGAAGGGCAATTTTCCATTGAATGGGAAGCGTTGCTGCTGACCTACTGGACTGATGATGCCGGTACAGAACCTCGATGGACCGACAGGTGGAGCATTGATGGTATTCCCGCTCGCCAGTGTGTCATTGGCTATCCCTTGCAAATTCAGCTGGCCTTGCAGGAAGCATCTTCGAAAATCTGGGAAGAGGCCCGGCAGCAGGATTCGTGCCCAGAACAGGAAGATCGCTATCCTGACGCTTACCCTCTCCCGTCCACGGAACCTTCAGAAGACGATTTTTCTGAAGTGGTGGCTTCCCTGCTTGGGGACGAAACGGATGACAGCGTCGATGAAAGCGATGAGGAACAACCCGACTGGATGCGTACCTATCTCTCGCCGGAATTTCTGGAACCCGCCTCAGCCAGTTTATCAGACGACCCAATACAGGAAGATCGCGCAACTGACAGCGTTACGGATCCGAATTTCTGCGCGCATGGTTCGGGCGGTGCAGTAGCCCTTCAGGGGGAAGGTGCCAATGCGGCAGGAGAAACGTCCCCGACAGCCCCCGATGAAAGCTCCCGTTATGTATCCACATCAGAATCCGGCGCTCCCGAACCTGCGCCGACACCTTCAGACATTTCAGAGGCGAAAAGTATCCCAGAGCAAATTCTGCTCGGCGTTAACAGAAGCGGGAAGCCTGTTTACTGGCGTTTCAGAGATGCCGTTAATCGTCACCTCATCATCTTTGGCAGCTCCGGCAATGGCAAGACCTATGCTATCCAATGCCTGTTGGCAGAACTGGCCCGAAAGCAGCTCAATACCATGGTGCTGGATTACAGCCAGAGCTTTACGCCTACAGAAATTTTGCCTCCAGTCAAACCGTATTTTCCAGAAAGTGAACAACATGTTGTTGTGGCAAAGCCTCTCCCCATCAATCCTTTGACCAGGCAGAAGATACCGCAAATTCATGCGGACGAACCACCATATCTTGTTGCTGGCAGAATTACGGATATTTTCAGAAAGATTTTCAATCTCGGAACACAGCAGGTTAACATCCTGCAGGATGCTATTATTGAAAGCCTGGAAATGTATCCGGAAACAACGTTTCAGCACGTGGAAGATATACTGAAATCTTATCATGTCGATGAGCATCATAATAAAACTTCGTTGGAGACTCTGCAAAGTCATATTCGAAGTTTCCTCAGAACAAATCCGTTTACAGAACCTCGTGATGATGTAGGCTGGGAAAAGCTCTACAATATGTTGCCTGCCTGCAATCATGTTTTTCAACTTGCTTCTATCCCAGGAGTTTTTGCGGCGGGAATCATCGAGTTTGTTCTCTGGGATCTTTTCTTTCATGCCCAGCGTAGCGGTAGTCCTGAGCATCCAAGTATTGTTGTTTTGGATGAGATACAGAACCTTAGTCTGCAAAGCGGCTCGCCCGTTGATAAAATCTTGCGTGAAGGGCGCAAATTCGGCATGGGATTAATTGCGGCAACGCAGTCGTTCTCTGGTATCAAGCAGTCGCTGAGTACCTTGAATCAGGCCGCCTGCAAACTGTATTTTCGCCCGGCAGATAATGAAATGGCAGAGTGTGGCAAACAACTGCATGATGTGGATTCTTCTTTTTCCGCTTCGGAGTGGAAAGAACAACTCGCACGACTGAAGCGCGGAGAATGCTACCTGGTTGGCCCTGTATCGTCACAGGAACGGCCCGTGCGTTTCGTCAAAATCGCCAGCATGGAGGAACGCGGCTTTGGCAACTGAACAGCATACGCGCCTTGCACGTAACTTCCATCGAACATTCAAGCCTGAACGCAGCTACCTTTCTGCGCTGTTGCGGTATGCCGCCGCCGGAAAAAGTGGTTCGCTTGAGGAAATCAGCAAGCATACGGGTATTCCCACCGGTTCAAGCTCTGGTAAAATGCAGCCGACCATTGATTATTGCACGGGGATGGGGCTGTTGCGTCCGCAAAAAACAAATGCAGTCTATACTTTTTCGCTGACGCCTTTCGGGCGGGTTGTTCTGGTTGAAGATCCGTTCCTCTCTAGTCCTGTGACGCAATGGTTGGCGCATCTTCAGCTCTGCCACCCTCGTACCGGCGCGGATCTCTGGTATCAGGTCTTTGTGGAAGGCATGGAAACGTTGGGCATGGATTTCAGCCGTCAGACGCTTGAACACCATCTGCGCACCGTTTATGCTGCGGAAGGGCGCAATCCCATTGGGCCTGTCATTGGCGCATATACCGATGAGGCCGCCTTCAAGGGGGCCGGGGTACTGACGGAAAACGATGAGCAAATTCATCGTGCTGCCGCTCCTCTTGCTATGGAAAGCCGACGTGGCTATGCCGCATGGCTGGCCCAGTTGCTGGCAGACTTTTTCCCCGGGGCGCGTAATATTTCGGTTACCAACTGGGAACGCGCCTGCGGCTGGAAAAGGGCAACCGGCTGGCATCCTTCTACCGCTGCGGATATGCTTGCGGAAGCCGAACATCTGGGCGTGCTGACCGTAGACAGGCATATGCAGCCCTGGCTTGTTGACCTGCGCCGTTCTCCTGATGAGGCATGGCGCACCATTTTTGATGATATGCTTTAGTGTAGCGGCTTTTTACGGTCATGATGGCATCTGTTGCGGCCAAATTTTGTTCAGGAAGAATAGCGTACCCTGTTTTTTATTTGAAAAAACAATACGCACATATCTCTGATACGTCCTGTGTGAGGGCTTTTCATGAGTACTTGCCTTGGTGACATTATTCGATTTCGTGATGACAAACTTTTTCAGGGTGCTGTGGACATTTCCTGGTTTTACCGGGATCGTGATAAGGCTCGAGAAGCTGCGAGAACCTTTGTTTTTCATGGGCCACGTTATCACGCCGTCCGGCAGCAGGAAGGCTATCATGAACACAGATTGACCGATACGGCTACCTTTGCCTGCAGCATTGTCAGTCAGGCTTGCGGCAAGGGAGAGCAACCTTTCAAAATGGCCGTAGCTGGTTATGGAACGGGCAAATCTCATCTGGCGCTGGCTTTGGCGGAACTTCTGCACGCCCCGGAATCCGCCGCCGGACGGGCTGTTCTTGAAGGTATTGCTGCCGCAGATGCCGAACTAGGGCAGGAATGCCGTATTCTGCTCAATGAACAGAGCAAGTCCTCACTCGTCATTGCTCTTAACGGCATGAGCGAATTTTCCTTGCTGCCGGAGATTGTGCGGCGTGTCATCGATGCCCTGCGCACGGATGGTCTGGACACTACTCCAGTTGAAAATGTGCGGCCGCTCTTTGCCAGAGCCGCCAGTCTGGTTGAAAAGCTCAATCCGCAGGTTATCAATGACATTTGTCAGGAAGCGGGTAAAGCGACCCTTGAACATCTTGTTGCGGCCTTGCGGGAAGAACAGGACGAAGCCACCTATAAGGCTGTTGCGCAGTGTCTGGAGAGAGACGGCTTCCTTCTCGATGCCAGTCAAAATGGCTCGTTGCCGGAACTTTTTCAGATTTTGGCAGAAACGTATTGCGGTGACGGCAAGCCTTATAAAAATATTGTTATTCTGTTTGACGAGTTCGGCAAGTATTTGGAATTTGCTATCGGAAAACCGTACTTTGCTGGAACAAATGCCCTGCAGGAATTGTTTGAAGCTGTACAGGGGGCAGTAAATTTGTATGCTTTGTCGGCTTTATTCAGTTTGAGCTGAAAGCCTATCTGCAACGGCTTAATGCGGAATATCGCAACGAGGCGCAGCGTTACATTACACGCTATGAGAATGCGGAAAAAGTTTACCTTTCCACAAATTTGGAAACGCTCATCGCTAATCTCATTGAAAAGACAGATCACAAATTTATCGATCAATATCTTTCAAATAAAATAGAAGCGCTTATAAAGTCGGCGCACTATTTACGCCATTTTTTTCCGGCAAGCCAAAACGTTGCCTCATGGCAAGATCAGGAGTTGTTTGCCCGCGTCATTTGCTTGGGGTGCTGGCCTCTTTCGCCCTTTGCGCTCTGGTTTATTTATTCTTTGGCGGCCGAAAGTCGCTTTTTGCAGGGGCGTTCCGCGCTTTCCCTGCTTAAGGAGCTGTTCGCCAGCCTCGCTAGCAAACCGGTAGATACTCTGCCGCGCATCGGTATTCCCGCTATCTCGTTGTTGACATCTAGTTTGCGCGAAGAATTGATCAGTTCTGAAAAAAGCGGCAATCAGGGCGCTATTGCCAGCGCTCTCGAATCTGTTCTGAACCGCCACCGGGAGCGTCTCAATGAGACATCCATTGCGATTCTTCAGGCTATTGTCATTGCCTCCAAACTGATGATGAAGGCAGAAAGCCGGGATGATGCTATCCAGGGGCTTGGCTTGCTTTGTGGTCTTGTTCCTGATGTTGTTCAGAAAGAACTTCATGACTTACAGTTTGAACTCAATCTTATTGAATGGGACGAATCACTATGCTACTTTGATATTCTTGGAGATGCTGTCCCTAAAACGCAATTCATCAGCTTTTTGCGTCAACGCAGGCTGAATGAGTATGACGATCGTAGACAGGCCAGACTTTTTGCTAGCGGGATAGACAAACTTACCGATATGCTGGCAAAGGATATTGAAACAGATTTTGGCGAACAGCATTCTATAAAAACGCGGGAGTGGCGTTTATCTCCCCGAAAAACGAATATGGATTTTATAAGCCCTGTGATCAGCGATATTCTTGCCACTTGGTCACAGAAAACAGCGCATGATGAAGCCAAGGGTACTATTCTTTTCTGTTACGCTGGGCATGAAATTGTACTTGAAGATGCCATGAATCAGATACGCAAAGATCTGAAGATGGCAATTCAGCAGAAAAATTTACAAAATGTTACCGTCTTTATTGTTCTTTTGCATGATGAGGATAATCAGCTTGGAACTATTTTGGCTGAGTATGACATCTTGCAAAATTTGAGCAAAACAGAAAGAGAAAAATTTGCCAATCTTGTATCATCTCACGAAGAATCTCTCCGTAAACATGCGGAAAAAATCGTGCATCAGCTCATCAAGCAGCGCCATTGGATTACTCCGCTACAGGGGAACTTACCGCAGCGATTGTCATCTGTCGGCCTAGCCTTGTTTGAATCCGTCTATAAGGAAGCTCTGCCGTTCTCCATGGACGGTTTTGCCACGGCCCATGGTAACGGCCCTACAACGGCCTACTCCTTTGCGCGCAGGCTGTTCTACAACAGGCTGACATTTGAAGACATACAAGCCATGAATTCTGCGGAAAAGAATAGGGCCATTACATTGTTCAGAAAGGATTGGAATATCTTTTCTAAATCCGGCACGGTACAAAAATACCCGGCCCCCTTGCAGCGAATTTTCCGTCGTTGGGACAATACTTGCCGCGGAGGCCTAGCGGTCTCCGAGATGTACGCCATGTTGATGCGGCCGCCATTCGGCATGAATGACATATCCGCCTTATTGCTGGTTGGCGTTTATCTGGCGGCTCGTCATGCTACTCTGCATGTCAATAATGGTGAAAATATGCTTTCTGTCCGGGACTGGACAGAAAACGTTTTGCCGGAGAGCAGAAAAAAAATTACTCCGCAAATTTTTGGAGTTGCCAGGCTCTTCCTCGCTGAAGGCGGCGAAGATAAATGGTCAGAATTTCTTGATGATTGGAGATCTTGTATATCTTATGAGGAATTGTGTAACTTTCCGTCTCGTGCAATGGAGCTGAAAAAAGAGTGTCCTATCACAAAGGTTGGAGATCAGGAACAATACGATGCGCTTGAGCAGAAAAGTAAACAAGCCTGCCAAGCCGTACACGATTTTTCAAAACTGGAAGATAAAGCGGAAGGACAGTATGAAGAAGCTGAAAAAAAGAAAAAAGTAGAACTGTATCTTTACAGCACGGCAAACTTTGGGAAATTACTTTCCATAATTGAATCCTCGCCCGAATGCTGGCCACAGGAATATGGCCCCAAATTTGAGCAGCGTTTTGGGCAGATGCGTCAAAAATTTGCAGCGGTATTCCCTGAGTGGCTTGAAACACTCACTCCCAGGGCCGCAACGCTAGATGCCATTGCTACTTTCAAGGAGCAGATGAAAAAGTACAGGGAAAAACTTCTCGTGATTCATCTTGAAAGCGAAGCTGACAAACTACGGGAATATACGCAAAAAGCCTGTAAAAATATAGAAATTATTGGAAAATATCGGACAACGATGCATAATATTGAAGCATGGCTGCAAGAAAGTAAAACGGCATTTAACAATCAATCCATCGACAGCTTGCGTCAAACACGCGATATGGCGAAGGAACACGCAAAGAACCTGGCTGTTATTGCGCGTAATAAGGCAATTGAAGGTCTGCCAGAGTTGCGTGGACAATTAAGTGAGCATCAAAAGGCCGTTGAACAGCATCTCAAGAAACTGGAACGGCATGCGAGTGAATTACTCAATCCTTCCTTTGAGGACATGGAGAATATCCAGAATCATCAGATGGAACTTGCACGACTGGAGCAGATTTGCAGCCGTCAGGATGCCCGCGATGTCGCTGATCTGAAGTATGTGCTGGATTGGCTGCTCTCTGTCTGGAGGGACTTGCGTAACGACAACTCGCTAGATGACGCCATGCTAAGAAGACGTCTTGAGGACTTTAAAGCCGAGCTTGCTGCTCAGATAGAGGAAAAGGAACTGGGACTTGAAGCGGCTGCCTTGTATGACCTGGTCGTGGCAGACCTTGAGAAGACGCGCAAGGAGCGCAGTACTCTCTGGCTGGCAGAGGCCCGCAATAAATGTGAACGCACTTCTGAGCTGTCAACGGAACAGTCTGCGGTACTCTATGCACAGCTGCAGGAGGAACCTGCTTATCTGGCAGAACAGGATCGTGCCGTTCTGTCTCAGTTGCGCAGTCAGCTTCACGCACATCTTGTCCAGCAAAAAGAAGCCTGGTTGCTGCAAGAGTTTAGTAGGTTGCCTAGAGAACGGCAGATAAGCCTCTTTGAGCGTCTGCGTCACCTTATGAACATTTAAAGATGCCCTTATCCAAAAATATTCTGTTCCACATAAAATTTTGCTGAGAGGCACAGTATTGTAGCATATGCACTATTCTGATTAATGTGTATTAATTTAGACTTGAGAAGATTGTCATCGTCTTGAGCGGACTAGTATCAGTGAAACAACTCTTTGGAGAATATGATATGGCAGGCTTTAAAAATATGTCCAACTTGGTGGTAAGATTGAAAAAGGCCAGTTTAAGGGCGATCCACTGACGGCTTTCGTTCTGATCCACGCTGGATACACGAATGTAGCCATAAATTTTTGCCATGATGATTCCTCCTCTCAATGAATTGTCTGTTCACAGTTCATTATCCGGTCTATCGTGGGTAATGAAGCTGCCGCGGTGTTCGTGTCTCGGAGGCGGCGGGGGTGTGTCTTGCTTCCGTGCCTTTTGGCCATCCCTCTGCCGTCTGGCCTCGGTCAGATATTTAGTCAGGGTTTGGGGTTCACCTCAATTCCCTTTTTCGTGCAGTTTTTCGACGATCTCCTGAGTATCAAAACCGCGCTTCTTCATCCGTTCCAGTGTCGGGGCGAGGGTGAAAATGGCCTGCTTCACGGTCATGGCGCGGTTTCCGTCCAGTGTGACTGTGGCGGGCTTGATTCGGGCGAACGCCTGTCTGATTTCCTTCAGTTGGCTGGGTGTGATGCTCGTGCTATTTTCTCCTGTGATTGGCGGGGTGTCTTCCCTGTTTGTTTTCTGCCTTTGGCGGTCAAGCGGCACGCTTGCCTACGGGGTTTTCGCCAGAAAACTATAGTGGGCTATGACTCACATCTGAGTCGAGATTCCCGGCGGTCGGTCAGCGCATCCTTGAACGACGGCGCTGCGGCGAGGCTTCCGGCTCTTGCTGGATGTGCTGTTCACGCTCGGACTGCCGGCTGGCCTCAGCTTCCTGTCGTTCGCGCTGGTATAGTTGGCCGTCATCTCCTTGTATTTCTTCTTCAATCCCTCAATTTCCCTATTGAATTTTGCGGCATTACCGCTTGGGGTGGCAGTACTTCCACCGCCCCAGCGCATCTGATTTTCTTCCACTATTGTGGAAAGTTGTGCAGCGTCACAGCAATATTCGGGCGAACCGAGAGCGAAAAATTTATTGAAGCCAAAAAGCATGGGAGAAAGAAAGTTTGAGATTTCACGGCAATCCACGCCGAGTTTTCCTCCCTCCGGGATTGCTTTATGACTTTTGAACACCCGGATACGATAATGGCGAAGCGCTTCCAGATGTTCGTGGTTCGTGGAAGCATGCAGCATGAGCATGGCTTCACTCAAACGGACTGCGTGATCCACATGGTGTTTGCGCCATGCCCCCACAGAGAGCGCACAAAACGCGCAAAGACTCCAAACAGCGGCTCCCCCTGCCACAGCGCACCAGAGCAGTATCAGCGTCAATCCTGTAAGTGAAACGCCTTGCGTAAGTTTAATAACGGCAGACATGGCCGTCAGCCATGCCGCAAGAAAGGCAAGGCCGCATCCCAGAGCGCAATCAGCAGAAATTTGATAATCGAACCGTTGGGAACACCTTTTATGGGATAAGCTCCCATTGTCCGCCCTTATTGGGGCCGATGCGGCGCAAGAGGCCCTTTGTCTTGAGCGTGTTTATTCTGGTAAGAACCGTGCGCCGGCTCACCTTCAGGACATCGGCGAGTTCGGCAATGGTTATGCGCGGATTGGCGGCGAGGCGCTTAAGGAGCTCCAAAAGTTCCGGTGCAATTTCCGGTGCAATTTCTGGTGCAAACGCTTGTGCATTTGCACCAGAAGAGCTTGGTTTCTGGTGCAAATCTTGGGTTTCTGGTGCAGTTTCTGGTGCAAACACTTCGGTGCTTTCCGAGGATTGGTGCCTCCTGCGCACGATGGCTTTGAACAGTGTGCCTTCCCGATCATCTTCAAAATCAATATCCGGCCATGCTTCAAGGGCGCGCTGGATACCGGAACCGATGCCGTGGTAGGGCAAAAGTCCCTTGGCCGCATATGAAACCAGGATAGGATTGCGGATATTGGAATTGCCGTTTTTGATGTTGGCGATGGTCAGGTTGTTCGGCAACGTACCGGGGCTGACGATTTCCACCCGGTCATCAAAGATGAAAATGCGAATGGGCGCGCTGACAAGATAATCTCTGTGCACGAGGGCATTGACCAGCAGCTCCTCAAAAACCCGTTCCGGTATTTCCGGCGTGCCTGGAGCATTGACGCCATTATCGGCCTGCACCTTGTACAGATTTCGCATGACAAAAGCCAGAGCATCCTTGAAAAGTCTGCTCAGCGGGCCTTCAAAATCCTCGGTGTCGTCATAGCGGTCGGCATGGACGGCAATTCCCGGAAAACGGACGCCTTTTGCCACGAACTGTGGAAAAATCAGCTCCGGCTGTTCGGCAAAAAGCAGCACTCCGGCCAGGTTGAGAGTTCCATCGCCGGCGGCGAGATTCAGATTTTGCAACAGGCGCAGCTGCTCAGCATGGGTGTCCGGAAAATCACTGTCATAGCGCTTTTTCAAAAAATCCCGGAACAGCAGCTTGTCCAGTTTGTCAATACCCGCCTTTGTGGGCAATTCATCGGCATGGAATTGGCTGGTATATTGAAAAAAGCGGCGCAGTTCTTCCTTTGAATTGATACGTCGCTTGTCCGCACCGGCTTTCAGCCAGATGACGCCTTTTCTGTCAAAATAGGGTTTGTCCATTCCCGCAGGAACGGTCAGAGCGATAACCACATTTCCATTTTCCAGAAGAATGTTCTGCGTCTGCACCAAAAGCGGGCTGCGGACATGCTGACTGGCGGCGTTGCCGATCAGCTGGTTCGCAGCATGTACTTCCTGGG
>NZ_CANRLT010000012.1 GCF_947631555.1 uncultured Mailhella sp. | reverse complement strand
GTTAGGGCGCGGCTGGTAAGAAAGCCTTACAGGCGCATAGGGGGAACCACCGGCTATGCCGGTGGGGCCCCATTTTTGTGCGCTGTGAGGGGGCATCGTACCCCTGCGAAGTGCGGCAGCCCGCCCTTCCGCCATAACCAGCAAAGCAGAGAAGGAAAACCATCTTGCTTTTCCCTGGCTGCCGGACGGCGCGAGCGTCAGCGAGCTGATAGCGAGCTTGCCACGCACTTCTTTGCGGCAGCGGGGGAAGAGTACGGGGTCGTCGCTCCAAGCGCACTGCCGTGCGTCTCCGGCGGATAAAGGTTGGAACAGGCAAAAACATAAATCCCTAGTTACCGAACCGCACGGTGCGTACGCCGTTGACAAGACCTCTTCATCCTGCCGCGCTGCCGCATTAAGAGCTATGATATTTTTATCTTTTTTTTATCTTTTTCCGAAAATGAGCCTCCAGAAAAAGAAAAGGGCTGCGGATGTAACATCCGCAACCCATTGTAAACAAAGACAAATTAATATGGTCGGGGCGGCCGGATTTGAACCAGCGACTTTCTGCTCCCAAAGCAGACGCGCTACCCCTGCGCCACGCCCCGAACACAAAAAAGGCTGCCTCTCCAACCGGGGAAAGGCAGCCTTCTCTTCAAACCAACTTAGCGGGCGATGACGTTGAAGTCGTCGCGGCGGTTCTTGGACCACACGGCTTCGCCGGAACCCTGAACAGCGGGACGTTCCTTACCGAAGGAGATCATTTCCAGCTGGTCGGCAGGCACGCCGAGGCGGATCATGTATTCATAGGCAGCGCGGGCGCGGCGTTCGCCAAGGGCGAGGTTGTATTCCTGAGTGCCGCGTTCGTCGCAGTTGCCTTCGATACGAACCTTGATGGAAGGATACTGCTTCATGAGTTCAGCCTTCTGCTGCAGCATGTCGCGGTATTCGGCCTTGATGTCGTACTTGTCGAAGTCGAAGTACACGATGCCGTCAGTGATCTGCTGAGCGGCGGCGTCAAGAGCGGCGTTGCCGGAGTCGGCCACAGGAGCCGCGGTGTCGGCTTCCGTGTTCTTCTTCGCGCAGCCAGCGCCCATGGCGAGAGCCAGGGCGAGAACCATAACCATACCAAACGTCTTGAAAGCTTTCATGGTAACTCCTCCTGAGAGTTGACACATAATATTTTTTCCTTCCGGCTCTCCATCGTCTTGATAAGACACGGAAAGAAACTGAACTTTGTGCGAAAGGGGATACTACTCCCGCCACACAACTTGTCAAGTAAACTTAACCGGTATTTCGCAGATAAATTTAAAAAACTTTACTTGCCCCAGCGGGGAAACGCCGCGTTTCCCTTGCCGGTGGAAAGCAGTTTGGCCTCGCCGCCATGCCGCGTCGTGAGGTAAATCTGCTGCGTACCGCTTCTTGTAGACGTGAATGCCACGAAGTAGCTGTCCGGCGCAAAGGCGGGCTGCTCGTCGCGGCCAGGGCCGTAGGAAATCTGCTGGTCGCTGCCCGTGATAAGGTCACGGACAAAGATCCGGAAACCCGAAGGCGTAGCCTTGGTATAGGCCACCAGCGTCCCGTCGGGGCTGATGCACGGCTCGGAATTATACGAACCGTCCATGCTCACACGCGACACGCTGCCGGTGTTCAGATCCTTTAAAAAGACCTGCGGATTTCCCAGACGGCTGGACGTGAAGGCCATTTTCGTACCCGTGGCGTCAAAGGATGGGGAGACGTTGATGGCGGAACTCTGCTCGAGCGGCCGTTCTCTCTGGAACTGGCGGTTAAGCAGGAAGATGTCCGGATAATGCCCGGTGGACAGGCTCACGGCCACGCGGTTGTCCGGCAGAAAACAAGGGCCGATGACCGTATTGCCGGGGAAGCGGATGCGCTTGACCTGATTGGACATGCGGTCAAAGACGCACAGTGCGTGAGTGCTGTTATCGAAATGGCTGAAGACGATGTAGCGGCCATCGGGCGACCAGGACGGCGACATGGCCGATCCGGGGAGGTTGGTCACCTGACGCAGATCGCGGCCCGTGGCGCGGGCCACCCATACGTCCCGCTTGTAGCCGTTGCCCTTGACGAAGGCGATCATGCTGCTGAAGAAGCCGCGCGCTCCGGTGAGTGCCTGCATGAGGTCATCACAGAAGCGATCCGCCACATTGGGCACTTCCGCGCGGGTGACGCCGGAATAGGCGTTGCCGAACACGAACTTGCCCGAATACGTCTCGAACACGCGCAGTTCCACCGTGGAATTCTCGCCGTCGCCGGAAGGCCAGTGCGCCGTGACCAGAAGGTCGGCCCCGGCGATCTGGAAGCGCTTGAAATCCACCGTCGCCCCCTGCCAGCCGGAAAGCACCGTGCCGCCCAGCACTGCGGCCTGCGGGGTGAGCCGCATGAAGGGCAGGAAATTGAGATCCGTCTCGATGGCCTCGTGAAGCGCGGCGCCCAGTCCTGTGGCGCGCTGCTCCGGCGCGGTGAGGGGAGCAGCCATAGCCAGATTGATCCGGTTCTGGCCCGGGCCGTAAATGTCTACCATGGTGGCGGCGTGCCCGGTGACGGCGAAGGCCGCGGCAAAGACCGCCAGTACCGCCACGCCCAAGGCACGGCGCAGAGAACGAAGAATATCCATGATCAACCTCGATGATACTGTCAAACGCCTGTCGTTTGAGATTCGCCCAGCATAGTCCCCGCGCCGGTCATGGTCAAGGCGTACGCTCCGGCGAAAAATATTTCAGCAGGACGCCAAGCGTATTTTTAATCAGGTGAAATGTATGATGTTTTCGCAATGTTCCTGCCAGAATCCATTTCTTTGCCAGGCTCAAGGGCGGTGAGCTTGGTGTGCCTGGGCAATTTCTTGATGCGTGCCTCCAGGCGCAGGGCTTCCCCCTGATCCAGAGGGCCGGTGCTGGCCAGCAGAACCACGGGACGCCTGCCCCGCGTGTAGCGCGCCCCGCCGGAAAGCTCACCGTTGTGCATGGCAAGCCGCCGCGTCACGTCCCTGGTTATGCCGCAGTACAGCGTGCCATCAGCGCAGCGCAAAAGATAAACGTACCAGCCGCCGCTCTTCACGCCGTCTCTCCGCGGCCGAAGTGCGCCGCCTTCCAGCCCAGACAGGCCGCGGCCATGCCCAGTCCGGCATTCAGAACGAGGTTCAGAACAGCAAGGTCGCTTCCCGCCGTCTGCCACAGACGCACGGAATCCAACGCGAACGAGGAAAACGTTGTGAATCCTCCGAGAAAGCCCGTTCCCAGCAGAGCGAGCCACAGTTCCCCGCCTCCACGCCGGGCGGCCAGCCCCAGAAGCAGCCCCATGAGCAGGGAACCCACACCATTGACCAGCAGTATCCCCAGCGGAAAAACACCGCCCGCCGCTGCCGTGACAAACCTGCTGCCCGCCGCCCGGCGCAGTGCTCCCGCCGCGCCGCCCGCGGCCACGGCAAGGGAAAAGAATATTCCTTCCCGCATATCGCTCCTTTCATCCTGCGGCGAGTTTCAGCCCCAGCGGGGCCGCGCCGGTACAGACAGCAAGGCTCAGAACCATGTTCGCGCAGGCGGTCGCCGTCCTTCCCTCCCGCAAAAGCCGCACACAGTCAGCGGAAAAGCTGGAAAACGTGGTCAGTGCCCCGCAGAAACCATCCATCACCAGCGGTCCCCACGGTTCCGAGGGCAGCTTTCCCCCAGCCACGAAACCGAAAATCAGGCCGATGAGCAGACAGCCCGCGGCATTGACAAAAAATGTTCCCGCGGGAAACCATCCTTTAAAAAGGGCGTCAACAGCCCTGCCCGCATGGAAGCGGCACAGCGCTCCCACGGCGCCGCCTGCGGGATGGCCAGCACAGACCCCATTCCCATAAACCCTCCCCAGCCTGCCTTCTTCCGGCAGACTATGCGGAAGTCCGGTGGAAAGGATACCAGCCGGGGACAAGTCTCACAAGCAGAAACGCCGGGGCTGCCGCAGCGGGGACACGGTTCGCCGCCTGCCCGGGGAGGGGAAAAACAAGTGTTGCTACGTTTTCAAAAAATGTGCTACTACTCCGTTCAGGGCGGAGGAGAAAAAGCTCACGGATTCGAACGAACTTCCCCCCCCGCCGGCAGGCTGCTCAAGCCTGCGGACCTTCAGCCTTCAGGAGAAAAGCGTCATGTGGAAGAGTATTCTCGGCATCGGTCTGGCGGCAGCGCTGTGGTCGGGCACGGCCTGCGCCCATTTCGGCATGGCCATTCCCTCGCAGGCGGTGATTGAGGACAGGAGGGATGCTGGAATCGAGCTGACGCTCTCGTTCTCCCATCCCATGGAAGGGGAAGGCATGACGCTGGAAAAGCCGGAATGCCGGGTTCTTATTGAAGGGCAGGCGCAGGATCTTGGCGCCGCGCTCACCCCGGCGCAGGTCATGGGCAAGGAGGGTTGGAAGCTCCGGTACACGCCCCGGCGTCCCGGGGTCCATCAGTTCGTCATGACGCCCAAACCCTACTGGGAACCGGCAGAAGACTGCTTCATCCAGCACCTGACCAAGGTCTATGTGCCCGCCTTCGGCAAGGAAGAGGGCTGGGACGCTCCCGCCGGTCTGGAAGCGGAGATCGTGCCCCTGACGCGGCCCTTCGGCAACTACGCGGGGAACGTCTTTCAGGGGCAGGTGCTGAAGAACGGCAAGCCCGTGCCCCATGCGGAAGTGGAAGTGGAATTTTACAATCGGGACGGGGAATACCGTGCGCCCAACGAGTACATGGTGACGCAGCTTGTCAGGGCGGACGCGCAGGGCGTGTTCACCTGGGCTGTGCCCTTTGCCGGCTGGTGGGGCTTTGCGGCGCTGCTGGAGGGCGACCGGCAGATCTCCCATGAAGGCACACCGAAAAGGCTGGAGCTGGGCGCGGTGCTCTGGCTGGAATTCGTGTCCCCGCAGCGAACACACTAAAGTTTGGAAGGGGCGTTTCGGAGGAGCCATGCACATTTCGGAAGGTGTTCTGTCCCCGGCCATACTGAGCGGCGGAGCGGCTCTGGCGGCGCTGGGCGTGACGCTGGGCCTGCGGCGGCTGGACTACGAACGGCTCATGACGGTGGCGGTGGCCGCAGCGGTTTTCTTCGTGGGCTCGCTCGTGCATGTGCCTGCGGGCGTTTCCAGCGTTCACCTCATCCTCAACGGACTGGTAGGGGTGTTGCTGGGCTGGGCGGCGTTTCCGGCGATACTGGTGGCTCTGGTTTTGCAGGGCGTCCTGTTCCAGTACGGCGGCATCACGGTGCTGGGCGTGAATACAGTGACCATGGCAGCCCCCGCCGTGCTCTCGGCGTGGCTGTTCCGCCCGCTGCTGCAGCGTCCCCATTGGCGCAGACTGGGCGGCTTCTGCATCGGCGCGTGTTCTGTGGCCGGATCAGCGCTGCTGACAGCGCTTGCACTGGGAATGACCGATGAGGGCTTCCTCGGCGCGGCCGGAGTGCTGCTGCTGGCTCACCTGCCCGTCATGGCCGCGGAAGGCGTGATCACGGCCCTCACTGTGGGCTTTCTGGCGCGAGTACGGCCTGATGTGCTGGGACTTGACGAGGAGGAAAGAGCATGATCCGGCGCGGACTGTGTGCGGCGGCACTGCTACTTCTGGCACTGTGCCTGCCTGAGGAAGGGCTGGCGCACCGGGTAACGGTTTTTGCGTGGCCGCAGGGAACACAGGTTCTGGGAGAATGCGCCTTCAGCCGCGGTTCTCCTGTACGCCAGGGGCGCATTCTGGTGCAGGACGCCGCGAACGGTGCGCCGGTGCTGGAATGCCGGACGGACGATCAGGGCCGCTTCCAGTTCCCGATTCCGGGCACTCCGGTGAAAGCGGGGCACGGCCTGCGCATCACCGTCATGGCCGGGGAAGGCCATCAGGACAGCACGGAACTGACCGCGGAAGAACTCCGGGGAACGGCCGTGCCTTCTCTTCCCGCTGCTGACAGTACGCATTCCGCTCCGGCAGCCTCCCCGCCCGCTGCCCCCGCCCAGGAAGTCCCCGGGCTGACGGCGGATCAGGTGCGCGAAATCGTGGAAACGGCGCTGGACAGCCGCCTGGAGCCGCTGTACCGGCGTCTGGCCGCAAACGAGGAAGCCGGACCGTCTCTGCGGGACATTGTCGGCGGACTCGGCTGGATCCTGGGGCTGGCCGGCCTTGCGGCATACTGCCGCAGGCGGAAGTAATATGCGGGAAGCCCAAAAGACCGTGTCCCCGTGGGACAGCCTGGATCCGCGGCTGCGGCTTCTGGCCGCAGCTCTGGGTTCCGTTGTGCTGGCCATACTGCACACCCCGCAGGCGGCCTGTGCCGGGCTGACGCTGGCGCTCCTGCTCACGACGGGCGGTGCTTCAGCCGGGCTGGGGCGGCGTCTGGTGCTGCTCAACGGCTTCATCGCCTTCCTGTGGCTGCTGGTGCCGCTCACCGCCGGAGGTGAGGCTCTGGCCCGCTTTGGGCCGCTCAGCGTGAGCCGCAGGGGGGTGGAACTGGCGTTTCTGGCAACGCTCAAGGCCAACGCCGTGTTCCTGCTCTTTCAGGCCCTGCTCGGCGGCATGGACGCGCCCGTGGCGGGGCAGGCCCTGGAAGGACTGCGCGTGCCCGCGAAGCTGGTCTTTCTGATTCTGTTCACCTTTCACTTTCTGCACGTTCTGGCGGACGAATGGGAACGGCTGGGAACGGCCGCCAGGCTGCGGGGCTTCGTGCCGCACACCAGTCTGCACACCTACCGCACTCTCGGCTATCAGCTCGGCATGGTGCTGGTGCGGGGGCTGGATCGCTCGCGGCGGGTGTATGAAGCCATGCTGCTGCGGGGCTTTGCCGGACATTTCCGCTCCGCCGCCCGCTTCCGCGCCCGCGGGCGGGATTTCGTGTTCGCGGGTTTGTTCGTCCCCGCGCTGGCGCTGGTGGCGCTGTATGATCTGTTCCCGGAGGTATGCTGTGGCTGACGAAGCCCTTGTGACGCTGGATCATGTATCCTTTGCCTATCCCGCCGGGCGGGAACTGTTCCATGAGGCCGTGCTGGAACTGCACGCGGGCGAACAGCTCGGCCTGTACGGACCAAACGGAGCGGGCAAGACCACGCTCTTTCGCCTCATCACGGGACTGTGTACGCCCTCGTCCGGGCAGGTACTCCTGCGGGGACGCGCCCTGCGCACGGAAAAGGACTTCCGTGCCCTTCGCCGCACAGTGGGCATGATGTTCCAGCACGCGGACGATCAGCTCTTCTGCCCCACTGTGCTGGAAGACGTGGCCTTCGGCCCGCTGAATCTGGAAATGCCTCCCGACGCCGCACGGCAGCGGGCGGAACAGACCCTCGGCATGCTGGGGCTAGGACACCTGTCCTCACGGCCGATCCACCGGCTTTCCGGCGGAGAAAAAAAGCTGGTAGCCCTGGCCGGAGTGCTGGCCATGCGTCCGCAGGCGCTGCTTCTGGACGAACCCACCAACGACCTGGATCCGGAAGCGCGGGAACGGCTCCTGCACATCCTGCGGGGGCTGGACACGGCCCGCATCGTCATTTCCCACGACGGGGATTTTCTGGCGGATTGTTCCTCCGCCTGGCTGACCATCTCCGATGGCAAGATTCAGCGCCTTCCCGACTGCCGCACGCATACCCACACCCATACCCATCCGCTGGCCGGACCGCATACGCACTGAAGGCAACGGGTACACCCCGCAAAGGGCAACGTTCCCCGTCTGGAGCGAATTTTGCGGAAAAATCTGCCGTGACCGTCTAGGTGCGGGCGCCGCCGTGAGAATCCACGGCTGCCGGAACGCTTTCCCCCTCGGCAGAAGCGACAAGGCACGGCGTCACGGAGTCGGAAGCTTCGCCATCCCGTGCTTCAGGACGTTCGGGAGAACACGCCTGTGCCGCAGTATCTCCTGCGGGCTGAACGCCCTTCGCCTTCTCCTCGGCGGCCCTGCGGTCGTTGATGTCCTTGAGCCACGTTCTGAGCAGCCGGTCAAGGGCGCTGGTCTCTATGGGTTTGGCAAGAAAACCGCTGAATCCGTTGGCAAAGAACAGCCGCCGCATCTCCAGCGTCACGTTGGCGGTAAGCGCCACGATGGGCAGGTCGCGGTATTTGGCATCGGGCAGAGCGCGTATGCGCTGGGTGGTTTCCACACCGTCCATGTCGGGCATCATGTGGTCCATGAACACAAGGTCGTAGTCGTGCTCCTGTACGGCTTTCAGGGCTTCGGCTCCGGAAAAGGCGTGATCCATGCGCATACCGTAGACTGCCATCAGGCCTTCCGCGACTTCGACGTTGATCTCGTTGTCATCGACGATGAGGATGGAAACGAAGGGCAGCGGCTCTCTGACCTCCTTTCCCAGCCCGGCACGCACGGCAGGCGCTTCGCCGTCAAAATCCAGTGCGCGCGGGAGCTGAAGCGCAAACAGCGGCTGATAGACGTTGGTGCCTTCCATGCCGAGCAGTGCACCGTCCTGAATGCCAAGAAGACCGATGAAACGCACGCCTTCCGGCTCTTCCAGACCGCGCAGGACGGCGCGGGGGGCCAGCGCGTGGGTGAAGCTCCCGCTTTGCAGGCGTTCGCTGAACTGTTCGGGCGTCTCGCAGAACTCGCAGACGGCTCCCGCACGCTGAAGCGCCTCGGCTTCGACAGCGCGCATGGTCTCGCTGGCCTCGCACAGAAGCAGGGACACGCCTTCGGGCAGCGGCGCGAGCAGCGGAGTCTTGTCGTCTATGCCCTGCGGAAAAGTCATCACAAAGGATGAGCCCTGCCCGTACACGCTGGAAACGCTGATCGTTCCGCCCATCATTTCGCAGAGCTTGCGCGAAATGGCCAGCCCCAGACCGGTGCCTTTGATCTTGCTGTTGCGCCTGGTATCGACCTGATTGAAACTGATGAACAGCTTGTCGAGGTCTTCGCTGCGGATGCCAATGCCCGTGTCCCGTACTTCCATGCAAAGCTGCCAGTTTCCGCCTCTGCGTTCCCCGCCGACGATAAGCCGCACGGACCCCCTCTCGGTGAACTTGACGGCGTTGCCTACGATATTGATGAGTACCTGCTTGACGCGTCCCATGTCACCCACAAGCCCGCGCGGCAGTGCGGGATCCAGCTCCGTGCAGAACAGCACCGGCTTGTGCCCGATGCGCATGGCGGCGATGGTCGTCACATCGTTGAGTACGGTTTCCAAGGCGTAGGGTTCGTCAATAATGGCGAACTTGCCCGACTCGATCTTGGTGAGGTCAAGGATGTCGTCAATGATGGTAAGCAGCCCCTTGCCGGCGTTGAGAATGCTGACAAGGCGCTCCCGCTGCTCCGAAGGCATGTCTTCGCGCAGCATGATCTCGCTCAGCCCCACGACCACGTTCATGGGGGTGCGGATCTCATGGCTCATGTTGGCGAGGAAGGCGGATTTCGCGTCCATGGCGATCCTGCTTTCCTGTGACTGCCTGTAAGCGCGCAGGGCCCAGAATGTGATACCCATGAACAGCAGAACCAGCCCCGTCCCGACAAAGGCCAGTTCGCGGGTCATGTCGATGGCCCGCGCCGAAAGTACGGCGCTTTCGGGAACGATGGTGATGGCCGTCCAGTTGTTGAAGCTCAGGGGCTGATAATAGATGAACTGCCGGTGCTGGGCAAGGTCGATATAGCTCGACAGGCCCCGCTGTCTGTGAAGTATGCTGTCGATGAAGCTCTCGATGCTGCCGCCGGCGAAGGTCACGTTGGACATGGCGATGAACAGATTCCCCAGGTCCATGCTGCGGGCGCGCATGATGACGGTGCCCTTGGGATTGATGATGTACGAGCGGCTTTCCTTGCCGAAGCTCTCCAGCTTCAGTCCCTCCCGCAGCTTCCGCGTTTCCAGCATGGCGGTCAGCGCGCCCCTCTCTCCGTCCAGCTCCAGGGGAACCGTGATAAGGATGCCGCTGGCGGCATGGTAGGTAAAGATCTTGCGGATCTGGTCGGAAACTGTGGATTCACCGCGCAGGGCGGCCTGAAAGCTGTCCGTTCCGGCCACGGAGCGGGATTCCGACGGAACCGTGGCGTGCAGCATACCGTCGCGGCCCGCATAGCCGAGATAGACGAAGCCGAACTGGTCGGCTATCTCGCTGAGGTATTCGAGCCGGGCTTCAGGCGTCCCGATGCTGGAAACGGCCTGAGAAGCGATACGCAGCATGGTCTGCGTGTCGCTGATCACCGTGGTCAGGTGCGCAACGATGGTATCCGAGACTTCCGCGAGCCGCATCGAGCTTTCTTCGGTGAACTGACGGTTGAAGGCGCGGACGTAGGTTCCCACAAGACCGCCGAAGGCGCTGATGCAGACCAGCAGGAGTACGGAAAAAAAAAGCCTTTTCCCGACCCGTCCGACGAGCAGCCTACTCAGCATGGACTTCTCCCTGCGCCGCATTCCGCCGCCGCGAGGCTTCCATGTCCCGAAGACACGCCTGCGTATCGTATCCCGGATCTCTCATATGGCGCTGGATGTAGGTGGCGTCCGCCTGAGAAAAGCCCCGGACGCGCGTCCATGCCGTGGAATCGCAGTAGAGCTTTTCGATCTCCTGCTGCTTTTCACTGTACTGCGGCGTAGAGATGCTGCCGATCTGGTTCTTGAATACCGGTGCGGTATAGATGCCGGACAGCGTGACATTGTAATTATAAGGGTCGGCGATGAAGGTAATGAAGTCGATGACGGCCTCCAGCCGCGGGCTGTGCCTGTTGGCGATGAGTAGTGCGAGGTTGGGGCCTTCAAACGTGCCCTGTTCGGGAACGCCGACAAAGGCTGGCATGATGCCGAATTTGGAGGGATCGCCGGTGAAATCCGTGTACAGCCAGGTATCCCAGCAGAGCATCATGGCGTAACGGCCGCTGCGCATGGCGGGATCCATGCCGTCCCAGCCGTTCCCGATGTAATCGGTTCCGAAGCAGCCCTTTTCGGCCATCAGGCGGTACCAGTCCACGATTTCCCCCATGCCGGGAAGGTCAGCGTAGCTCAGCCTGCCTTCGTTCAGGGCTTTGAGGACACGATGATCGCGGAGTATGCTGTCCATCGGGAATTGATAGACGAACATTGTCGGTTCCGCGTAGGGCAGGTATACGGGTGTGACACCGTGCCGCAGCAGCGTTTCGCAGACCTCGAGGAACTCCTTTTGGGTGCGCGGAACCCTGATCCCGTACTGCCGAAACAGTTCCTTATTGTAGAGGATACCGGAAATTGAGGCTTCCCAGTAAGGCAGACCAATGACCTTGCCGTTGAAGATGGTTTGAGTAAGGGCCGTGTCCGTAAGGTCTTCCACCCACGGCGCGGCCGTGAAGTCGTAAAAATTGGCGTCGGGATTCAGCCGTTCAAGGTTCACCCCGCCGAAGCTGAGCAGAACATCGGGCTGTTCAGCCGTGCCGTCTCCCGCGAAGGCGGCCTTCAGCCTTTTCTTCAGTTCAGTACGCGAACAATTCACCACATGTACGGTATTGCCGGTTTTTTCCTGGTAGCGTTCGACCGCCTTGCGCAGGTACGGGCGCTTCAAATCATCGCCGTTGCCCCAGAGTTCTATGGTCTGCCCCCTGACCTCTCCCCAATGGTACAGGGGAGTGGAAAACGCTTCCGCCATCTGGCCGGAAGGAGTGATTCCGGCGTTCGACAGGCACAAGAATGCTACCAGGCCGATCAGACCAGACAGCGCGATCAGGGCAGGAAACCATTTCGGCATGAAGCTGACTCCAACGCTACATATCCTCATGCCTGTGCTTAAACCGAAATCCGTATTCTTTCAAGCGGAAAGAGAAAACAGCCTCCCACGGCTTCCAACCGGGCACACTGCGTTTTGCGGCGCGCCAGAACATCCAGCACCTCGACAGATAAAAGTGCCTGTGGACGCCCGCCGCTCCGCTGCCGGACAGCCGACCTTCGGTGTTCAGGCGTTCCGGGGCTTGGCGGAGAGAATGTGCGGATCCCTCTTTCGGCGTTGTGGCGCTATACCTGTTCCTGGTCGTTGAGGTATTCCTTGAGTTCCTTTCCAGCGCGAAAAAAGGGCAGACGCTTGGGGCTGACCTCAACCCGAACACCCGTGCGGGGATTGCGCCCGGCATAGGAGCCGTATTCCTTAATCTTAAAACTCCCGAAGCCGCGGATTTCCACGCGGCCGCCATCCATGAGCGCGTTCTTCATACAGTCCACGAAGGTATTCACAACGACGGTGGCTTGATCGAGGGAAAGATTGGACTGTTCGGCAAGATTTTTAATAAGTTCGCTCTTGTTCATGACTTCTCCGCGATACAAAAACCCGCTGCGGCAGCGGTGTAGAATGTAAACTGCGACGCGAACGCCGGAGGCGTCCCGTCCGAGGACTGGTCAGGGCAGAAAGCGAAACTTCCGCTTTTGCCGATGCGCCTCCGGACAATGCATACGCCCCATGTTTTTTCTGCAGACACAGGGCGCAACGTTTTCTTCTATACCTTGAATCGCTCTCTTAGGCAAGAAATTTCAACCCTCATCGCTGTGTGCGGGTGTGCCGGTACAGCAGATAATCACGCAGGAAGGCGTCGATCTCCCCATTGAGCACGGCGTCCACGTCCCCGCATTCGCAGCCGGTGCGGTGATCTTTCACAAGGCGATAGGGCTGAAGGGTGTAGGTACGGATCTGGCTGCCGAAGGCGATGGCGTCCTTGCCCGCGTAGTCGGCCTGACGGGCGGCATCGCGCTTGCTCTGCTCGTAGGCGTAGAGCCGTGCCCTGAGTACGCGCATGGCACTTTCCCTGTTGCTCTGCTGAGAGCGCTGGTTCTGGCACTGTGCCACTATGCCCGTGGGCAGGTGGGTGATGCGCACGGCCGATTCCGTTTTGTTCACATGCTGGCCGCCCGCCCCGGACGAACGGTACACATCAATGCGCAGATCGCTTTCCTTGATGTCCACGGTGAGGATTTCTCCGGCATCGGGGATGAGATCCACCGAGGCGAAGGACGTATGGCGGCGGCCGGAAGCGTCGTAGGGAGAAATGCGGATGAGGCGGTGTATGCCCTTTTCTCCCTGCAGCAGCCCGTAGGCGTTGTCTCCCTGGATACGGATGGTCACGGACTTGATGCCGGCCTCATCGCCCGGAAGATAATCCACGATCTCCGTCTTGAAGTGATGGAGTTCTGCCCAGCGCAGGTACATACGCTCCAGCATCTCCGCCCAGTCCTGAGCCTCTGTGCCCCCGGCCCCCGGGTGGATGTCCAGAAGCGCGTCCAGCCTGTCGGCCTCGCCGCCGAGCAGGACGGTCATTTCCGTTTCCTGAAGCAGCTTTTCAAGCTGGGCGCTCTGCTCGTCGAGCATTTCGAGAAACTCATCGTCCTCGCCCGAGATCATGCCGAGGCATTCCTCCATGTCATCATAGCTGGCCTTGAGTTCCCGGTAGCGGGCGACTTCCGCTTCCACACGGCTTTTTTCCCTGAGCACGGGCGTGAGTTTTTCCTGATCCGCCCAGGCCTCCGGGCTGGAAATGAGCGTTTCTATCTCCTGAAGACGCGCCTCCCGCGAGGGCAGGTCAAAGACGCCCCCAGAGGGATTGAAACTGTTCAGCAAGGGCGTTGCAGCGGGAACGGAGTTCAGCCAGTTGAAGCATTGCGTTTTCCTTTTGTTTTGAACATGCGGGCAGTCAGAACCGCCTTTTGCGGAGCGTTCCCCGCCAGAGCGCCGCCAGAAGAGCCAGCGCCAGCACGGGCAGCCAGGGGTGGACATAGAAATACGGTGTATGCCTGCTCAAGGCAAGCACTTTTCCGGTGAGCCAGGTGTCGGTGAAGAGGGCGCGATCCGGGGCGTCCGGCATATGTATGCCGCCCAGAGGATCAATAAAAGCACTTATGCCCGTGTTGGTGGCCCGCGCCAGATACCTTCCCTGCTCCACTGCACGCATGGCCGCAAGCTGAAGGTGCTGCACCGGCGCGGCCGTGCGATCGTACCAGGCATCGTTGCTGATGTTCGCCAAAAGCTGTGCCCCGTCTGCCGTGCGCTGGCGAGCCAGCTCCGGAAAGATGGCTTCGTAGCAGATGAGCATACCCGTAAGCACGGCGGGTCGGCCTTCGGCCTTCAGCTCAAACAGAGGCTTCCGTCCGCCCGGAGCAAAGCCGCCCAGCCCCTGAAGCAGCGGCTCGAACAGTTTCCAGTCCAGCACCGGCGGCAGGTATTCTCCGAAGGGCACGAGATGTTCCTTGTCGTAGGCTCCGGCGTCCCGGCCCGCGGCATCGATGAGGCTGGCGCGATTATATAGAACAGGAGATTCTTCCGTGCCCCGTGTGCCCAGGGAACCGAAAATCAGCGGAACGCGCAGCTCGCGGGCAAAGGAGCGCAGTGCAACGTCCCACGGGCTGCGTCCGTAGATGAACGGCATCGAGGTCTCCGGCCAGATCAGAAGTTCGGGCACACCTCCCAGAGACGTATCCCCGCCGGACGCGCCGAAGGGACGCCCCAGCGCAGCCACGGCCGCATCCCGAAGCTCCGCGCGGCCGCCGGCGCTTGTTCCCCGCTTCACGGCTTCCGAACTCAGAGCCATGTACTTTTGCAGCGTGTTCCACTGGTAGTCCCGTGTCCATTTCAGGTCCTGACGCACGTTGCCCTGGATCAGGGACACCACCACAGGCTCGCCCTCAGCGGCCAGTTCTGCGGCCACCCTGTCCATGCGCCAGCGCCCGAAACCGAAGAGCAGAAGCAGTATGCCCAATGCCGCAGCCAGAGCCGCAGCCCTGCCCCGCCCAATCTTCGGCTCCGCCCCGTGAGACAGCCCCAAAGCCTCGCAGAACAGGCAGGACAGTGCGGCAAGCAAGCCGGAATACCCATACGCCCCCAGCACACTGAGAGGCTGCATCCACAGCGGCCATGCAGCCAGACCGGAAGAGAGCCCTAGCCAGGGGAAGCCGGAGCCGAACCAGCCGCGGCACCATTCCAGAGCATACCAGAGAAGACCGGCAGCAAGGCAGCGCCGCCAGACCGAAAAGGCACGGCAATGCGCCATGATCCAGGCGAAAATCCCGCCCCACAAGGCCACATACATGCCGAGGAGTACGGAACAGGGTGCTGCCAGCAGCCAGGGGAAACCGCCGTAAAGATGTGCGGCCACGGCAATCCAGAACAGGGACAGCGCGGCTCCGGGGATGCCCGTCAGCCAGCCCAGACGAAAGGGCGAAGCGGAACGCATGGCAAGGACGAAGAGTGCAGCCGGATAGAGCAGAACGGCAAAGGGAGCATGAAAGATGTCGTTGGCCACGCCGAAGAAAAGTCCCAGCGTCCCCGCGAGAAGCCAGAACACGGACAGCGCAGCGCTCATATCCGCTCCCTGTCGAGGACGCGGCAGCTCACGGCTTCGGCCACATGAGGCAGGCGGATAGCTTCCGAGCCTTCAAGGTCGGCGATGGTGCGCGCAAGGCGCAGAATGCGCGTGTAGGCGCGGGCCGAAAGTGCCAGTGCGTCTACGGCGTTCCCCAGAAATTTCTGTTCCTCATCACCCAGGCGGCAGTGTTCTTCCAGAAGCGCTCCGGCAAGATCTGCGTTGGTACGGCAGGGCGTCCCCGCGTAGCGGAGTCTCTGAACCTCTCTGGCTCGCATCACCCGCTCGCGCATCTCACATGAAGATGTTCCCGTGCGCCCGGCGCGCAGGTCTTCGTAAGGAACGGCGGGCACTTCCACATGGATGTCGATACGATCCAGAAGCGGACCCGAAAGACGCGCCCGGTAACGGGCCAGCGCCGTGGGCGTACATGTACAGGTGTGCCTGGGGTCGGTACTGTAGCCGCAGGGACAGGGATTCATGGCCGCAACGAGCATGAAGTCCGCGGGATACTGAACGGAGTAGGCAGCTCGGGATATGGTCACGCTCCCCTGCTCCAAAGGCTGCCGCAGGACTTCCAGCGCCTGTCTCTGAAATTCGGGAAGTTCGTCCAGAAACAGCACGCCCCGATGGGCAAGGCTGACCTCCCCGGGATGGGGAGGAACGCCTCCGCCGATGATGGCCACGCTGGAATCGCTGTGATGCGGGGTGCGGAAGGGACGCTCCATCATGAGTCCCCGGTCGTCGAGCAGACGCGCCACGCTGTAAATCTTGGTGACTTCCAGCGACTCCTCGAAGCTCAGCGGCGGAAGTATGCCCGGAAGACGGCTGGCCAGCATGGTCTTGCCGCTGCCTGGAGGTCCGATGAGCAGGATGTTGTGCGCTCCGGCCGCGGCAATCTCCATACAGCGTTTGGTCTGTTCCTGCCCCTTGACATCGGCAAAATCGAGGAAGGACGCTTCCCGCCGTTCTCCCGGCTGCGATGGTACAAGCTCCAGCGCGGCCCGGCCCGCAAGGAAGGCCGCGGCCTCCCCCAGCGTGGACGGCGCAAAGACCGGCACGCCCTCCACCAGGGCCGCTTCCCGCGCATTCTCCGGCGCGACCAGCAAACCGCGCGCCTTTTCCGCTCGAGCCAGCAGTGCCAGCGGCAGGACGCCCGGCACGGGTTTGAGCCTACCGTCCAGAGAAAGTTCCGCCGCCGAAAACCAGCCCTCGAGAGCCTCGCCGGGGAGCTGCCCTGAAGCGCCCAGCAGCCCCAGCGCCAGCGGCAGATCGTAGGCCGAGCCCTCCTTGCGCCTGTCCGCGGGGGCAAGGTTTACCGTGATGCGCGAAGGCGGCATATGGAAGCCGGAGTTCTGCAGTGCCTTGAACACCCGCTCACGGGACTCGCGCACTGCGCCTTCGGCCAGCCCCACCATGACGAAGGACGGCATCCCCTGACGGCGGCAGTCTACTTCCAGATCAACCCGGAAGGCATCCACGCCCTGAAGGGCTCCGCAGGCAAGCCGGACTACCATGCTCACTCCTAGAAATTCAAACCGGGCAGTTCGAGAATGACTCGATAGGAATTTTCCTTGCCCTTGCTGTGTATCATACCGATAAGGTGGAAACACTGATGATAGTAGCCCGCAATGAAGCGGCGTTCATAATTTTCCCTGGTCACAAGATTATCCGTCGTCAAATAGTAAAGACGGACACTTTTGAAAGGCGTAAAGGTAAATGTATTGGTCAGAAGTCTCCGCTCTCTGGTAAATCGCATATCGCTGACGCGGTCACGTTTCATTTCATCAAGGTAGTTATAGTAGGGATTGCGGGTGCTGTAGGACAGGCTCCAGGCCCCCCAGCGCCTGTTTCTGAGTGAAGCGCCCGTATCGCTTCGGGTGATGCCATCTCCGTACATGGACACATACAGGCGGTTCCACAGACTGAACCACTGCAGGGGAGAAAATTCAAGACTGGAGTAAAAATCCGTGAAGGGGCGGCGCTCATAAACATCGCGGAACTTCTCACGGCGATCCTCCTCAAGATCATAGCCCAGAGCCGCTTCCCAGCGCAGCGGATCGGCATAGCTGATACGCTCCTTATACGACCCCTTGCTCCCGGACACTGAGGAACGGCGCGTCGTGAAAATGTTCGTCAGAGACATGCGCAGCTGCTGCGAAGGCCGGATGCGGTCCATGGCCTCGAAGAACGGATTCATGCTCTGATCTTCTTCGGGAATCCAGCCGTAGGTGATCCGAGGCTGCATACGGTGGCGCAGTCCGGTAATCGCGCTCTCGCCCACGTTCTCCTTCACGGGTGCAGGCGCTCGTTCGGACAGATCCCAGACACGGGAAAGCTGAGTGAAGGCCGTAACCGAAACATCGGGAAGAGTGCGATCCTTATTGCCGCTTCCCCGCGTCCAGACGTTCCTTTCATTCAGCGGCAGGGAACTGCTGTTGTACAGAGTATGACGCACGCCGCCGTTCAGGAGCAGCGAGGCCCCCGGCAGGTACACGGGCAGCGTGAGCTCGGGATGAAGCTCGGTACGCAGGCCGCGCACTCCCTTAACGCGATACTCATACGCCGTGGAGACTTCCGCCTGTGCCTCAAGCGGCAGATCTTCCAGCAGCCTCCCCTTGAACAGGTACAGATTCAAGGGGATGCGCTGAACGAGAGTATCTTCGCTGTGGGGCACGTTGCCGTGACCCAGCGATGGATCCTCTTCATAGCGGAAGCCCAGAGACAGCATGAAGCGATCCCATTCCTTATAGAGAAAGCCTTCGCTCACACGGTTCTTGTCCACTTCCTGAATGTCCCGGCCAAAGGTGTCAAACATGGCGTCACGGGAGCGATTGAATCCGGTGTACCTGTCGCGAAACTGACTCAGGAAGTTCTGATCGGAGACATAGTCCAGGTTATAGCGGTAGCGCCAGCCGGAATCCCCGATATAGCCATCCCCCATGCCGCGCAGCCAGTAGCGCTCCTTCCGCGTATTGATCTTGCGGTCTTTTTCATTCACCGGGTCGTCCCGTTCCGAAGTGAAGGTATGGCTGTCATACAGAACATCGAGAGCCAGCCATGTCTTGTCCTGCACCCTGGGATGAGACCGGTATTCAAGGCTGGGCATGAAGCCCACCTTGCCCATGTAGGTACCTGTCAGAGTAAGGTCGCGGCTCTGGTCAATGACATGGTAGTACGGCAAAGAAAAAAAGCCGCCGTTCATGCTGCTGTAGCCAAAATCGGGAATGAGCAGGCCGGACTGCCGCGTGGTCTTGGCAGGCAGCACCAGGAAGGGAGACCCGGCCAAAGGCTGATCCAGAATATTCAGCGTGGAATGATAAAGTTTGGCATAGCCGTCGATCTCAATCTCGGCACGGTCGGTACTCAGAGACCATGCCGGAAGATCGCCGTCGCAGGCCGTGACTTTGGCGTTTTGGAAGACGTAGCGATCCCCGAAGAGCTTGTCCACCTTCTCGCCGGAAACGTACATGTGCGGTCCGGCGATGAAAATCGAGCCGTTTGTCAGCCAGCCGGTACGTGCAGAGACATCGAACTCGGCTTCTGTGGCACTCAGCATGTCGCGCCCCATGCGCGCTTCCACATGGCCCTTGAGGTAGATCCAGTTGGTCGCCGTATAATAGCGGGCAAAGTCGGCCTTGAGGTAATCACTGCCTCGCTGGAGCAGCACATGCCCCGCGGCCTCCACAATAACGCCGTCATCCAGGCTGACCAGATGGTCGGCGTTGAGCGTCCACGGATCCTCGCCCTTTGTGCGCAAAGAGGACTGCTCCCCCACTTCAGCGGCCAAAAGCGGAGAGGAGGTGCATATCCATACGGTCAACAACAGCAGAAGAAGGCGACACAGGGCCGAAAACGGCTTCTTGAAGAAAAACACGGCAGTTCCAGGGTTGCAAGACGGACGAAGAGGCGGTAGCAAACAGCAATGGAGACACTTCAGGAACGACGTACGGCCATCCCGTTGTCTGCGTTTCCATATCATACAACGCTCATGAAAAAAAGCCCCCGCCACCCCGTTCGTGAGCCTAAAAAATTTTCCCCTTCAGGAGTCGCTTTCATGGAATCTCTCTGCCGTGTCCGGATGAACTGGGACAACTTCCGCCACAACGTCAGGCTGCTGCAGCGCGAAGGCAAGACACTCATGCCCGTCATCAAGGCCGATGCCTACGGGCACGGAGCGATCCGCGCCGCCGCAGAGCTGTCCGGCCTTGGCATAGACTGGGTGGCCACGGGTACGCTTCAGGAGGGCGCAGCCGTGCGGGAGAGCGGTTTTCAGGGGTGTATCGTGGCGCTTCTCGGCCTGAACTTCGACACCGGCGCCCTGCGTGTGGCACGCGGGAAAAACGTGGCTCCGCTCATCCATAACTGGGAAGGGCTGCGCTTCGCCGCCTCACAAAACACCGAAGACGCACCCATGAACATCGCCCTCAAGGTTGATACCGGCATGGGACGTCTGGGCTTCCCCCTCTCCGACATGGAAACGGTTTCGGCATTCCTGACGGAGCATCCCACGCTGTCACCCCTGGCCCTGCTCTCACATTTCTCTGTGGCGGACGAACCTGAAGAGGATGCCTATACCCGGCGCCAGGCCGAAATCTTCTCCCGTGCGGCGGACATCCTGCGCCGGCGCTTTCCCGATATGCGCTGCTCTCTGGGCCATACCGCGGGGCTGCTCTGCCATGCGGAAATTTCCGGAGACCTCTGCCGTCCCGGGCTCTCGCTCTACGGCTACAATCCTCTGTTCGGCACTACCCGCGAAGAAAAAGGAAGGGGGCTGCTGCCCGTCATGGAAGTCAGCGCGCCCCTGCTCAGCGTCCATCCCCTGCACGCCGGGGAAAGCCTGGGCTACGGCCGTGCGTATATCGCTCCCGATGAGCGCATGGTGGGCTGGGTGGGCATAGGCTACGCCGACGGCTACCGCCGCAGCCCCTCTCCACAGACCTGCATGTGTGTCAACGGGGAGCGTGTGCCCGTGCTGGGCCGCGTGGCCATGCAGATGACCTGCATTGATCTGACCGCGCTTTCAACCGCTGGCCGCCTTCCCGCCCCGGGGGATGATGTCTACGTCCTTGGCGGACCCGGCAACGCCGTCAGTGCCCAGGATCTTGCGGGCTGGTGGAACACCATACCCTACGAAGTAACCTGTCTTCTCGGCAAAAATCGTCTGAACCGGCCCTGAACGCCTGACAGCCGAAAGGATGCTCCAGAAGCGCTCCTTTCCCGCAAGAAAGACACTGCTTCAAGGCGGACGCCAAAAGTTGCGGACGCCTGGCAAAGGGCCTGTACGCCGCAGGGGGGGAACTGAATTCCATTAAATCGCGCCTCATTTTTTTTGCCGCCGCGCCCCCAAATCCACGCTCCAGGCACTTGCTCATTATCGCGCCATAGCTTATCAAAAAGAAAAGGTGGAAGAAAAGACAACTTCTTTTTTCCACCCCGTTTTCCCATGTGCCGGCATATCCGGCTTAACCAAACTGCCGAGAGCCGGGCTTCCCGCCCCGCTCTTTAAGGAGATAGACGTTATGGAAAAACTGGATCTTCTGGAACAGCGGATCGATGCCCTCATCAAGGAATTGGGCCGCCTTCGAGAGGAAAACCAGAAGCTGCAGGACGAGAAAGCCCATTTACGCGACGATCTCGAACTGGCGCAGATGGCTTCCGATGAAGTTCAGGAACAGCTCAACAGCGAGCGTGACGTTCGGATTCAGGCCGTCCAGAGGATGGATTCTCTGCTTGACCGCATCCAAGCCGCCTTGCCCTCCGCCGAGCAGCCGAGCGAACAGTAACGGAGAAGGCGGGTCTTCGGCATGCACAGCTACCATCTTGACCTCTTCGATCTCAAGGTCTCCTTTCGGACCGAAGCCGGCTCTGAACGCGTGGAACGGGCCAGGGCCTATGTCGAGAAGCTGTACGGACAGATGAAGGCTCAAGGTGGGCCTCTGGGGAAAGAATGCCTGCTGGCGATATGCCTCATCGGTATCGCCGATGATTTTCTGCAGCTGAAGGAGCAGACTGGACAGACGGAACATACGATCGATAAACTTTTACGTTCTTTGAAAGACCTTGAACAGGCTCCGGCGGGTTCCGCTCCGCGGGACTGACGATTGGCCTGTCTTCCTATTCCCTGGATTGTTCGAGGAGTATCCGCTTGCGCCGGCCTCACTAGTATTATAAGGGAGCCAGACTCATGGGATGGTGTGCATACCCTCGCTGAGGGCAGCCTGAAGTCCCAGACAGGCGCCCACCTGGAGACTCCAGGTCTCGTGCCAGCGGCTTCACGGCAATCCGGGGTCTTTCAGACCGATAACTTTCCGTCGCTCACGCTCTTCTTTTCTTCTGTCGCCCGTATGCCGGCAGGCCGCCTTTCGGTCGCGGCCTTTCCGCGTTTGTATCGGGGGCAGCCCCCCGTCAACATAGAACAGGGATCATCATGGATACTATCGTTTTTTACGCCGCAGCCGCGGCAGGCGTCATCTGCCTCGCTGCGGGCGTGTTCATACAGCGTTATCTGACCAGCCGGGAACTTGGCGAAGCGAAGAGCCTGGCTCAGCGTATTGTGGATGAAGCGCGCAAGGAAGCGCAGGCGCAGAAAAAGGAAATCCTGCTCCAGGGCCAGAACGAGGTCTTTACGCAGAAAAAAGCGCTGGAAAGCGAGTACAAGGATCAGGAACGCGCCCTCAAGAACCGTGAAAAGAAGCTCCAGGACATCAGTGACCGCATGGAAGAGAAGATGGAGCGCATCACGCAGAAAGAGCACGAAATCCTTGCCCAGGAAAAGGAGCAGACCCAGCGCGAGCGCGTTCTTGCCGGCAAGGAAAAGCTGCTTGAAGATAAGCTCGACGAGCAGGAACGCCGCCTTCAGGAAGTGTCCGGCCTTACGGTGGAAGAAGCCCGAAAGCGCCTTTTCGAGGACATCGAGGCTCGGACCCGCCACGAGGCCGCCAAGATGATGCGCGTCATTGAAACCGAAGCCCGTGAGGGAGCGGATCGCAAGGCTAAGGAAATTCTGGCCTGCGCCATACAGCGCTACGCCGGCGACTATGTAAGCGAGCAGACCGTGACGGCCGTCTCCCTGCCCAGCGAAGACATGAAGGGCCGCATCATCGGGCGTGAGGGCCGCAATATCCGTGCGCTGGAAGCCGCCACAGGCGTGGATCTCATCATCGACGACACGCCTGAAACGGTCATTCTCTCCGCCTACAGCCCCATACGCCGCGAAGTGGCCCGCATGGCACTGGAACGCCTCATTCAGGACGGCCGCATCCATCCGGCCCGCATCGAAGACATCGTGCATAAATGCGAGCAGGAACTGGAAGGCCAGATTCGGGAAGTGGGCGAACAGGCCACTTTCGATGCCGGCGTCCACGGCATACACCCGGACGTGGTGCGCCTTCTTGGCCAGCTCAAATACCGCACCAGTTTTACCCAGAACGTGCTTCAGCATTCACTGGAAGTGTCCGCTCTGTGCGGCATGATGGCCGCGGAACTGGGTATGGATGTCAAACGCGCCAAGCGCGCCGGTCTGCTGCACGACATCGGCAAGGCCGTGGACCACGAGGTGGAAGGCTCCCATGCGGTCATCGGGGCGGACATAGCCAAGAAATACGGCGAGGGCAAGGACATTGTTCACGCCATAGCCGCCCATCACGAGGACGTACACCCTGAAACGGCGCTGGCCGTGCTCGTGCAGGCGGCAGACTCTCTGTCGGGGGCGCGTCCCGGTGCCCGTAAGGAGCTTCTGGAAAACTACGTCAAGCGGCTGGAAGATCTCGAAAATATTGCGGATTCCTTTGAAGGCGTAACAAAATCCTACGCTATCCAGGCTGGCCGCGAACTACGCGTCATCGTCAATTCCGAAAACGTTGATGACAACAGCACCTATCTGCTCTGCAAGGATATCGCCTCCAGGATTGAGGCAAACCTCACCTATCCCGGCCAGATTCGGGTCACGGTCATCCGGGAGCGCCGTGCCGTCGGCTTTGCCAGGTAGACCCTGCCCTGCATTCATCATTGAGGCGCTTTTCCCTGCGCCTGCGAGGATATCATGTTCATACCATCTTCTGATTTTGTCCCTGATTTTTCCAAATCCCACGGCCTCATCGCCGCCGTCGCCCAGGACGCCGCCAGCGGAGAGGTGCTCATGCTGGCGTGGATGAACGAGGAGGCGTGGCAGGCCACACTGTCCACGGGCGAGGCTCACTACTGGAGCCGCAGCCGCCAGAAGCTCTGGCATAAGGGCGAAAGCTCCGGCAATGTCCAGAAGGTAAAGGCCATCCGCCTGGATTGCGATGCCGATGCCGTGCTTCTGGAAGTTGAGCAGGTCGGCGGCGCTGCGTGCCATACGGGCCGCCGGAGCTGTTTTTTCCGCCGTCTCCTGCCGGACGGCGCCGATGCGGAGATCTGCTGCCCGCAGCTCTTCGATCCCGAAAAAGTATATCACAAATAAGAGGCGTTCCTATGAAGTCCCAGCTCAAACTCGGTATCCCCAAAGGTTCTCTGGAAGAAGCAACCATCGCCCTTCTCGAAAAGGCCGGATGGAAGATCCATAAGCATGTCCGCAACTATTTCCCCGAAATTAACGACCCTGAACTGACGGCGCGTCTGTGCCGTGTCCAGGAGATTCCCGAATACATCCAGAACGGCATTCTCGACGTGGCCCTGACGGGCAAGGACTGGCTGGAGGAGCGCGGCGTTGAGTACGGCGGCCCGGAGGACGACAGCCCCGTGGTGATCGTTTCCGATCTGGTCTATTCCAAGGTGTCCAACCGCAAGGCCCGCTGGGTTCTGGCCGTGGCCAGCGACTCGCCGTACCAGTGCGCCGCCGACCTCGAAGGCAGGCGCGTCTCCACCGAGCTTGTGGGTGTGAGCCGCCGCTATTTCGAAGCCCGAGGCGTGAACGTCCACATCAATTATTCCTGGGGCGCCACGGAAGCCAAAGTCGTGGAAGGTCTGGCCGACGCCATCGTGGAAGTGACCGAAACCGAAACCACGATCCGTGCGCACAACCTGCGCGTCATTGATGAAGTCATGGCCAGCAATACCGTGCTCATCGCGCATCGGGACGCATGGAACGATCCCAGCGGACGCAGAAAAATCGAACAGATCGACCTCCTGCTTCAGGGAGCCTTGCGCGCCGAAAGCCTTGTCTGCCTCAAGATGAACGCCCCAACGGCCCGTCTGGACGACATCCTCGGACTGCTCCCCGCATTAAATTCCCCCACCGTCGCCGCACTGCGGGATCCGGCCTGGGTGTCCCTCGAAACCGTGGTCAACACCAGCGTCGTGCGCGACCTCGTGCCGCAGCTCCACGCCATGGGCGCGGAAGGCATCCTCGAGTACAGTCTCAACAAGGTCATCTAACCTTGCGGCGGCGTTTCGTCTGCGTCTGGCAGCGACAACGCCGTGGGAAATGATAAAGCTCCACGGAGTTCCTTCCCAGGACCAACGGTCTTTCTCCAGGCGTGTTTGTACACGATTAAAAAATGTTTCAATCCACAGTCGCCCCCATCCGCCGACTGACTCCGCAACCGGCGGATAGGGGGCCGTGCGGATTGCCCCTCCTTTCCCCGCTTCGGCGGCGTAACCATGTTTGCCGGCAGAGCCGGACAAACACGTTCGCTATCAGCTCGCTGACGCTCGCGCGACTTTCCCCGCTTCGGCGGCGTAACCATGTTTGCCGGCAGAGCCGGACAAACACGCCGCCTTCGCTATCAGCTCGCTGACGCTCGCGCCTCCGGCGGTTAAGGGAGGGAGAGGGTACGGAAAAGGATTTCATCGGCTTCGCCGTTTTATCAACTACTCTTTTCCCCTGAAGGGGGGACGTCTCAAACCACAAAGAACTTTTTGATGAGGGCATTCCGGCGAAAAAACTGCACCCTTTTTCATGGAAACAAAAAAAGAAAGGATGACATGACTGCCATCATGCCATCCTTTTTTTTTAAACCTTGCCCATAGTTCTGGCGGAACATTCTCACGCCGGAGAGAAAAGGCGCTTCCGCGACAAAACTAGGCTTGTTCTCCGTTGAGTTCCGCACGGAACTTGCGGGAAAGACGGAAGACCACAACCTTGCGCGGCGGCAGAGTGATGGACTCGTCCGTCTGGGGATTGCGGCCCTTGCGGGCGTTCTTGTCATAGGCCTCGAACTTGCCGAAGCCGCTGATGAGCAAGGCCTCGTCCTTCTTTATGGCCCGCTTCATCATCTGCAGCATATTTTCGATGACGTTCTTTACTTCGGAACGGTTCAGACTGAGTTCACTGTGATTGTATACAGTTTCAATGATGTCGGCCTTGGTAAGCGCTTTGTTCATGGCAGAGATCCTCCTGGACGGCTTATTTTTTGAGATGTGAAATCACACGGGCGGCCATGTCCTGCATATCGGCGGGCGTGGCGTAGCCGCCCTGCGGCCACATGGCAAGTCCGTCTCCATCGAAACGGGGGATGATGTGCCAGTGAATGTGAAATACTGTCTGCCCCGCGGCAAGGCCATTGTTCTGCATGACGTTGAACGCGGAAGCTCCAGTGGCTTCCATGACCGCCGCGCCCACCTTCTTCAGAGCTGAGAACACCGCGGGGGCAAGCTCGCTGGGAAATTCCAGCAGGTTGGCATAATGAACCTTCGGAATGACCAGCGCGTGTCCAGGGTGGACAGGGGCAAGATCAAGGAAGGCAAGGACGGCATCGTCCTCGTATATCTTCGCACAGGGGATGTCCCCGCGCGCGATACGGCAGAAAATGCAGGGTTCTTCAGGCATAAGGACTCCTTTTCAGGATACGCGCCGGAGAGCGCAGAATAGGTAACTTGCTATTCTAGTTTCAACCGATTAGAACATCAAGAGTTTTTCGAGAGGAAAGGAAAAATGCCGCAGCCAGCCGGTGTCAAGGTAGAAAAACATTGTTTTCCCGTAGACGTGCGCTCGCGCAGAGCCGCTGCCATCGTGCCGGTTTTTCTTCCTTTTTCCGGCTGTCCAGGGCGCTGTGTCTACTGTGCGCAGGATCGTCAGACAGGCGCGCACGCCGTGCGGCTTCCCGTCATTTTGGAAGAGGCTGGACGGCGTGTCGAAGCTTTTTCCTCCGGCGACTGCGAACTGGCCTTTTACGGTGGCACGTTCACGGCGCTTGACGCGTACGAACGCCAAATCTGCCTGGACTTTCTCGACCGTATGCGCGAGTGCGGACTCGTGCGCTGCGCCCGCTGCTCCACACGGCCGGACGCCCTGTCCGGCACGGTGCTGGACGAAGTGCGGAAACACGGCCTCTCGCTCATCGAGCTTGGGGTTCAGAGCTTTGACAGCAGCGCGCTGGCGCGTTCACGGCGGGGCTACGACGGCAAAACAGCGCTTCAGAGCTGCCGTGCAGTACGGAAGGCGGGGTTCGAACTGGGCATACAGCTTCTGCCCGGTATGCCGGGGAGCACCCCCGAACTTTTTCTGCGTGATGTGGACATGGCTCTGGCGGAGGAGCCGTCCTGCCTGCGCTTTTATCCCTGCCTGGTTCCCGAAGGAACCGTGCTTGCCCGCTGGTATCGCGAAGGGAATTACCGCCCCTGGCCCATGAACGAAACCGTGGACACTCTGGGACGTGCCCTGGCTTCGGCCTGGGCTGCAGGTGTGCCCGTCATCCGCCTTGCCGTCGCGCCCGAAGCAGCCTTCGACACCTCGCTGCTGGCCGGGCCGCGTCACCCCGCACTGGGAGCGATGGTGCAGGCCAGGGCGCTGCTTCATACGGTGGAATGCCTGATGCGGGAACAGGGCGGGCAGGCTGTCCATCTGGAGCTTCCGGCACGCTGTCAGGGTTTTTTCTACGGCGACCGTGGAATCTTGCGCCGGCACTGGGAGCGCCTGGGCCTGGGCAAGGACAAGGTGGCGTTCACCTCTGCAGAGTGCGGAAGCCTGTATCTTACCTCATGAAGGCTTTGCGCTGCACAAGGGTGATAAACGGCACTTGACGCCCTATCCCATTGACGTATGTTTAGCACGCTTCCTTTCGGAACCATCACTTCGTGCGAGAGAGCTATGGGCAAAGATCTGATCATTGTGGAATCGCCGGCGAAGGTGAAGACCATCAAGAAATTTCTGGGCGGCAGGTACATGGTGCAGGCCAGCATCGGCCACATCTGCGATCTGCCCACGCGGGAGATAGGCGTGGATGAAAATCACGATTTCACGCCTCACTATGAAATTATTAAAGGCAAGGAAAAAGTCGTCCACGACCTCCGAGAAGCGGCGGCCAAAGCCGATACGGTCTACCTCGCTCCCGACCCGGACAGGGAGGGCGAGGCCATTGCCTGGCACATCGCCCGGGTCATCGGGGATAGGGCAAAAAATATCAAAAGGATACAGTTCAACGAAATTACGGCGAAGGCCGTGAAAGCGGCACTGGAACACCCCCGGGAAATCAACACCCATCTTTTCGACGCACAGCAGGCCCGCCGTGTGCTCGACCGGCTGGTGGGCTACAAAATCTCGCCGCTGCTCTGGAAGACCGTGAAACGGGGTATTTCCGCGGGCCGCGTTCAGTCCGTGGCTCTTCGCCTCATCGTGGAGCGGGAGGAAGAACGCCTCGCCTTCGTTCCCGAAGAATTCTGGACGTTCCGCGCGCTTCTGGCCGGCTCCGTGCCTCCGCCGTTCAAAGCGGAGCTGGTAAAGATAGAAACGGGCTTTGCCAAAAAGCTGAAGGCGCTCGCTCCCGCCAAAAGCGACAAGAACTCCGGCCGCAAGATTCTTATTTCCTGCAAGGCCGCGGCCGATGCGCTGGAAGAAGCCATGACCGGACAGCCCTTCACCGTCTCGCAGGTGGAAGAGAAGGAACGCGCCCGCAATCCCCTGCCGCCGTTCACGACTTCCACGCTCCAGCAGTCGGCCAACCAGCGTCTCGGCTTCACGTCCAGACGAACCATGTCCACGGCGCAGCGCCTCTATGAAGGCATCGACCTCGGCGAACGGGGCACAACCGCACTGATTACCTACATGCGCACGGACTCTGTACGCATTGCCGAAGAAGCGAAAAAGGCCGCGGCTGCGTTTATTGAGGAACGCTTCGGCAAGGACTTTCTGGCTCCCGGCGGCAAGGGACGCGCCTTCCGGGGCAAGTCCACGGCTCAGGACGCGCACGAGGCCATACGCCCTGTCGATGTGCGGCTCACGCCCCAGGAGGTCAAGGAACACCTCACACCCGAACAGTTCCGGCTCTACGGACTTATCTGGAGCCGTTTCGTGGCCTCGCAGATGGCGGCCGCTGTTTTCCATGATACGGCGGTCACGCTGAACTGCGGTCCCGGCCAGTGGAAAGCCAAAGGCGAGCGCCTGCTCTTCCCCGGTTTTCTCGCCGTCCTGCCGCGCAGTGCCGAGGAAGAGGAAGACGTTCTGCCGCCGCTGCAGGAAGGCGATGTCGCGACGCTTCAGAAGCTGGACAAGGAGCAGAAGTTCACGCAGCCCGCGCCGCGGTATACGGAAGCGTCCCTTGTCCGCGAGCTTGAAGAACGGGGTATCGGGCGGCCTTCCACCTATGCCGCCATCATTTCCACCATCGAGGACAGGGAATATGTACGCCTGGAAGACAAGCATTTCGTCCCTACCGACCTGGGGCGGGTGGTGTGCTCACAGCTCCGCGACCATTTTGCCCGCCTCATGGATGTAGGCTTCACCGCCGGCATGGAAAGCGATCTTGACAAGGTGGCCGATGGTGAACTGGGCTGGGTGAACCTCATGAAGGACTTTGCGGCGGACTTCAATCCCACGCTGGAAGCCGCGGCCAAGGCCATGACTCCGGTCAAGGAGGGGCTGGAAACGGGCGTCATCTGCCCGGAATGCGGCAGGCCCATGGTGGTGAAGTTCGGCAAAAGCGGGGAATTTCTTGCCTGTACCGGCTATCCCGACTGCCGCTGCACCACAAATTTCACCCGTGACGAAAAGGGCCGGATACAGACCCAGGAACGCCCCAAAGAAGAATATGAAAAGGTGGGGACGTGCCCGAAGTGCGGCGGTGACGTCGTGCTCAAGAAATCCCGTACCGGCAGCCGCTTCCTGAGCTGCACGAACTACCCGAAATGCGACTACACCGCACCGTTTTCCACGGGCGTCACCTGCCCTGCCTGCGGCAAGGGTCAGCTTGTGGAGAAAAGCTCCAAACGCGGCAAGATCTTCTATTCCTGCAACCGCTACCCGGACTGCGATTTCGCGGTCTGGGACTGGCCCGTGGCCGAGGCCTGCCCCCTGTGCGGCTCGCCGGTCCTGGTCATCAAGAATACGCGGGGACGGGGGCAGCGTATCGCCTGCCCCAACCCTAAATGCCGCTACAGCAGAACGCTTGACGAACAGCCCGGCGAGTGAGCGCAGAAGCCGCGGCAGCCGCTCAACGGAAAGAACCGTGCCCTGTCTGGCTCATCCGTCCGCACTCGCCTGAAAAACGTGCCGCAGGAGCGGCACACGCAGAGAAAAACCGATAACCATCTTGAAACGCTCCGGGCAGCGCGGAATACATACTGCGATTGATAAGAATCCAAGCTGTCCTCTCCAGCTCCCTTTTTCTACGTTTGAGGATACGTTCATGGCCGAGATAAAACTTTACGATACGCATAACGGTGTAGAGGAATTAAGATCATCCCCTGCTCTGCTGGAAAAAGAATTGCAGACGCTGATTGAAGAACATATGCCTACGTTCTTCGGCGTTCGCTTTCTCAAAAGCGAGTATGTGATGACCGGAGGCAGGATGGACAGCATCGGCATTGACGAGAACAACTGTCCCGTTATCTTCGAATATAAGCGTACTTCCAATGAAAATGTCATCAATCAGGGGCTTTTTTATCTGGATTGGCTTCTTGAGCACAAGGCGGATTTCAAACTGCTGGTTATGGATACCCTGGGAAAAGATACGGCCGATGCCATCGACTGGTCGGCTCCATGCGTGATCTGCATAGCAAACCAATTCAGCAAATATGATATTCATGCCGTGGATCGCATGCAGGCCAACATCAAACTTGTGGCCTACAGAAAATACCCCAACGGAATGCTGCTCCTTGAACACCTCAATTCCCCGGCAATCACCAAGGCCGTTGTGCCTGCATCTCTCTCGACTCCGACACATAGCACCAAAAAATCTGAAAACAGTTTTCATATTAAAAAACTTGAAACTCTCACATCAGAACTGAAGAATATTTATAACTATATTTGCAGCTATATTGAATCTCTTGGTGATGACGTGGCCCAAACCCAGCTTAAACAATGTCTGGCTTATCGAAAACTCAGAAATTTTGCCTGTATAGAAATTTTTAATAAACATCTCAAGCTGTTTTTAACTCTTAATCCTTCCACTGTTGAATGTATTGAAGGTTTCAGCAGAGATATAAGCAACATTGGACATCATGGAACAGGCGACGTGGAAGTTATCATCAAAACGGATGAAGATTTCGAACGGGCGAAGCCGCTCATTGAACGCGCCTATAACGAAGGATAAGGTGAAACGTTTTTTTCTGGAACGTTCCTAATGCCTGTCAGGGTCTGAACCTTTCATAGTCCCAGGCTTTAAAGACGAAACTCCCCGTCCAGCGGGGAGTTTCGTTTTTAACCAGAGCCATCAAGGAAAACGGTTCGTGTCAAGGAAGGTACCGATGCCAGACTTGAGGACATCGGCGGGAATCCTCAAGGCGGCACATGCAACACCGCAGGAAAAGAGAGAACCGTGCCGCGTTCCCCTCTTGCTGGATCAGTCGAGGAAAGGTACGCCTCCGGTCACCAGCGCTTCGTGCAGCAGTCGGCGCAGTTTCCTGGCCATGGGGCCGGGGCAGCCGTTCCCTACGGGCTTGCCGTTGTAGTGTGTGACCGCCACGCACTCGCATGTCGTCCCAAGCACCAGGATTTCTGCGGCCTGTTCCAGCATTTCTTCCGTGATGTCGGTGACTATCACCGGCATGAAGGTTTTGGCGAGTTCGGCGGCAAGCAGGGCTGTCGTACCGGGAAGCGCGTGGTGGAAGCGCGGCATGAGCATACGCCCTTCGCTGTCAATCATGGCGACGTTGGCAATGGCGGCTTCGGCCAGGAAGCCGTCTTCATCGAAGGAAAACGTGACCTTCACGCCCCTTTCTCTGGCTTCCCTGGCCATCATGGCGTTGGCCAGATAATTCGTGGACTTGATCTGCGCCAGCCAGGGCTGTTTGGCAGGAACAGCGCTGGCCGCCGCCGTGAGGCCGTTTTCCCAGAACGCTTCGGGCATGGGCTGACTGCGCGTGGCGATGAGGTAGAGGCTGGCTTCAGGGCATTCGGCGGGATCCACCCCCAGAGCGCCGCAGCCCCGGCCCAGCAGAATCTTCAGGCCGCCGTAAGGCGCGCCGCCCACGCGGGCCACTTCCAGCGCCGCGGTCCGCAGTTCCTCCCAGGAGCAGGGCGGTCTGAGGTCGAGCACCTCGGACGAGTGCCGCATACGCTTGAGATGAGCGTCGAGCTGCACGATGCGGCCTTCCAGAAAGGTAAGGCTCTCGAACACGGCGTCACCGCGGTGCACAAGGTGATCATTGAGGGGCGCCAGGAGCAGGTGCGGGTCACGGCAGATGGCCCCCATGCGGTGTTCATAAAAGGCTGTGACGCGCTCCGTGCCTACAAGCGGCTGAGCCAGAAGCTTTTCCGTCCATGCGGACGTATCGAGGACAGGGATGGACATAATGCCCCCTTGAGGTAGAGGTGACGGGCCGGCCTGACCGGTACGCGCCCACGGCAAACCGACAGAAACACGATAGAACAAAAGGCGTTTTTTGAAAAGGCACGGAAAGGGACTCTGTGCGTTCTGCGGCGGCGTTTTTCTGCTGCCTTAAGACGCGACAGGGCCGATGTCCCTCCACGGAACACCGGCCCTGCTTTCTCTTGGCGTGAAGCCTCTGTGTTCTTACAGGAACATCTTCGGATTGGGCACGGACACGAGGTCGCGCCGGATAAGCTCTTCGGCGATCTGGACGGCGTTGAGGGCTGCCCCCTTGCGGACGTTGTCGGCCACCACCCAAAGGTTCAGAGCGTTCTCGCAGCTTTCGTCTTCGCGGATACGGCCCACGAAGACGTCGTCTTCACCGGCGGCATCCACGGCGAGGGGATACATGTTGGCGCGGGGATTGTCGATGACCTGTACGCCGGGGGCCTGAGAAAGAAGAATGCGGGCTTCGGCAGCGGTGAGCTTTTTCTCGGTCTCGATGTTCACGGACTCGGAATGACCGAAGAAGACTGGCACGCGCACACAGGTGGCGGTGACGCGGATGTTCGGGTCGAGCATCTTGTGCGTCTCGTTGACCATCTTCATCTCTTCCTTGGTGTAGTCGTTGCTCTGGAAGACATCGATGTGCGGCAGGCAGTTGAAAGCTATCTGGTGCGGATAGGCGCGGGGTTCAATGTCCTGCATGTTAAACAGGCGGCGCACCTGGGTTTCCAGTTCATCAAGCCCCTTCTTGCCCGTGCCGCTCACGGCCTGCATGGTGGTGACCACAATACGCTTGATTCTGGCGGCGTCGTGCAGGGGCTTCAGCGCCACCAGCATCTGGATGGTGGAGCAGTTGGGGTTGGCGATAATGCCGTTGTGTTTCTCAAGGTCATCGGCGTTCACTTCGGGCACGACCAGAGGGCAGCGGTCGTCCATGCGCCAGGCGCTGGAATTGTCCACCACCACGCATCCGGACGCGGCGGCGTAAGGTGCAAATTCGGTGGAAACGCTTCCTCCGGCGGAAAAGATCGCGATGTCGATACCGTTGAAGGAATCCTTCGTCAGCTCCTTGACGGTAATTTCGGTATCTCCAAAGGGCACTTTGGTTCCAGCGGTACGGGAGGACGCGAGCGCGGTCACGGAGGCGCAGGGGAAATGACGCTGGGCAAGCGTTTTCAACATTTCGCGGCCGACGGCGCCGGTCGCACCGCACACGGCTACATGCAGGGACTTCTTCATGGGGAGATTCTCCTTATCCGGCTCCCAGGCGGGAGCAGCGCAAATTCTGCAATCCTGTTATTTTGCAGATGAAGGTTCAGATTGCCCCCTGGGGGCGGGACTGTCAAGAACATGAGACGTTTTATGAAAAAAAAGAAGCGTTGAACCGGAAAGTTCCGCATTTTCGGCAGGCTGGAAAGAGGACTTGCACTGTTCTTCCGCTCCGGTATGATAAGCCGCGGAGGAAACGCCATGAAGAAACTTTTTTTCAGTTTTGTCATTTTTGCTGTCCTTGCTGCCACGCTTCCGGCCTGTTCTCAGGATGGGGACTCGCTGGATCGGGTGCGTGTTTCGGGCGACATGACCACGGTATTCCGCACGGGCAGCGGCGGCCAGATGCAGGGAAACCGCACGCGCACCGGCATTGATTTTTAAGCGGCCTGAACAGGCGTTTTCCGCTGAAGGAAGAACGGCGTCCGCGACGCTCTCCCAGACAGTTTTCAACAGTAAGGATTTGTTATGTTAGCCATTCTCGACTACAAGGCGGGCAATCAGACCAGCGTGCTGCGCGCCCTGCGTTCCCTGGACATCCCCGCGGAGGTCACGGCCTCGCCGGAAGTCATCATGGACGCCGAAGGCGTCATTTTTCCCGGCGTAGGCGCGGCCGGACAGGCCATGGCCCAACTGACCTCCACCGGCATGGATCGGATCCTGCGGCGCTGCGTGGAAGCGCAAAAACCGCTTCTCGGCATCTGTCTCGGCTGCCAGATTCTGCTTGAGCGCAGCGAGGAGAACGATACCCCAACCCTGGGCATCGTACCCGGCGTCTGCCGCAGATTCCTGCCGGAATGGGAGGACGGCGGACGCCCCATCCGCATCCCGCACATGGGCTGGAACAGTATAAAGGCCAGGCCCTCGGCCCTGCTCGAAGGCATCACTTCCGATGCCCAGTTCTACTTCGTCCACAGCTTCTACCCTGATCCCGCGCCGGAATGGGTCATCGCCACCTGCACCTACGGCCGCACCTTTGCCGCCATATACGGCCGCCCCGGTCTCTGGGCCGTGCAGTTCCATCCCGAAAAGAGCGGCCGCCCCGGTCTGCGGCTGCTTTCCAACTTCTACCGCTGCTGCCGGCAGGCAAAGGAGACGACCCATGTCTAGTCATCTGAGCAAGCGGCTCATCCCCTGTCTGGACGTGCGCGACGGGCGTCTCACCAAGGGCATCCGGTTTCAGGGCAACGTGGACATAGGCGATCCGGTGGAAACGGCCCGCCGCTACTATGAAGAAGGCGCGGACGAAATCGTCTTTTACGACATCACGGCCTCCTATGAATCCCGCGGCATTTTTCTGGACGTGGTAGAGCGCGTGGCCGGCAACATCTTCATCCCCTTTTCCGTGGGCGGAGGCATTTCCACTGTGGAAGACATGCGTGCCGTGCTGCTCGCCGGGGCGGAAAAGGTCTCGGTAAATTCCGCCGCCGTGCGCAACCCGCGTATCATCAGTGAGGGCGCGGAAGCCTTCGGCTCTCAGGCTGTGGTGGTGGGCATGGACGTATTGAAGGTGCCGGTGAGCGAGCGCTGCCCTTCGGGATATGAAATCGTCATCAACGGCGGACGCAAGCCCATGGGCCTGGACGCCATCGCCTGGGCACGACGCTGCGAAGAACTGGGCGCGGGCGAACTGTGCGTGAACTCTATCGATGCGGACGGCACCAAAGACGGGTATGAACTCACCCTTACACGCATGATCTGCGATGCCGTAACCATCCCCGTCATCGCTTCGGGCGGAGCAGGAGCCCCCCGGCATCTGGTGGACGCCGTGACCCAGGGCGGTGCTTCGGCGGCTCTGGTAGCATCCATCGTCCACTACGGGCAGTACAGTATCGCCGAACTCAAGACATACATGGCTCAGTCCGGAGTTTCGGTACGTTTAATTTAACACGGCCGAACGCTTCCCTTTCAGGGAACGTTTGCGGATTTGGAAGGAAGCGGGCCGCTTGCGCGCCGCCCGGAAACACCGTATCCTTTTGCCCTGAAAAACGTCATCCTTCTTTGGAGAAAAAGTATGTCCCAGGATTTTCCCCAGCGCCGTGCGCGCATGGAATATGTGTGCATGGACTGCGGCCACCGTCATCCGGTGGATTCTCTGCTGTACACCTGCCCGGACTGCGGCGGCGTACTGCTGCTTGAAGACCTTGATTTCGATGAAATGAAGGCGCGGGGAGCGCAGTATTGGCGCAGTCTCTTCGACGCCCGCCGTGCCACCCGTACCCGTGCCCTGCGCGGCGTATTCCGTTTTTATGAACTTATGGCCCCCGTTCTGGAAGAGGAGGACATCGTCTATCTCGGCGAGGGGGACACTCCCATTATCGAGGCTTCCCCTGCGCTGGAAAAATCCGTGGGACGCCGCTTCGCCTACAAGAACGACGGCCAGAACCCCAGCGCGTCCTTCAAGGATCGCGGCATGGCTGGGGCGTACAGCTATCTGAAGTCGCTGGTGCGCAAAAACGGCTGGAAGGAAGTCCTGACCATCTGCGCGTCCACGGGTGACACTTCTGCGGCCGCGGCCATGTACGGCGCGTATGTAGGCGAGCCCATCCGCACGGTGGTGCTTCTGCCCCACGGCAAGGTCACGCCCGCGCAGCTGGCACAGCCCCTCGGTTCCGGTGCGCAGGTGCTGGAAGTGCCCGGCGTCTTCGACGACTGCATGAAAGTGGTGGAATACCTGGCCGACCACTACCGCGTGGCCCTGCTCAATTCCAAAAACAGCTGGCGCGTACTGGGGCAGGAATCCTACGCCTACGAGACCGCCCAGTGGTTCGGCTGGGAAATGAAAGACAAGGCGCTCTTCATGCCCATTGGCAACGCGGGCAATATCACGTCCATGATATCGGCCTGTCTGAAGATGCACCGCCTGGGCCTCATTGAGGAACTGCCACACATCGTGGGCGTCCAGTCCGAACACGCCGACCCCGTATGGCGTTACTACAGTCAGCCCAGAAAGCAGCGTATCTATCGGCCGGTAACGGTACAGCCCAGCGTTGCACAGGCGGCCATGATCGGCAATCCCGTATCCTTCCCGCGGGTAAAGAACCTGGTAGAAAAATTCGAGGCTCTGGGCGGACGCTTCGACGTGGTGCAGGTCACGGAACAGGCCATCATGGATGGCATGATTCTGGTCAATCGCCACGGGCACATCGCCTGCACCCAGGGAGGCGAAAGTTTTGCCGGTATGCTTCAGGCTCAGGCTCTCGGCATCCTGCGGGACGGGGAATTCTGCATCCTCGATTCCACGGCTCATGCCCTCAAGTTTTCCGGCTTCCAGAGCATGTATTTTGAAGACCGCTTCCCCGCCGGCTACGGTGTGAAAGCCAATCCCGGCCTTGTGAATCATCCGCGGCTGCTCCTCTCCGCAGAGGAACGCGCGGCCATGCCTGCCGGAGAATTTACCCGTGCGGCGGCTCTGGCCGTGGCGCGGGCCGCCGGTCTGAACGCCAGGGACTGAGCGTAGCGCGAACCTCCCGGAAAAAGGCAGGAATCACGCTTGACAGCGCCTGGCCGGCAGGCTATCCAACAAACGACAGATACTCGGAAAACTGTCTGCTTACTGAGAAATCATTAAAACGTCCCCTGTCCGGGCAAGGTTCGGGGGCACACCTGTGGAGGCTGTTATGAGCTACAAGATCGACTTTGACGCTGACAAGTGCATCGGCTGCGGCCAGTGTGTGGACATCTGCCCTGTTTCCGTATGGGAAATGCAGGACGGCAAGAGCAATCCCGTGAATGCTGAAGAATGCCTGGGCTGCGAATCCTGCTCCGGCGTCTGCGAACAGGGCGCTATCGCTATCGTGGAAGACTAACGCACAGCGCTGCTGCAGGGGTCAAAGAACGGCTTTCATCATGAGAACGTTCGGGGGCGTTCTTGCGTTCCCGTATCCTTGCAGGAGCAATGCTTCCGCCTTCGGGTGTGCCTGCAGGCGGAGAGTCTGATGCGTTTTTTTGCCGCCGGATGGGGATGGCTCATCCGGCGCTTTTCTTAATAACAGTATCGGGAAGCATCATGACCGGCACGGAATTGGACGCTGTTTTTCAGGAATATGACCGCCTCGCTGCGCAGGCGGATCAGCTCTTCAACCGCGTGCGGGAACAGTATCCTGCGGAAGTGGCCTGCAAAAGCGGCTGCAGCGAGTGCTGCCACGCGGCTTTCGATCTCTCTCTGGTGGAAGCCATGGCCCTGAACCGCGCCTTCAACAGGGAATTCGACTTTGGCATCCGCCGTTCCGCCGTGCTTCAGGCGGCCAGTGACGCGGATCGCCAGCTCACCCGGCTGAAGCACCATTATTTCAAGCAGGCGCAGCAGGGCGTGTCCGATGAGGAGATTTTTACAGAGGCCGCAAAAGAGCGCGTCCGCTGTCCGCTTCTGGGACTCGACGACACCTGCCTGCTCTACGAACACCGGCCCATCACCTGCCGTCTCTACGGCGTGCCGACCGTCATCCACGGCAAGGCCCACGTCTGCGGGCAATGTCATTTTCAGAAGGGCGCGTCCTATCCCACGGTAGCCCTCGACCGCATTCAGGATCGCCTGGCCGACATGAGCCGGCGCATCGGTGCCGTCGTGGGTTCACGCTTTCGAGAGCTGCACCGCGTCTATGTGCCTGTTTCCATGGCGCTGACCACCAAATATGATGACGCCTATCTGGGCGTTGGTGCCGCCCCGCGGGAGCAGCTATGAGCATCGCTCCCCTTCTGCGCGGTGAAAAGCCCCGGGAACTGACCGCTGAGGAAGAAAAACTGAAGCGCGAGCTTTATGAGCGCATCCCTCCCAGGCGGCGCAAGTTCATCGACCGCATTGGCTACGAGCAATGGGATCCCTTCCCTGAACCCAACGACCCCATAGAAATCCGCACCGACGTTACCAAACGGACGGCACAGCAGCTCCTTCAGGAATTTGTCAAGTCCAGAAACTGTGAAGCGCAGCTCTCCGGCGCAGCCGGCCCGAGCGAAGCCTTTATTCAGGGTGCGCTGGAAGCCGCCGTGGGCGTGGTGAACAAGCAGGAAAAATTTTTGGGCGCCTACGAATTTGCCGCCTGGTATCATGAACTTCTAAAGAAAGAAGGCGTTATCCGATGAAAGACCGCTATACCGATATCCACGAATACGTCCACGATCTTCAGGAAGAGATCTCCAAGGATCCGAAGTGCGCCATCCATCACTACAACCTTGGCGTGGCCATGCTCTCTCTGGGCGACTATACCGAGGCCGAGGAATGCTTCCTGAACGCCGTGCGCCAGTCTCCCCATCTGGCCGAAGCCTTCGTTCAGCTGGGTGGACTGTGCCTGCGCCGCGGCGACCTGGACGGCTGTATGCAGTACAACAGGGAAGCCGCCGAAGTCCGCCCCAAGTTCCCCGTGGCCTGGGGCAATATCGGCTTCGTACACCTTCAGCGCGGCGAAGTCGACGAAGCCATTACCGCCCTGCACAAGGCTCTGACCTGGGATCCCAAATTTGTGCAGGCTCGCGCCAGCTTTGCTTCCGCTCTCTACATGAAGGGCGAGTACGAAAAGAGCATGGAAATGAGCAAGATGGTCATCCAGCAGGAACCCGCCTTCGGCCCGGCCTGGAACAACCTCTCGCTGGCGTGTCTGGCTCTCGGCGATGCGGTCAAGGCCAAGGAATACGCGGAAAAGGCCGCCGAGTTCGGCTATGACGTGTCCGACGATTACTGGAAGGAACTCAAAAAAGCCGTGGCCGAACAGAAGTAAACGCTTTCGCCCGAAATGCAGAAAGGCTCTCGCATGGCGGGGGCCTTTTCTGTTTGGTGGATAACTGAACCTTTTCGTTTACTGCTGATCGGGACGGATCACTTCCAGTCCGCCCATGTAGGGCCGGAGCACCTTCGGAATGACGATGGAGCCGTCTTCTTCCTGATAGTTTTCGATGACGGCCACCAGCGAACGGCCAGTAGGCAGCCCTGAACCGTTGAGCGTATGCACGAATTCGGGCTTGCCTCCGCCCTTGGGACGGAAGCGGATATTGGCACGGCGGGCCTGAAAGTCCACACAGTTGGAACAGGACGAAATTTCACGGTAGACGTTCTGTCCGGGCAGCCAGACTTCCACATCGTAGGTCTTGGCGGAGCCGAAGCCCATGTCACCGGTACACAGGGTGATGGTGCGGTAGGGAAGTTCCAGCTTCTCCAGGAGTATTTCGGCACAGCGGCGCATATGCTCCAGTTCTTCCCAGGACTTGCCGGGATGTGCGAAACGCACCATTTCCACCTTGATGAACTGGTGCTGACGGATGAGTCCCCGCACGTCCTTGCCGGCGGAACCGGCCTCCGAGCGGAAGCACGGCGTACCTGCGGTATAGCGCAGGGGGAGCTGGCTTTCTTCGAGAATTTCTCCGGCGTGAAGATTGGTGACAGGCACTTCTGCGGTGGGTATGAGGTAGTAATCCCAGGCCGGCATCTTGAAGAGGTCTTCCTCGAACTTGGGAAGCTGACCCGTACCCTGCATGGTGGCGGCGTTGACCATGAAGGGAGGCAGAATTTCGGTCGCGCCGAATTCCGTAGTCTGCGTATCAAGATAGAAATTCATGAGCGCGCGTTCCAGCCGGGCGAACACGCCGTGAGACACGCAGAACCGGGAACCGGCAAGCTTGGCGCCGCGCTCGAAGTCCAGTCCGGTTCTAGCGGCTCCCACTTCGAAGTGCTGCTTCGGGGTGAAGCCAAAGTCCCGCGGCTTTCCCCAGCGGTGCAGTTCGGGATTATCACGCTCATCCACCCCCACGGGTACGGAGGCGTCTGGGATGTTGGGCACACGCAGCATCCACTGGTAGACCTTTTCCTTGATTTCGTCGGCTTCGGCATCCAGCTCCTTGATACGGGCAGAGAGCTTGCCAAGTTCGGCCACAAGCTCCGTTGCGTCCTCGCCGGCGCGCTTGCGGCGGGCCACTTCCCCGGATTCCGCGTTGCGCCGGCTTTTGAGGGTCTCTACCTCCGTAAGGGCTGCGCGGCGTCGGGCATCGAGCTCCAGAAATTCATCGATGGTGATCGGGGAATGGCGGTCGGCCAGAGCCTTGGCGACTACTTCGGGCTGCTTCTGGAGCAGTTTAAGATCAAGCATGAGAACCTTCCTTGCGGCAATGGATAGAAAAAGATGCAGGAATGTCAATTTAGCGGTGAAAAATGGTAGCCCTATTGCCGTGCCGCGTCAATTCAACGGTTCTGGGTATGAGGATGGCGGTGAAGCGTTTTCCGCCCACACGCGCAGGCTCCGGGGCAGAACCGTTTTCCTGATGCTTGAAGGCTGCCTGGAGGAAGCGAATGTTAGACTCCCGACACCCGCAGCACTGCCCCTCACAGAGCAAGGAGATGGAACCTTTCTGACGTACTGCCAGAACTCGACTGCTTTATTGCATACGGCCCGGGGCTGATCCCGCCCTTGCCGCGTCCAGCCTTTTCCCCTATAAGGAAAAAAACGAAAAGACCGGAGGAAAAAGCCCCCGTGCCCACGGCCATGAAACCTTTGTTCGCCCTCCTTGTCCTGGCGGCGCTGCTCCTGTTTCCCGTCCCGCTTCTGGCAAACTGGACGGCCTGCCTTGCGCCGTACGCGCCCGGATTCTTCTTTGCGGCGGACAAATCCCGCGGACTGCTGTTTCAGCTTGGGGGAGAGTCCGCGCCCGCTGTCAGCCGTGTTTTTCCCTGCATCCATGGCCGGGCGGAAGGCGACAAGCAGAAGCAGGGAGACCTGCGAACCCCGGAAGGCGTCTACTTCATCACCCGCAAAATCACACAGCCGCTGGACTTCATGGAGTATGGACCCCACGCCTTCGCCCTCAACTACCCCAACCCCGTGGACCGCATCCGCAGAAAGACCGGCGGCGGCATCTGGCTGCACAGCAAGGGACAGCCCATCGCAGGCATAAAGACCCGCGGCTGTCTGGCCATTGAGCAGGAGGATATCTGCGGACTCGTCTCCGTCCTCGCCCCTGGTACGCCGCTGCTTATCGCCGAACGTCTGGGCGGCGTCCCCTTCGCCTCATCGGCAGGACAACTCCAGTCCTCATCCGCGCCGCTTCCCGCGCCCTCCGGCATGGAAATGCCGGCAGGCCCGTCAGTTTTTTTCTCCAGCGCCGAGCCGCGTGAACAGTGTTCCCTTGAAGATCGCATCTGCCCGCCCGAGGAACAGGAAGTACAAAACCGCGATGCCGAGGAAATACACTTCCTCTCCGGACTATGGATACGCTACTGGCAAGAGGCCAGGGAAACCATCTTCACGCTGTACGACCGCGCCCGCTTCCCGGCGGGCAATCGGGAAAAGCTCTCCGGCCTGCGCGCCCGTCTGCGCAAAAGTTTCCGGACAGACGAACGCCTTGCCGAAGATGTCCGTGTCCTTCAGGGGCCGGGCTACTGGGTCTCCTGCTTTTCTTCACGCTCCCGCACTGGAGACGTCTGGACGGACGGACTGCACGCCCTGTACTGGATGCCCGGCAAAAACGGCTCCTTCCTCATCGTGGGGGAAATCTTCATCCGCCGCTAGACTGTCCCCTTTCTGGGGGATACGGCAAATCCACAAAAAAACGCAAAGAACGGCCCTCGCGCAAGGCGAAGGCCGTTCCTGTACCCTCAGTCTGCCGACAGCGTTCAGATCTTGTTGGAACTACCCAGCACGTTGCGGATCTTGCGCTGCACCATACCCTTTACTGCTTCACGGGCGGGCGTCAGATAGGCGCGGGGATCAAAGGCGTCAGGATGTTCGGCCATGTATTTGCGGATATTGGCAGTCATGGCCAGACGGATATCGGAGTCGATATTGATCTTGCACACGCCGGACTTGGCGGCCTTGCGCAGCATTTCTTCCGGCACGCCGCGGGCATCGCCGAGCTTCGCGCCATACTGGTTGGCCATGGCCACAAATTCCTGCGGCACGCTGGAAGCTCCGTGCAGCACCAGCGGGTAGCCGGGCATCATGGAAGAAATCTTGTCAAGACGTTCAAAGTCAAGTCTGGCTTCGCCCTTGAACTTATACGCGCCATGGCTGGTTCCGATGGCGATGGCCAGAGAGTCACAGCCGGAGCGCTGGACGAATTCCACGGCCTGATCGGGATCCGTGTAGATGCTGTGTTCGGCCTGGACGTGTTCTTCCACACCGGCGAGCTGACCAAGTTCGGCCTCGACCCACACACCGCGATCATGGGCGTATTCCACGACCTTCCTGGTGACGGCGATGTTTTCTTCAAAGCCGAAATGGGAACCGTCGATCATGACGGAAGAGAAGCCGCCATCGATGCAGGCTTTGCACAGTTCAAAATCCGGGCCATGGTCGAGGTGTACCACCACGGGCAGGTCGGATTCCGCAAGCGCGGCTTCCACGAGTTTCATGATATACACCTGACCGGCGTACTTGCGGGCGCCGGCAGACACCTGAAGGATCAGCGGCGAGCGCTCTTCCGCGCCAGCCTGCATGATGCCCTGAATAATTTCCATATTGTTGACGTTGAAAGCGCCGATGGCGTAGCCTTCTGCATACGCACGAGCAAACATTTCTTTGGGAGTCGTAATAGGCATAGCGTCCCTCCGGGAGCTGGTATAAGGGGAGAAAAACACTTTCGCCCCGATATATGTTTTTATGTATCCGCAGCGGAGACTTTTAGCAAGGTCTCTCCCCCGCAAAAGCAGCGTTTTGCCGTTCAGAATCAAATTTTCTGTTTCTCCTGACTCTTGATGAATGCTGGCGGAACAGGCTCAAGATGACGCCGAACGTTCTGCCATCGACGCCGAGCGCACCAGAATTGAGGCGGAGTTCCGGCAAGCCATGCAGTCCATTCCCGGGCTGCGGGCTGAGGTCAAGGGCACGACGTCCCTGACCGACATAGACGTGCGGAACAGGGACACCATAGAATCCGCGGTGGCCTATAATATGTCGCTCATTGACAGCTTGGCCGCGACGTTCTCCAAGTATGAAAAAGCCTCTGACTTCTATTCCAGAATCAGCACTCGCGGCATGATGTTCCACCCGCAGAACGGGCGGCTGGTGACGCCGCAGGAGTACGCTCAGGCCGTCGAGGACATAGAACAGCGGGAAGAAGATCTGGCACGGGAAGAAGCGGAGCGTCCGTTCTGGGACCTTGTCTGGCACAGGGTAGACCCTGAAAGCCTGAAGACGGACTGGCCGGAAGCGGTGAAGGACTTCCGTGCCCGGGGGCTGGGGCAGCTGTTCCGTCCTGCGAGTAAGGGCGGTATCGCCATAGACGAAATCGCCGACGAACTGGAACGGCGGAACCTTATGCCTCCGGGAGGCGGTGCCGACGCGCTTATCGAAAAGCTGAAAGAGATGTCCCCTCCGAGGCGGAGGAGGTCACGCCGGTTACGTTATGGACAGGAGCTTGCCCAAGAGGAGAAAAATTCATTTGGCGTGCCTCTGTCGAGGGTGACGCGCATTGAAGGCAATGTGACCGCTAAGGATGTTGAGATTGCTCTTGAGGAATTAGCAGGACAGGATTTGCCCAATCTGATTGAGGGCATCACGGCTCAGGTGAACAGTAAACAGCGCGGGAAATTGAACAGTGAAAAAGCAAGAAACAAGTCTCTGGACAATGGCTTTACGCACGCTGAGCATAAGGGCATTGCCAAGAATATAGCACAAGCGTGGAAATGGGCGGCAGAGGCACAACGTGGGCCGGATAGGAAAAACAACAGTCCTGATCTCATCATGCACAAGTATGTCGCTGCGCTGAATGTCAACGGGCAGGACGCTTTTGTATGGATCACGGCTAGGGAAAGCCCTGACGGACTGCGGCTTTATTCCGTAGAGCTTATGAACGAAGAGAAGCTCCGGGAAACGGTGAACGCAGGAGACAATGATATTGCCACATACGTTCGCAACCGGAGCTTCGAAGAAATCCTATCCCGCCTGAACCGGCCTGTCAATGGGCAGGAAACGACGAGACACTGACTTTTATAATGACAAATGTTTGAGATTATGCTATCTTTCAAAAAAAAACGGAGGGTACCGGGATGCATTGCCGTAAATGTGGTTCTGAGGCTTTTGTTAAAAATGGGTTTGTCGCTGGAGTTCAACGTTATAAATGTAAGGAATGTGGATTCCAGTTTACGCGGGAAACTCCTCATGGAAAACCAATGAAGGATAAAATCCTTGCCCTTGTTCTTTATCTTTCCGGGCTATCCATGACTATGATCGGAAAAATTATCGGCGTGAGTACTCAAAGCGTTATGAGATGGATAAAAATGTTTTATGACAAATTTGTCGAAAATGAATCCCAGGCAAATATTGAAGAAATAGAAGTTGATGAAATGGTTTCATATATCAATAAAAAAAAAGATCACATCTGGATCTGGAAAGCTATTGATCATAACACTCGAAAACTTATCGGCTGGCAATGTGGTGAT
>NZ_CANRLT010000011.1 GCF_947631555.1 uncultured Mailhella sp. | reverse complement strand
ATACAAATCCCCATCTGTTTACAAAGTTCAGCCTAGCGGGGCTTTCTTACTTTGTCCACCTGATGGGGTGCATATCAACCTAGCTAGGGGACGTTTAACCAAAAATGACCGAAACCACATTTTCCTTAGTGATTTCGGCCTTCTATGAACCATTTTGGACTGTTGGGTGGTGCCCAGAGGGAGACTCGAACTCCCACGCCAGTTGGCACTACCACCTCAAGATAGCGTGTCTACCAATTCCACCATCTGGGCACAGGTGTCTTTCTATAAAAAAGAGGGCGCGTTGGCAAGCTCTTTTTTTGCAGATTTTCCACACCCGCGCCTTCAATCTCCCCGTGCGCAGTGAGGATGAACCCCGTAAAAAGAACCCGCAGAGGGGCCGTTCTTAAAAAATGCCTCTCCTGAAAGGATGCTCCCTGGACAGACAAAACGTTCACGTCTTAAGGGTAACACTTCAATCTTGTCACCTTCATGGACTCCGATCTTCAGGCCGGATACGGCCCTATCGCCCTGAACGGCGTTCTTTCCGTAAGCGGTCTCTGAAACGATACGCTTCCGCCGTTCCCGGCCTTGACAAGACCGACGGGGCAGACTATGGTATTTTCACACATTGGGAACCGGGCGGCGGTTGCGCCGCCAACCCCGCCAGGTCCGAAAGGAAGCAACGGTAACGGTTGCTGCCGGGTGTCCGGTTCCCAGAAGGGCGCAGGTTCATGCCTGCGCCCTTCCTGTTTTCTCAGTCCTCTTCTCGTGCAGATTCCCTTCTTCAAGCAGCAAGGGAGCCTGCCGGGGGCTTGCCAATGATCTGGCCGGATTTCGGAATGCCAGAAACCATGCATAAAAATCAGAGCAAGTAACGCGGAACTTCCAGAAAGTTCCTGTTGCCGGCGGAAGACAGCGAATACCTTGCAAACAAAACTCTTCATCTTCTCAAAATATCATTTTTATAAAACGGTAGTATTGCCCTTTTTAAATGAGATAACTGATACCATAACGCACAAATTCATATATAATTTCTTTATTTTTCAGATATAAGGAATTTTATTTTCAGATACCATTTTACCTGTGCCATAAACTTTCCTTCTCTTTTGCTTCTTGCAAATTATTTCCAGATACTCTAGGATGAAAAAAATTTCCTTGCGAGACCTCGCTTGTCATGACCGTACCGACTGACCGCCCCGCCCTGTTCCGGCCGCTCCTGTTCCTGCTTCTCTGCCTCGCCCTGGCTCTGCTCTCCGGCTGCGGCAAGCAAAACGTCCGCTCTTCGGCGCAGGCTCAGCGCGGCTATACAAGTACGAGCGCAGCCATCGCTCAGACCGCCCTGACCCAGGTCGGCCGCCCCTACGTCACAGGCGGCGCCTCGCCCCGGGGCTTCGACTGTTCCGGGCTTGTCTTCTGGTCCTATGGCAGGCATGGCGTCAAAGTCCCCAGGCTCAGCAAGGATCAGGCCAGTGCGGGCAGCAAGGTAGGCCGCGCCAACCTGCGCCCCGGGGACATCGTGGTCTTCCGCATCCCGCGTTCCGGCTACCACACGGGCATCTATACCGGAAAGAACAACTTCGTGCACAGTCCCAAACCCCGCGCCAAAGTTCGGGTGGAATCCCTGAACACCTCCTACTGGCGACGCTACTATGTGAGCGGACGGCGTATCGTGCGGCGCTGAACGCCTGCCTGCGCGGCCACTGCTTCCCCTGTTTCTGCTTCTCTCCAATTTTCTTTCCTGACCAGAGGGAATCTGTCCTCTCTTCATCTTTATGGCTTGAGACCGACACAGCCCTCGCCCTGAAAAGCCTTGCTTCCCTGTCCGGCAGCTCGGTCACGGCGTTCAGTCTCCCTCCAGCCCGGTGTCCTTTCCACGCACAGGCCTTGTCTCTCAGCGTTTTCCCCCGTTTCATCCCCAGATTTCAGCATATCTCGTCACTCCTGACGGCCTCATTATGACAAAACGGCGGCACTTCTCCGGACGCCTGTCCGCAGGGACAGGCATCAGGGAGACGCGCCGCCGTCACGCTTCTGCGTGTTTCGCTTTTAGAACCTGTAGCCGAGGGTCACACCGAAATTATGGGCGTAGCTGTTGTGGCAGTTGCCTTCATGCACGGAAAGAGCCGGCCCGGTAAAAGAATTTCCGGGATAATTCAGTTTGCGCACGTCGATATACATGTAGGCGAGATCGAGAGTCCAGTTCTCATACTTGAACCCGGCACCCAGCGTATAATAATTGCGCCCGTTGGAAGGCACGAGATAATCGGGATAACCGGAATTCTTGAGCGGCGAGGTCTCGTAGGTGAAGCCAGCGCGCAGCGTCATCCAGTCGATGGGCGCGTATTCCACGCCGAGGGTGAAGGCCCAGGTGTCATGCCAGTTCTTCTGCTCGTGGAACTGCTGCGGCGGCGGCGCATCGTGCATGTTGATGTTCAGATTGCGGTAACGGCTCCAGACCGTGTAGCCGAGGTCGGCTTCAAAACTCAGATTCTCCAGAGGCTTATACATAACGCCCAGAGTGATGACGTCCGGCACGGAAAGTTTGCCATCGGCACTGCAGGACTGCATGTAGGATTTTAGCATTCCAACGTATGCAGAATTGCCGCTGAAACGAAAACGGTTCATTCCGGAAAAGCTCATGTCTTCCCGTGAGCGGTAGGTCAGACCGGCGCTCCACTGCTCGTTGAACCTCGCGTGCAGACCAAAGTTGAAGCCGAAGGCGTAGCCGTTTTCGGAATGCATACGGGCGTCGGCACCGGCAACAGAAGTTCCGTTCATACCAAGGTTGTACTGCTGATTCAGGCTCAAATAGCCCCAGGTATAGCTGACGCCGGCACTCACTGACCACCGGTCGCTAAGCTTGACGGCGATATTGGGATTGAGGGTGGAGGAAATGAGCGTCACGGACTTTAACACTCCGGTCAACTGCGCTCCACCTAAGACCGGAATCCCCGGGGTGCCTGGAGAAGGTCTGCCCCAGTTATCCGGGAACTGAGAGCCCAGTCCATAGCGGGTGAACATGCCCATGCCGAACCAGACGCGGTCGCTCAGCTGATGGGTCAGATAAAAATGGGGGATGGGCCAGGCCTGGTCGGAGCTGGAAACCGTTGTCCCCGTGTCCCTGCGGTAGAGATCAAAATTCAGCATGGACACGGCCAGGCCGGCCTGCATGGAGGTCCCGGGAATCTGGGTGATGCCAGCAGGGTTATAGGCTACGGCTGAGGCATCGTCAGCGCGGGCGACCATGCCGCCGGCCGGTCCGCCGCCGAGGGCCATGCCGCGGGCGCTCCATTCTGTGATGTTGAAACCTTCGGCATGGGCATGGGGAACAGCCAGGGCAAACACACCGCCCAGAGCCAGAACACAGCCGGCTGCCATGACACAGCCGCGAACGGCTTCGACAAGCCGCCGCATCATGTGAGATACGTTCATTCTTTCCTCTAAAAAAACAGATAGGGCGTAAAGCCGGAACAGACGCCGCTCCGCCCGATACGGTACGTCCAAAGCCCCCTCTCCAGGGCCGGACAGCGGCACCGCTTTGCACGTTAGCCCTTTTCCTGAAAAAAATAAAGCCTTGTTCAGGAGGTCATCCAGATAAAGCTCCCCTGCCGGCCATCCGCGCTGCCGAACGCCCGCGCATGGCGGTAGGAGAAGAAAAGCCCGCTGTTTTCAAAGGTACACAGATCCAGAGACAGTATCTGCCCTTCCGGAATGCCCGCCCGCAAAAGCTGATCGTGCGTCAGCCGCCAGAGGTCCACCGTGCGGCGGCCGGCGTTGTACCAGGGCAGAAAAGCGCCGCCCCACTCTCTGTCAAAATGGATGAATTCGGAAGCAGCCGGGCCGAGGCTGGGACCGCGCACGGCCCACACGTCCACAGGATCCGCGCCGTAGTGCGCGCAGCACTCCTCCACCGCGATGCGCGGATAGTCCTGACGATTCCCCCGCCATCCGGAATGTATCGCCGCGACAAAGCGCCCACCGTTATGCGCCAGCAGTATGGGTTGACAATCGGCGGTTTTTATCATGAGTGCTAGTCCCGGGCGGGCCGTCGCCAGTCCGTCCGCCTCGGTCACGGCCGCCAGCGCCGGATCTTGGGCGGCAGGTTCGAAGAGCGTACGTACGCCGTGCACCTGCCGGGCCTCGGCAAAGGCTTCCACGTCCAGACGCGCACAGAGCGCGGCACGGCGTTCCCGTTCCGCGTTTCCAGCGCCGGCAACGTCGAGGGAAAGATTGCCAAGTGCCCGCGTACCAAACGCGCAGCGCACATGGGAAATGCCCGGAAAACGGAGGGGAATCAGGTCAAGCTGCATAGAAAAGCTCCACTGCGGTGCTCACGGCTCCGCAGAAAGTAAAACATTGGTCAACGCCCGCCCCGCGAGCTTCAGTATGCCCTGAGTTTCTGCCCACTGAGGCAAGGCCAGGGCAAGCCTTTGGGAAACACACAATAACAGGGAGCGCTTTGCCGGACAAGAGCTTGCGGCAGAACGGCGTTCGTTTGTAATCAGGTAAGCGTCTCCGCGCAGGAAAGGCGCTGTTTCCATCCTGGAAACGTTTTTTTCTTCTCCATTGGCAGAAAAAATTCCATAAAACATCACTGCATTGTCAAAGAATCGCTTCCGAGCCTCTCTTTTCCTTTGTCAAACGAAAAAAAATAGTCTATGAAGTTCTCACACGGAGAACAGACCACGAGTATAGCCGCGTCTCTTTCCGAAGCGCGCCCCGCACGGCGCGGATTTCTTGCACCGTCTTTTCCCCGCTGTGTTCGTCTGCCAGAAAAAGGACTCCCTCAATATGCCGGATACCGTTACGGAATCTGCTCTCTCTACCCCTGACAACGGTCTTCAGACCGCGAAGGGGCGTATCCGTACCGGCCGCCGCAAAGGCGAAACGCCCGGCTTCCGCGTGAGGCAGACGTGGATAGTGCTGGGGGACATCCACGGCCGTATCCACCGCGCACGGGAAATTCCGGAACTTACGCAGGCAAACGGCGTCCTTCTGACCGGCGATCTGACCACGCTGGGCGGCGCGAACGCCGCACGCACGGTCATCGAAGCCTTCCGCGCCGTACACCCCATGGTTCTTGCCCAGATTGGCAACATGGATCGGGCGGAAGCAGACGACTGGCTTGAAAATGAGGGCATCAACCTGCACCGCAAGGTGCGGGAACTTGGCCCGGAAGTCGCCCTCCTTGGTGTAGGCGGCTCCACGTTCACTCCTCTGGGGACGCCGTCAGAATTTCCAGAGGCACGTTTTTCAGAATGGCTGGAGGAACTTGCCCGGCAGTCAGGAGGCCACAGAGATTGGATCCTGATTTCCCACAACCCTCCGTACAACACCGTATGCGACCGTACGCACGGGGGAATCCACGTTGGCTCCACCGCAGTGCGGGACTTCATAGAGGAACATCAGCCTTCCCTCTGCATCTGCGGGCACATCCACGAGTCCGCCGGCGTTCAAAAACTGGGACGCACCATCGTGGCCAATCCGGGGCCTTTTTCCCTCGGCTGCTATGCGCTCCTCACTCTGGACGAGGCAGGCATACGGGTGACGCTCCGCAGACTCGATACCGCTGACTGATCCCGAAATTTTTGAGGAACCCATGAGTCAAAACCCTTCTCTCAACGAAAACACCACCGAAGAACCCAAAAACAGCACCAGCGCGGCCACCCCGGACACGGGAGCCGCTCCTGAAATGGAAAAGAAGACGGTACGCCGCCGCAGAAAAGCCGTTGCAGACACTCCCGAAAGCAAAGAGACGGCTCCCGTGAGGAAACGTCGCACGAGCAGAAAAAACAGCGGCACAGAAACACAGGAAGAGGTTGCAGAGAACAACACTGCGCCACTGCCGGAAGCCACCCTGCCCCTCGCCCCCGTTTCCGTCCCCCCTGTACCCGCCGCGCCTGCGACATCTGAGCCTGTGCCTGCCGGGGCTTCGCCGGAAGAAGTGCCTGCTCCTGCCAAAAGACGCCGGGGACGCCCCCGCAAATCCGAAGTCAGTGTGCCTTCCCCCACCGGCGCGGTGCCTGCCGAAGCTGCAGAAACGCCCGTGCGCCGTACCCGTGTCAGGCGTTCCCGCACGGCCGAAACCCCAGCGGGCGGCGTTCCCGCAGGTGAAAGCACACCCGCAGACGCCCGGTCTGAATCCGCCGCGGCTTCCACTCCCGAAGTTCCCGCTCAGGCTGCCTCCGCTCCTGATGTCTCAGCCCCAAATGTGCCCGAAACTCCTGCAAAAATAGACGCCGCCCCCAAAGCCCGCCGCGGCCGCAAGCCCCGCGCCCGAAAGGAAAACACCACTGCGGAAGCACACGTTGAAGCAGAACCGGGCAATCAGGCTGCCGACATCGCGCCCGTGCCCGAGGACGATCTGGGCAACCGGGCGGACAGCCGGCCTCAGCCCCCGCTGTGGCCGGACGATGACGCCATTATCACCAGCATACTGCCCGCCGAAGGGTCTTTCGGCGATATCCGCTCTCAGCGCCGGATCAATCCCCGCACACGCAGGAAGCGTGACCGTGATGCCCAGCCGCTGTCCAACGCCTCGCCCTACCTGCCCGATCCCTATCAGCAGAACTTCTATCCGCCGTTCACGGGCATGGACGGGAATGCTCCTTTCGGGGGCCGCAAGCCTCGCAATGGGCGCGGACGACCGCGCCGCAGCGTCCAGGGCGTACCCGCCATACCTGAAGATTTCGATTTCAACGCCGCCATGCTGAACGACAGCGTCCTCGGCGTGGCCCTCGGCCGGCGCGAAGAGGAACTTCTGCCCGAAGACGATGGTCCCCAGCCCGTGCTTCCCGATCAGCCCGCGGCCATGCCTCCGTTTGGCGAAGAAAACGAGGAAGATCTGGACGCGCTGGACGCCGCGGTCAACGGCAACCGCATCGACGCTCCCAAGCCCCGCGAACGCCAGCCGCAAAAAAAGGGCCGCCCCGCAGAGAAGGCCAAAGCAGGAGAAAAGCCCCGCGTTGCCGAAAAAGCGAAAGGCGCAGAGCCTGCCCCCGCGCCGCGCCGTGTGCTGTACATCAGCTCCGTGCCGGACGAGCAGGTGGAAGTCGCCATTACCGAAGACGGCAACGTCATGGAATATTTCGTGGAAATGGCGCATCAGGCAAAGATACGGGGCAATATCTACAAGGGAGTCATCAACAATATCGATACCAACCTCCAGGCGGCCTTCGTGAACTTCGGCAACGGGAAGAACGGCTTCCTGCAGATTGATGAAGTTCATCCCGAATATTATCTCGTGCCCCATGACTCCACCCACGGTCCCAAATATCCGCCCATACAGAAGGTGCTCAAGGTCGGCCAGGATGTGCTGGTACAGGTGGTCAAGGAGCCTTCCGGCAGCAAGGGGGCCTTCCTGACAACATGGATCTCCATCGCCGGACGCTTTCTGGTGCTCACGCCCGGGCAGGAACAGATCGGCGTATCCCGCAAGGTGGAAGACCCTGAAGAACGCGCCCGGCTCAAGGAGCTACTGAGCGGCATCCAGCCCGGCGAAAACATGGGCGTCATCATCCGCACGGCCAGCGAAGGCGCGGACAAGGCCAGCATTCAGCAGGATATGCAGTACCTCAAGATGCTCTGGCAGGACATTCGCAAGCGCGCGGTTCCGGAAAAAAGCCCATGCCTCATCTATCAGGAAGCCGATCTCGTGGCCCGCTCCGTACGCGACTACCTCTCCGAAGACATCGAGGAGATCTGGACCGATGACGAAGCCATCAAGTCCCGCGTGGAAGATACCGCGGCGCTCATCTTCCCTGACCGCGCCCGCGAGCTTGTCAAGCTCCACAAGGATCAGCGCCAGACACTCTGGGATCGCTTCAATCTGACGAAACAGCTTGAATCCGTGACCAGCCGCGAAGTGGTACTGCCCTCCGGCGGCCGCCTGGTCTTTGACCAGACCGAAGCGCTTATGGCCATCGACATCAACTCGGGCAAGACTCAGGGCAAGACCAACTTCGAGGCCATGGTCTTCCGCACCAACATGGAAGCGGCTGAGGCCATAGCCCGTCACCTGCGGCTGCGCGACATCGGCGGTCAGGTGGTCATCGACTTCATCGAAATGCGCGACAAGAATCATTGCCGCGACGTGGAACGCACACTCCGCACGGCCATGCGCCGCGACAGAGCGCGCCACGACATCGGCCACATGAGTTCCTTCGGACTTCTGGAACTGGTACGCCAGCGCACAGGCACCTCGGCCATCTCCATTTCCTGCGAGTCCTGCCCCCACTGCCACGGCACGGGGGTGCGGCGCAACATGGAATGGCAGTCGCTTCAGGCCCTGCGCGACCTTCAGGCCAAGCTCTATAAGAATGGCGACCGCTCGAAAAGCAAAAAGGACGCGGCCAGATCCGGCAGCGAGCCTGCCACCTTCGTCTATGAAAACGAAATGGAACTGGCGCTGTATCTGCTCAACCGCAAGCGCGACAGGCTGGCCGCTCTGGAAGAAAAGTTCGGCGTACACATCGAAATCAGGCCCAAATAAAGCGCTATTCGGCTCCGGCTTCTTCGGAAGCCGGGGCTTTCGGAGTTCCTGTGCTGAAGACGCTTGTTGTTCTTTTCGTCATCGGATGCGGTATGTTCTACTTCTATCAGAAGGATCAGGCATCCATGCCAACCGCGCCCGCCAGCCCGCAGGTCGTGGACGACACCCTGCTCAAAGGTCTGAAAAAGCTCCTGCCGCCCGGCGTTTTTGAAAGGGAAATCCAGCCTTTTCTCGAAAAGAACAGGCAGGGAGGGCTTTCGTCCGAACAGCTCGATGCCCTGACGAAAAAGCTCGAAAAATCGGCCGACGCTCTGGGCGGCAAGGCAGCTTCCGCCGTGCGGGAAATTTTGCAAAAGACGCCGGGCCTGTCCCCGAGCAAGACCATGCTGGAACGCGCTGCGGACACTGCGGATTCCCTTGCCGAGGACGCGGCTGGGGAGGTGAAGCGGCAGCTTCCGGTACTGAAGGATCTCGCCCTGAAGACGCTTCAGGGCCTGACCACCCTGGTTTCCCGCTTCCTGGGCGTAGTGGCAAACATCCTGAACTGAAACCGTTCGGCAAAATTTCGTGCGCTGCCGCAGGACGCAAGAAGGCAACACTCTGCCTTCTCGTGGTTAAGCGCCTTTCTGCTCTGCCTGCGCCTCGTGAGTTGCGCAGAGCTGGCCGCAGGCGGCCTCGATGTCCTGCCCCTTGCTCTTGCGCACGATGGCGGTGATGCCCTTGGCCCAGAGCGCCTTTTCAAAACACAGCAGCTCTTCGGGTGTAGGCGCACGGTACGGCGTATCCGGCGTGGGGTTATACGGGATGAGGTTCAGCTTGGCCTTGAGGTGAGCGCAGATGCGGGCAAGTTCCCGCACATGCTCCGGCTGATTGTTGACGCCCGCGATGACAAGATATTCCAGGGTGATGCGTTCGCGGGTCTTGAGGGGATAGCTCTCCAGCGCGGCAAGAAGTTCTTCCAGAGGCCAGTGCGCGGCTCTGGGCATGAGCTGCCCGCGCAGGCGCTGATTCGGCGCGTGCAGTGAGACGGCCAGAAACGCCAGCCCGCTTTCGCCAAATTCCTTCATCCCCTTTTCTATGCCGCAGGTGGAAACCGTGATGCGGCGCGGGGAAAAGGCGAGCCCCCGCGGATGCTGGAGCGTGCGCAGGGAATCCATGACGTTGGCCAGATTGAGCAGCGGCTCGCCCATGCCCATATAGACCAGATTGCGGATGATGGGGCGCTCGGGCTGTGTGTCGTGAAGGTAGGCACGGGCGACCTGTACCTGGCCAAGGATTTCGCCCATGGTCATGTTGCGTCTGAATCCCAGCCTGCCGGTACTGCAGAAGGAACAGGCCATGGCGCAGCCCACCTGCGTGGACAGGCACTGGGTCATGCGCGCCGCGGCGTCGTGCGGTCTGCGGGGAGCGTCGCTGGGGATGAGCACGGTCTCGACGTGTTCGCCGTCCGCAAGCTCAAGGAGAAACTTGGTCGTCCCGTCTCCGCTCACGCGCACATCGGCGATGGACGGCCAGCGTATGGACGCCCGCTCGGACAGAAGGGCGCGATCCGCCTGGGGCAGGTCGGTCATGGCCGCAAAATCGGAAACGTTCCGTACCCATATCCACTGCCAGATCTGCCCGACACGGAAGCGCTTCATTCCCAGCTTTTCCACGATGAAGCGCTCCAGCTCAGGATACGGCAGATCGCAAAGCTCAACGAGTTTCGTGTCACTCATGGCAGTGGTCTCCAAAATGTTTTTCCAGCACGGCGTCCACGTCCATCCAGCTGCGGCAGGCCACAAGTTCCTGACGCAGGACTCTGGCCCCGTCTCCCCCCTTCACATAGCGCGGAACCACGGTACGCATTTTAAAGAGCGCCTCCCGCGGCGCATAGCGCCGGGCCAGAAAGGCATGGCGGCGGATGATGCCCGCCAGCCGTACTCTATCCACGGGAAGCTCATCCAGAACATCGCAGGCGTCCTGTGCGGCGAGGGGTGTTTCCCGCGGCGGCAGCTCCGCGCGGTCAGGCAATTCCCCAACGGCAAGCAGCGCCCTGTGACGGGCAAAAATGGAGGGATCCCGCAAGGCTCCGCGGGCGTACATCACGGCAGCCACACCCGTTTCCCGCAGTACGCGCACGCCGTCGGCCGCGGTAAACAAGTCGCCGCTCGCGATCACGGGTACAGGCAGAAGCGCGGCCAGTTCCGCCAGCGCCAAACTGCGCGGCGTGCCGGAAAAGCCCTGCACGGCGTGCCGCGGGTGCAGCGTCACCCATCCTGCCCCCAAACCGGCAAGGCGGGACGACAGTTCGCGGTGCACCTCATGTTCCCCGTCCCAGCCCAGGCGCAGCTTGAACCCCACACGCCCCGGCCCGGCCGCCTGAAGCACGGCTTCGGCCACGCGGAGGGCATTGTCCATATCCCGAAGCATGGCGGCGCCCGCACCGGTCTTTGTCACCTTGGGCACGGAACAGCCCATGTTCACGTCGAACCAGCAAAAACCACGGCGGCGCAGCCGTTCCACGGCCTGAGCCATGAACGCCGCTTCCGCTCCGAAAATCTGCACCACAAGGGGACGATCGCAGACACAGCTTCCGTCCTCAAGCGTTTCTCCCGCTTCAGGCGTGGTGGCCAGCAGACTTTCCGTACTGCGTCCGCCGTAGACCAGGCCCTTGGCGCTCACCATTTCCGTACAGCAGACCGCTGCCCCCTGCTCCCGGCAGAGCAGACGGAAGGAAAGGTCAGACCAGCCGGCCAGCGGCGCCAGCCACGGCGTGTCGGGACGTATGGGGAGTTCGGTCATAGATTCCTCAAGGCAGGCGGAACAGCGGGAAACACGGCTTAGATAGCAGGTGAACGCCTGTTCTGGCAAGGCCGGGGTGTCCGGCGTTCAAGCGCGGGAAAGGGTTTCCGGGGGAGTATGGCTGCTGGAGCGCGCCACAACCGCCACATCCACATACAGCGCTCCTGCCTGCAGAAGACACTCCGCCGCGCGGGTGAGTGTGGTTCCCGTGGTGCATACGTCATCCACAAGCAGGACACGCATGCCTCGCACAGCTCCGGCCACAAACGGCCGGCCCATGCTCAGACGCCGCTCCCGATCCAGCGTGGCCTGCATCGCGGTTTCTTCCGCACGCAGCAGCATATCATCCCTTACCGGCACGCCCAGTCGGGCTGAAAGCGGCCGGACCAATTCCCGGCACTGATTGTAGCCGCGTTCCCTGAGACGCCGGACGTGGAGCGGCATGGGAATCACGGCGTCCGGCAGAGTGGCGGCCGCGTAATAGGCGCTGCATACATCTGCGAGAAGCTCGCCAAGGAAACGCAGAGAGGCCAGGCTTGCGCCGAACTTGCCGCGGAGGATGAGTTCGCGAAGCAGGCCCTCGTACACGCCGAAAAACAGAAATTCCCTCCACGGCGGCAATACGCGCAGGCATTTCCCACAGGGAACACAGGGCGCATCAGAAAGGGCGAACGGTTCACCGCAGTACGGGCAGAAGCCGGCCTCGCGGCGGACGATCCGGGCGCGGCAGCCGGGGCAAAGCGACTGAGAAAGCGCATCACCCTTCCCCGCCTCCGGCTCAAAGACGGTCAGGCATGCCGCGCAGCGCCGCTCGCACAGCCCGGAGAAGCGGCGCAGTGCTGCCAGATGCTCCATGAGCATGGCCGGAAGCCTCACATCAAAAAGAACGCCCATGCCCGGCCAGCGCCTCCAGCTCCGCGGCGTAGTTTCGTATCCGTTCCCGTAGTTCCGTCCGGCCGGCAAGTGCATCCGGCGCATCCACACCGTACAGGCAGAGCGGAGGAACCGGCTTCAGGCCCAAAGTGTGCGCCATGAAGCGCAGGGTCAGTTCCGCGCCCTGAAAGAGCCTCTCTCCCTGCGGCCTTCCCGCCAGCAGCACGGCGCCAAACGGGGTGCCCCGTCCTGGCGGGACACCGGTCCAAAAACGCTGGCAGCGGTCGATAAGGGCCTTGGCCTGCGCTGGAAGGTGATAGAAGTAAATGGGTGAAACGAGACAGGCCGCAGGCGCGGCGGTCAAGGCTTTCAGCAGAGAAAATGCGCCGTCTTCCGGCCCGTCAAGGACACAGGAGCCTGGGCGCTCAGCGCAGTACCCGCAGGAGACACAGGGGTGAACCGCCTTATCTGCCACGCGCAGAACTTCCGCAGGCAGGCTGAACGCCGTGCGCAGCCAAGCGGCCGCCGTGTCGCTGTTGCCGCCGCGCCGCGGACTGCACGTCAGGATACAGACGGGTGCGGCCATGACCCGTGCCTACGCCCGGCAGTACAGATTGCCGGAAGCTTCTGCCCCGACGCTGGTTTCTGGGCCGTGCCCGGGATAGACCGTCACGTCGCCCGGCAGCGTGTAGATGGAGCCGCGCAGGGAACGGGCCAGCGCCTCGCTGTCGCCTCCCGGAAAATCGGTGCGCCCCACGGAGCGGTAAAAAAGCAGGTCCCCCGTGATAACGGCCTTGAGATCAGGAAAATAGTAGCAAAGGCTGCCCGCGGAATGCCCGGGCGTACCGATGACGCGGCAGCGGAGCGCCCCCCAGACGACTTCGCCCGGTTCCAGAATTCTGGCTTCAAACGGCTCGACATACATACCGAAGCTCATGCCCTTGCACAGAAGCAGGCTGCGCTCGTCCCAGTCCTCTTTGCCCACAAACGGCGTCAATCCCGTGATGCGGGCGAGCGCCGCGCAGCCGAGGCAATGGTCGGCGTGCAGGTGGGTGAGCGCGATGGCATGTAGCGTAAGCTTATGTGCCGCAAGCGTATCCAGCACCTGTTCCGTCTCGCTGGACGGGTCGAAAATCACGGCATCGCTTCCCTGATAAACAATGTGGCAGTTGGCTTCGAGCGGGCCGAAAGGCATGGTGATGACCGGCATGTTCCCTCCTCGACGGACGTTTTTTACTCTCTAGCCCTTTTGCCCGCCGTGCGCAACGAAAGAAACTTCACTCCAGTGTCCGAGAGGGCCGACTCCCTGTTTTTTTTGAGAACGACTACCTGAGGCGGCAAAGTCTCTCACGGGGGCTGTCTCCGGTCTGAAGCCCGTGAAGAAGAAAAGACGAAAGGAGATGCGCAGACAGCCAGACCCGGGGCGCACGTCCTTTTCCGCCGTGCGCAAGTACCGGTAACGGCATTTCTCTCTTAAACGCGCTGCAAGCCTAAAGCACTGCGCCGCCAAGGTCTCCGGCAAAGGCTCTGGGCATACGCAGAGAGGCTGCCAACGCATGAGACGCCTAAAAGCACAAAATTTCGTCCCTGCCGGCAAGCAGAGCCAGCGGAAGCACTTCATCGGCGTCATTCACCAGCCGGATATCCAGCGCTTTCACGATGTCCGCTGGCACATCCCGAAGATCTTTTTCGTTTTCGGCGGGAATAAGCACGGTTTTCATGCCGGAACGATGGGCCGCAAGCAGTTTTTCGCGCAGACCGCCTATGGGCAGGACGCGGCCGCGCAGAGTGATTTCACCCGTCATGCACACGTCCGCGCGCACCGGAATATCCAGAAGCGCCGAAGCCAGGGACGTGGCCAGCGTGATGCCCGCGGAGGGACCGTCCTTGGGCACGGCACCTTCAGGGACGTGGACGTGGATATCCACCTCTTTATAAAAATCAGGGCGCAGTCCCAGCTGATGCGAACGTGAGCGCAGGTAGGAAAAGGCCGCCTGCGCCGATTCCTTCATCACCTCGCCAAGCTTGCCCGTGACCTGGAGCTTGCCGGAACCGGGCATGATAACGGTCTCTATATAGAGGATGTCTCCGCCGCTGCCGGTGTACGCAAGCCCGGCCACCACTCCGGACAAAGGCTGGGTCTCCCTCGCGTCAAAACGGAACTGCTTCACGCCGAGCAGAGATTCCAGATTTTGCAGATTCACCGAGACACCGCAGCCATCCTTTTCCACAATCCGGACAGCCGCCTTGCGGCAGAGTGCCGCTATCTCGCGCTCCAGCCCGCGCACGCCGGATTCTCTTGTATAGGAACGGATGATTTCAAGCAGCGCTTCATCGGAAATGCCCATGTTCTCCGGCTTCAGTCCGTGCCGTTCCCGCTGTCTCGGCAGGAGAAAATCCCGGGCAATGTGCATTTTCTCCCCTTCCAGGTAGCTGGAAAGCTCGAGCACTTCCATTCTGTCCAGAAGCGGAACCGGAATGTCCTGCATCGAGTTGGCCGTCGTGATGAAGAACACTCTGGACAGATCGTAGTCCATGTCGAGATAATGGTCGTTGAAGGCGCAGTTCTGCTCGGGATCCAGCACCTCCAGCAGGGCGGAAGCCGGATCGCCGCGGAAGTCTCCGCTCATCTTGTCAATCTCGTCAAGGCAGAACAGCGGATTGTTGAACTTCGCCCGTTTGAGGGCCATGATGATCTTGCCCGGCAGCGCCCCGATGTAGGTACGGCGATGGCCGCGTATCTCGGCTTCGTCACGCACGCCGCCCAGGGAAATGCGCACGAATTCGCGCCCAGTGGCCTCGGCTATGGACCGGGCCAGCGAGGTCTTGCCCACGCCGGGCGGCCCCACGAGGCACAGAATAGGCCCCTTCAGCCCGCCGGTCAGCTTCTGTACCGCAAGATATTCCAGGATGCGCGTCTTGGCTTTTTCCAGTCCGTAATGCGCACCGTCGAGTACGGTACGCGCCCTGTCAAGGTCGATGTCAATATCTTTTAGCGAATTCCAGGGCAGGTCGGCAATCCAGTCCACATAGTTGCGCGACACGACGTATTCCGATGAACCCGGAAGCATCTGGCGCAGCTTGTGGACTTCCCGCAGTGCCTTCTCCCTCGCTTCGTCAGGCATGTCCTTGGCTTTAAGGCATTGTTCCAGTTCCAGAAGTTCGTCCTGAATGTCATCGCGGCCCAGTTCCTTGTTGATGGCCTTGATCTGCTCCGTCAGGTAGTATTCCTTCTGGCTCTGTTCCATCTGCGCCTTGACGCGGCTCTTGACGGCCTTGCTTACCTTGGAAGACACGATTTCGCCGCCCAAAAGCTCATACACCTGACGCAGTCTCCGGCCCTGATCCAGAATTTCAAGGATGGCCTGTCTGTGGAGATAGTCCGTCTTCAGCCATGGGGCTACGGCGTCGGCAAGAGCGCCGGGTTCCTCGATAAGGGCGAAGGCGGAGAGCTGTTCGGGCGTGATGTGGCGGCTCTGACGGCAAACTTCGGACAGCACCTCCTGCAAAGCTTCGATGACGGCCGGCAGTTCGGGATCCTCGGCAAGCGTCTCTTCCACAGGCACGGTTCTCAGGCGGGGAAAAGCTCGGTCGCCGAAGGGCGAGCTGTCGTTCAGAGGCAGCCAGGCGGCACGGTACAAGCCTTCACAGACCAGCCTGACCGTGCCGTCCTGACCTTTCTCCGCCTTCTGCACCCGGCTGACCACGCCTATGGGGAAGAGGTCGTCCAGTCCGGGCCGCTCGATGGAAGAACTCTTCTGGGCCACCATGAAAATCTGCCTCCCGTATTCCATGACCGCGCTGTCAATGGCGCTCACGGAGGCGGCGCGCCCCACCTGGAAGGTCATAAGCACGCGGGGAAACATGACCACTTCGCGGAGCGTGATAATCGGGAGTTCCAGTGCCGTCTGTTCGGACATGGCAAACCTCTGTTCTGGGCCGGTGTGCCGCGGAAAGCGCTTTGCTAGGCCGCTGAGGAAAGCACGGGCTTTTCCGTGCCTGCGATGACGCCGCGGGTGATGACACATTCCTTCACGCCGGCAAGCGAAGGAAGCTCGTACATGATGTCAAGCATGACACTCTCCAGAACGTTCCGCAGGCCGCGTGCACCGGTCTTGTTTTCCAGCGCCTTTTCCGCCACGGCGCGCAGGGCGTCCTCTTCAAAGCGCAGGGCCACGCCGTCCAGTTCGAACAGCTTCTGGTACTGCTTGACAAGGGCGTTCTTCGGTTCCTTCATCACGCGGATGAGATCGTCTCTGCTCAGCTCCTCCACATGCGTAATGACGGGGATACGGCCGATGAACTCCGGGATGAGGCCGAACTGCACAAGGTCGGAGGGAATCACACCGTCCAGCAGTTCGCCGAGGCGGTGTTCCGTCTTCTTCTCGATATGCGCGCCAAAGCCCATGGACGTGCCGCGGCTGCGGGATTCCACGAGCTTTTCCAGCCCGATGAAGGCACCGCCCACGATGAACAGGATATTCGACGTGTCCATGCGGATGAATTCCTGCTGAGGGTGCTTGCGGCCGCCCTTGGGCGGGACATTGGCCACCGTGCCTTCGATGATTTTGAGAAGGGCCTGCTGCACACCCTCGCCCGAAACGTCACGGGTGATGGAAGGCCCGTCGGCCTTGCGCGCGATCTTGTCGATCTCGTCAATGTAGATGATGCCCCGGCAAGCCGCGTCGAGATCGTAATCGGCGTTCTGAAGCAGCTGCACAAGAATGTTCTCCACGTCCTCGCCCACATAGCCGGCTTCGGTGAGCGTGGTAGCGTCTGCAATGGCGAAGGGAACCTTGAGAATGCGCGCCAGTGTGCGTGCCAGCAGGGTTTTGCCGCTGCCCGTAGGCCCAAGCAGCAGAATATTGCTCTTTTCCAGCTCGACGCCGTCCAGCGCCCCCCCGTGAAACACGCGCTTATAATGATTGTGTACGGCCACGGAAAGGGTCTTCTTGGCCTGTTCCTGACCGATGACGTACTCATCAAGGTGGGCCTTGATCTGCTGGGGAGTAAGCAGACCTGAAGGCGGTTCCGGCAGCGTTTCCGCATCGTCGTCCCCGGCGATAATTTTCGCGCAGGCCGTCACGCACTCATCGCAGATATAGAGAGAACCCTGCTGCACAAGATGACGCACCTCTGTGGCGTCCCTGCCGCAGAAGGAGCAGCGCGTGTCCTGAGAGTCTTCGCTCATGCCTGTTTCTCCGCAGAATCCGCCACATCGCGGCGGGAAGTGAGTATGCGGTCGATAAGGCCGAACTTGAGAGCCTCTTCCGCCGACATGAAATTATCGCGCTCGGTGGCCGCAGTCACGCGGGCGATGCTGTTGCCGGTGTTTTCCGCGAGTATACGGTTCAGCGTCTTCTTGAGGCGCTGACCTTCGCGTACATGGATATCCATATCCGTGATCTGCCCCTGGTATCCGGACGACGGCTGATGGATCATGATCCGGCTGTTGGGCAGTGCGTAGCGCATACCCCTGGCGCCTCCGGCCAGCAGGAACGCCCCCATGCTGGCCGCCTGGCCGACGCACAGTGTCGCAACGGGCGATGCGATGAACTGCATGGTGTCGTAAATGGACATACCTGCCGTCACTGAACCGCCGGGGCTGTTGATGTACAGACTAATTTCCTTTTCTGGATCCTGGGACTCCAGAAAAAGCAGCTGGGCGCAGATGAGCGACGCCACAGCGTCGTTCACTTCGCCGCACAGAAGGACAATGCGATCCTTGAGCAGACGGGAATAGATGTCATAGGCGCGTTCGGTACGCCCGGAAGTTTCAATCACGAAAGGAATGGTCACGGTAGCTCCTCGTTCGGAACGTCTGTCCGAACCTGCACGGCCCCTGCGGACGCGGCGGGCCGATTCATATGGAAAAGATTCCCCGGCAGGGCCGGGGAAATACGCCATCACTCTGCGGCGGCTTCCGCCCTGACTTTCTCGGCCTTGTCGAACAAAAGCTCCATGGCCTTGGCCGTAGCAATGCGATCGTGCAAGTCGTTGACGGCTCCATTCTGATAGAGAAGGTCACGCAGCTTGCGGAAGTCCTGCTTGTATTCACGGGCCATCCGCATGATCTGCATGTCCACTTCCTGCTCGGAGACTTCAATCTTTTCACGGCGCGCAAGAGCGGTAAGGAAGATCTGGGCACGGGCGCGCTCTTCAGCCTGCTTTTGGCAATCTTCTTCCATACCCTTCAGGCTGTTTTCAATGGCGTCCTTATCCAGTCCCCCGCGGCTCAAATAGCTGCGGACTTCGCTTTCATATTCCTCGCGCCGGGCCTTGACCAGGCTTTCGGGCAGGGGAAAGTCCTGATCCGCGAGCAGTTTTTCCAGAATCTTGCGCTCTGCTTCCTCCCGTGCGGCAGAGGCCTTGTTTCTCCCAGCCTCTTCGGCAAGACTGCGGCGCAGTGCGGCTTCGTCAGCGAAGCCCACCTTCTTCGCGTACTCGTCATTCAGTTCAGGGAGCACCTCTCGGCTGATCTTGTGCAGCTTTACGTGCAGATCCACGGTCTTGCCGCGCAGATTCTCATCCACATGGTCTTCGGGGCAGACCATCGTGCCCGAACCTTCCTCGCCGGCATGCAGGCCGCGGAGAATCTTGTCCAGTTCGGAAAACTCCATGCCATCCTGAGGCGCCGCCAGCTGAATGGTGTAGTCCTTCGCCTTCATGCCGGGCACGGGCTTGCCGTCCACTTCGCCGTCGGCGTCAAAGGTCACCACGTCGCCGTCCTCGGGCAAGCGGTGTTCGGTCACGTCCTCAAGGGTGGCCATAGCCTTCAGCATACGCTTTGTCAGTTCCTCGATATCCTGATCGGTGGCTTCTGTGGAACCCATTTCCACCTTGACGGCGGACAGGTCTTCAGGGAGTTTCACGTCGGGCAGCGTCTCAAAGGAGAAAGAGAACTTCAGTTCCTGACCACGGACAATGGGGTCGCCGTTAAAGTCCAGACGGGAAAGCGGCTTCAGATCCTCTTCCTTGAGGATCTCGGCCACACGGCGCTCCACCAGCGTTTCCATGGCGCGGGAGGTGACGTCCCCGGCAAAGCGCTTTTCAATGGCAGCAATCGGAGCCTTACCCTTACGGAAGCCGGGCAGGGAGACGGAAGCGCCGATCTGTCGGGCCGCGGCATCAAGGGCGGCGTTGACCTCTTCGGCGGGAACCGTCACGCTGATCTTGCGGGACACGGGAGAAAGAACTTCAACAGTATGGGACATGACAACAAGACTCCTTGAAGATAACGTGTCCGCCCGACCCTTTCGGCCACGGACAGGGGATAAGGCTGCCAAAAAATGGTGCGAGAGGAGAGGCTTGAACTCTCAAGGATTGCTCCGCTGGATCCTAAATCCAGTGCGTATGCCAATTTCGCCACTCTCGCAGTCCAGTCAGAAATACATGAGGGGCAGACATAACATAAAACTTTCTTTCAGGCAAGCGACACGCCCGGCGGCCGAAAGCCGCCGGCTGCCGCTCTCTTCCGGCACACCGTGACCTTCTTCTCCGGCCATTGCCGTTCCCGGCCGCTTCGTCTATGCTGGAACTTCCGTATCCTCCAACCCCGTGCCGAACCATGACCGCACTTATCATCACTGTCGCACTGGCCCTCTCCGTCTCCGCCCTGTGTTCCATGCTGGAAGCCATGCTCTATTCCCTTTCCTGGACGGCTCTTGAAAAGATGCGCGAAGACGGCTCCAAAACCGGCGGACTGCTCTATACCCTGCGCGCCAACGTCGATCAGCCCATCTCCGCCATACTCACCACAAACACCATCGCCAACACCGCGGGCGCGTCCATCGCCGGCGCACTGGCGGCCTCCACCTTGGGCGACGCCAGCACTCCGGCCTTCGCTGCGCTGTTCACTGTGCTGGTGCTGCTCTTCGGTGAAATTGTCCCCAAGACTCTGGGCGTCTCCTATCCCGAACAGCTCGGCAGACTCCTGGCCTGGCCGCTCTATGTGCTCACCGCCCTGCTCCGGCCCATGACCTGGCTGTCGGGCATGGTCACGCGGCTCATCACCCCAAAGGCCAGCGGACCGGAGGCCACAGAAGACGACATCAAGGCCATGGCCCGCATCTCGCGGCAGGCGGGAACCATACAGGGCTATGAGGAAACCACCATCAGCAATGTTCTGGCACTCGATCAGAAACATGTCCACGACATCATGACGCCGCGCACCGTGGTCTTTTCTCTCCCCGAAGACTATACCGTGGAGCAGGCGTTCAACAACCCGACCTTCTGGCATTTCAGCCGTGTCCCGGTCTACGCGGGAGACAACGAGGATGTGGTGGGACTGGTTCTGCGCCGGGACGTGGCCATGCAGCGCGATACGGAACACGGCCATAAGACGCTGGCTGAAATCATGCGCCCCATACACTTCGTTCTCGAATCCCTCACTCTCGACAAGCTGCTCACTGAATTTCTGGAACGCCACCAGCACCTCTTCGCCGTCCTCGACGAATTCGGAGGTCTCGCGGGCGTCGTCTCTCTGGAAGACGTGATGGAAGAGATGCTCGGACGGGAAATCGTCGATGAAAGCGACATGGTGACCGACATGCGGGAAGCCGCCCGAGAACGCCGGGCACGCGCCGTGGCCAACGGTTCTTCCGCTCCGGAGGCGGCTGAAAATCAGTAATCGTTCCTACTTGCGCTGCGCTCTCAAATCTGTCACAATCCTTATGCCAAAAGGCAAGGAGGGAGGGCGTCCGCCCTTTTCCGCTCCGCGTGTGCGCACAGTCACAGACGCCTGTGCCTCATCGGGGTATTCTGAAAGGTATCCTTCCCGCCCAAAGGAGACAGCATGGCATCAAAAAAGAATCCCTGCATCTACGCTCTGGCCTTTCTCCTTTTCGTGGGAGGTGTAGGCTTCATGGCCTGGTCCGCGCTGTCCGAGGGCACCGTCTATCATCTCAACGTCTCCGAGGCTCTGGAACTTCCCGCGGATAAGCTCAAGGCGGCCCGGCTCTTCGGAGTTACCTCCGGCGACATCGTCAAGCCCGCCAACGGTCTGGGGGCGGATTTTACGCTGGTGGATCTGGAACAGCCTGAAAAGGGCATCCGTGTCCACTACCGCGGCGTTCTGCCCGACACCTTTGAACAAGGCTCCGAAGTCATCGTGGAAGGCCGCATGGACGGCGCGGACTTCACCGCCAGAACGCTCATGACCAAATGCCCGTCCAAATACGAAAAGGCGAACAGGGAAAAAGCCTGACGCCTGTGCCGGGGTCTTCCCGGCCATGCCTCTCCCGCCCGCACGGAGAATTTCTGGAGATTTCATGTATCTTGCCGCCTATCTCTGCCTGCTCGCCGTCACCTTCCTTTCCCTGGCAGGCGCGGCCATCGGCGCGGCTCAGCTCTGGCAGGGCCGGTGTTCCGACCTGCGCTGGATGGAGGGCGCTCAGGCCCTCGGCAGCGCGTGCCTTGCCGCCGCTTCCGGTATCCTGCTCCATGCGCTGGCTGCGAGCGACTTCACCCTCGAATATGTGGCCAGCTACACTGAACGGGCACTGCCTCTCTTCTACCGTATCACGGCCTTCTGGGCCGGACAGTCAGGCTCCCTGCTGTTCTGGGCGCTCATGGTTTCCCTGTGCGGCACGGCCTTCCTTTTCACGCCCACCTGCCGCCGTCTCTCCGATGAGACGCGGAGCTGGTTTCTGCTGTTCTTTCTGACGGTCATGGCCTTTTTCGGCTTTCTGCTCTCCACCTGGAGCAATCCCTTCCTCTGTGTCTCTCCGGCTCCCGCCGACGGCGGCGGGCTCAACCCCCTGCTTCAGAACCCGGGCATGATCTTCCATCCGCCGCTGCTCTTCCTGGGCTACGGCGGCTTCGTCATCCCCGGCTGTCTTGCGCTGGCGCAGGCCCTGTCTTCACAGAAGGACAGCATGCACTGGCTGGACGCGGCCCGGCCCTTCACGCTTACGGGCTGGCTCTTCCTCAGTGCCGGCATCGTCCTCGGCGGCTGGTGGGCCTACATGGAACTCGGCTGGGGCGGCTACTGGGCCTGGGATCCCGTGGAAAACGCCTCGCTGCTGCCCTGGCTCATCGGCACCGCAGCGCTGCATACCGGCGTCGTGGAAACACGCCGTGGCAAGCTGCACCGCGTGAACATCTTCCTTATGGGTCTGACCACAGTCTCCGCCTTCTTCGCAACCTACCTTGTGCGCGGCAACGTGGTTAATTCCGTCCATGCTTTCGGCGACGGCGGCGTGGGGACACCCCTGTTGCTCTTCGTCCTCATCGCTCTCACCGTTGTCGGTTTCGTTGCATTCTGTGCACGTGACGCCCGTTCCCGGGAACTCGGCGGACTGGAAACGCGCGAGGGTTTTGTCGTCATGACGGTCTGGCTGCTCCTGGCCCTGTCCGCCATCGTGCTCCTCGCCACGCTGTGGCCGGTGATCAGCCGCCTCTGGACTGAACGCCCCGTGGGACTGGACGCCGGCTTCTACAATCAGGTCTGCCTGCCGCTGTTTACCGTACTTCTGGCACTGCTCCTGGTCTGCCCGTGGCTGCGCTGGCAGGGCGGTGTCCGCAGCGGCAAGAAGCTCCTGCCCTGCCTTCTGGCCTTCTGCGCTGCGCTTGCGGTGTTCTGGATGAGCGGCGTGACCAGAGCGCTGCCGCTCATGGCAGCCTCGCTCGCCGTGGCGGTACTCACCACCGTGGCACTGCTCCTCGCCGAACGCTCCACCCGAGCCTGGATGCCCTCGGTCATGGCCTGCCTCGTCCATGCCAGCGTCGCACTCATGGCGCTTGCCATAGCCTTTTCCGGTCCGTACAAACAGGAAACGGAAGTGGAACTTGCCCTGCACGACTCGGCTCAGGTAGGCCCGTGGACGGTCACACTGAACGGTCTGAACGAAGGGCGCGGCTCCAATTACGACTTCATCGAAGCGGAACTTCAGCTCTCCCGGGACGGAAAAACCACGGCCACGGTTCTGCCTCAGCGCCGCCTCTACGACAAGTTCCAGCGCGCCTTCTCCGAAGCGACGACATATCCCGGCCTCGCCACCGAATTTTATGTTACCCTCCTGGGACTTCACGAAGGGAAAGCTGTGCTCCGCATGAGTGCCAATCCTCTCGTCAACTGGCTGTGGATAGGCGGCGCGCTCATGTCCCTCGCTCCGATCCTCGGCCTGAGCCGCCGGCGCCGTCCGGCAGGCTCCGAAGACGGCGGAGAAGAACGCGGGAAGGACGGCTGCTGATATGGACGCACGTCCGCTGCTGGAACTTGCGGGCATCGCCAAGGCCTTCGGCTCACGGCTGCTCTTTCGCCGCGTAAACCTTGCGCTTCTGCCGGGTACGCTGTCACTGCTCGCTGGGCCGAACGGCGCGGGCAAATCCACGCTGATGCGCGTCATGGCCGGACTGACCCCGCCCGATGCCGGGAGCGTGGAACGCCGTGTCCCCGACGTGAAGCTGGGCTACATGGCCCACGCACCCTTTCTCTATCCCGGCCTGACCGCTCTGGAAAACCTGCTTTTCTGGGCGAAAGCGGCGCGCTTGGAACGAGCCGCGGAACGTGCGCAGGCCGCGCTTGAAACCGTGGGCCTTGCCCGCCACGCCCATGAATTCGCGGGCATTTTTTCCCGCGGCATGGCCCAGCGCCTGAACCTTGCCCGTCTGCTCCTCCCCGCTCCCGAACTTATCCTTCTGGACGAACCCGCTACCGGGCTGGACACGGCTTCGCGCCGCATACTCCTCAACGAAATGCTGAAGGCACGGGAAAACGGTGCCGCCATAGTCTGGATCAGCCACGACGTGGAGGAAGATTCCCGCCATGCCGACCGCATCTTCGTCCTTCGCGACAGAACCGTCTGCGAAAGCGGAGGTGCGTCATGCTGAAGTGCGCCTTCGCCATTTGCGCCAAGGATCTCCGCCTGACACTCCTGCACGGTGCCGGTCTGATACAGGCGCTTCTGCTCGGCCTGCTCCTCGTCTTTCTCTTCAGCCTCTCTCTGGACATCGGAGACAGGCTCAGCCCCCAAGCAGCCGCAGCCATGTTCTGGCTGGCCTCGGCCTTCTGTCAGGTGCTGCTCTTCAACATGCTCTACGCCGTGGAAGAACGCGGACAGGCCCGCCTTGGACTCCTGCTTCTGCCTGCGCCGGTTCAGTCAATCTGGCTGGGCAAGGCTCTGGCCGGAGTGCTGCTGCTCTTTGCGGCACAATGCGTCTTTGTGCCCGCCGTCTTTGTCTTCCTCGGACAGAACCTCGGCGCGGGCTGGGACATGGCGCTTCTCGGTATTGCCCTGGGGGACGTGGGCATGGCGGCTTCCGGCTCTCTTCTGGGCGCCCTGTCCGTGGGCCAGTCCGGGCGCGAGTCGCTGCTCTCTCTGGTACTGTTTCCTCTGCTCGTACCCATGCTGCTCGCCGGTGTGCGCCTCGTGTCCTTCGGGCTTTCTCCTGACGCGATCTCCGGCGAGGCCTTCCGCTGGCTCGGTCTGGCCGCCGCCTTCGACGCCCTGTTCCTTGCCGCCGGACTTGTCCTTTTCCCCTTCGTCTACAGCGGAGAAGACTGATGCTGCGTTCCCGCATAGCCCTGCTTGCCCTGTGCGGCGGTCTCGTCATGGCTGCCTGCCAGTGGCTCGTCTTTGTGTACGCTCCCGAAGAACAGGTCATGGGCCTGGTTCAGAAAATCTTCTACATCCATCTGCCCCTGGCCTGGTGGGGACTTGTCAGCTTCGGCGCGGCCTGCGTGTCCGGCATTCTGTATCTGCGCCGCCGCGATATGAAATACGACCTGCTTGCCGCGGCCTCCGTGGAAACCGGCATGGTCTGCTGTACGCTGACCCTCGTCACCGGCTCGCTCTGGGCACGCCATTCCTGGGGCGTCTGGTGGACGTGGGATCCCAGGCTCGCCACCTTCCTCGTCCTCTGGTTCATCTATGCGGGCTGCATGGCCCTGCGCGCCGTACCTCTGCCGGAAGGCCGCCGTGCCGCCCTGTGTTCGGTGATCGCCATCGCCGGATTTCTGGACGTGCCTCTGGTCTTCCTTTCCGCAAGACTATGGCGCTCCATCCACCCCGCGGTGTTCGCGGCCAGGGGCGGCGGGTTGGAACCAGAAATGGCCGCGGCCGTCTTCGCCTGTACAGCAGGCTTCGGTCTCGTCTGGCTGGCTCTGCTTCTGCTGCGCTGGAAACAGCTCTGCCTGACCCGCGCCCTTAATATTAAATTGGATGTCAGGATGTTTGAACAGATGATGGACGAGACGGACGGCCATCACAAAGGATAGGAGAAAGCTATGTCCGCACTCGGCTGGCTCATGGCGGCCAACGCCACGCTCTGGATAGGTCTGGGCCTGTATGCAGCGTTTCTGGCCCGTACGCAGAAACGCCTGGAAACGCGCCTCCGCCAGTGGGAGAACGACCATGACTGACCGCGCCCGCAGGCTGACGCTCGCCGCCGTTGCCCTCGGACTTGCGGCCCTGTTCGCCTGTTCTCTTGCCTACCGCATGGAAGATCATCCTCTGGTCCGGCAGGCGGCCGCGCCCGCGCCGCAAAGCCGGAACGAAGCCTCCATGCCGCCCGCTCCGCAGGAAACGGCGCTCATGGGCCTCATGCAGAAAATGCAGCAGGATCCCCACAACGTGGATCTCATGCTGGAGATTGCGCAGCTCCTCGCCGCCCAAGGCAACATGGACGGCGCAAAACGTATGCTGGAACGCGCCGCGCTCACAGCTCCATCCGATCCGCGCCCGCCGTACCTCAGTGGTATCCAGCTCGCTCAGGCCGGGCAGTGGGAAGACGCCGCGCAGGCTCTGGAACGCTCCCTTGCCCTCCGGGACGACGCACGCACGCGCTACAGCCTGGGCGTCATTCTTCGCTACCACCTCCGTCAGGAAGAACAGGCGCGGGAGCAGTTTGAAAGGGCTGCGGACATCTGCACCGATTCCGCGCTGGCCGCCATGATAGAAACGGAACGCAAAAAATGACTGGACGCAGCGAGGACACCATAGCCGCCATAGCCACGCCGCCCGGCGCCGGAGGCGTAGGCGTGATCCGCATTTCCGGGCCGCGGGCAAAAGAAATTCTGTTCTCCCTGTTCCGGCCCGCTTCGCCCTCGTTCCGCGATTTTACACCGCGTATGCTTCACTACGGCCACGCGCTCGATGCCGCAGGCAGAAATGCCGACGACGTGCTTGCGGCGTATTTCCCCGGCCCGCATTCGTTCACAGGCGAGGACTGCGCCGAGATACAGGGACACGGCGGCACGGCCGTACTCGCGTCCGTGCTGGATTCCGTACTCTCGCGGGGTGCACGCATGGCCGAACGCGGAGAATTTACGCGCCGGGCCTTCCTCAACGGACGCATGGATCTTTCGCAGGCGGAAGCGGTGGCCGAACTCATCGCGGCCCCCTCGCCGGAGGGTGTGCGGCTGGCTTCGGCCAAGCTCGACGGGCTTCTGGGACGCAGAGTCTCCGAACTGCGCTCACGGCTGGAATACCTGCGACAGCGGGTCTGTCTGGCCATAGACTTCCCGGATGAAGAGGGGCAATGTTTGCCGCCTCGGGAATTTACCGCCGTCACCCGCGAAGTGGCCGAAGGCCTTCACCGGCTTCTCTCCGGCTACGAACGCGCCCGCGCCTGGCGGGAAGGGGCTCTCGTTGTGCTTGCCGGGCAGGTCAACGCCGGAAAGTCCAGCCTCATGAACGCACTTCTCGGCCGCCCGCGAGCCATCGTCACGGAAACGCCCGGTACGACCCGTGACTACCTTGAAGAGCAGACCATCCTTGCCGGACTGCCCGTCCGGCTGGTGGACACCGCCGGACTCCGCGAAGCGAGCGAAGACCTCATAGAGCGGGAAGGAATGCGGCGGGGCCGGGAAATGGCGCAGGCGGCGGACTGTCTTCTGCTTGTACTCGACGGCTCTCTGGCAGGAGATGAAAACGCCCGCTTCAACGCCTTCCATGCGGAACGGGAACTTTTGGAGGAGGTGGGGCCAAAACGCTGTCTCGCCGTATGGAACAAGACGGACAAGGCCCCAAGGCCCCACGATGCCGCAGACTTTTTCGGTGTGCCGCTGTTGCCCGTTTCTGCCATGCTGGGAGCGGGACTGGAAGCGCTCTGCGAGGCCATACGCCGGGTATGCCTCGGCGCGGATACGCTCTCCGAAGGCGAACTCGCCCCGAACCTGCGGCAGGCGGACAGACTGCGTCAGGCGCTGGCCGCTCTGGGCGAACTCGAGAGCGCCATAGCTGCGTCCGTTCCGCCGGATCTCTGCGCCATCCATCTGGAGACCGCCTCGGCACTGCTGGCCGACATCACCGGACTGAACACGACGGAAGAGACGCTGAACAGCATTTTCGCCAGCTTCTGCATCGGCAAATGAACGGAAACGGCACTCCCTCAGCCTTGCGCAGGACTTGCTCCCCGGGCGCTTTCGTGATAGGCCAACGCACAAGGTATGACTTATGACTCCCACCAGCCCATCCTCCCGCGCCCGCAAGACCTCCTCCAAACATCCGTCTCCCACACCGGCGCCTGTCGTCCTGCCGGCCATGAGCAAGGACGAAATCAACGCTCTCCCCGTCCGTGCCTGGGAAGGCCCTGTACTCCTCGTGCAGGATGAGGAAACGCTGAACGCGGCGCTCTCCAGCCTTGACCGGCAGAAGGTACTGGGCTTCGACACGGAGACGCGCCCGACCTTTACCAAGGGGAAAAGCGCTCCCCCGGCGCTCATCCAGCTCGCCACATCCGAGACTGTATACCTCATCCAGCTTACCCACGTTCCCTTTAACGAACGCCTGGCGGAACTTCTGGCCTCCCCCTCCGTCCTCAAAGTCGGCGTGGCCATAGGCGACGACATGAAGGCTCTCGGCCGTGTCCACAGCTTCCGGCCCGGCGGCATGGTCGACCTTGCGGCTATGGCCCGCGCCCGCGGCGTACAGGCTCAGGGACTGCGCACCCTGGCCGCCAGCCTGCTCGGCTTCCGCATCAGCAAGGCTGCGCAGTGCTCCAACTGGGAAAACCCCGAACTCACACGCCAGCAAATCAAATACGCCGCTACCGATGCCTGGGTGGGCCGCGAAATCTACCTTCATCTCCTCAAAACGGCCATCCCCGCCTGACGAGCCTTCCGTCGCCTTCGCTGCCTCGGAACCTTCCCTCTGCATCCTCCAAGATCCTCCCTTGAAAGAAGTCTCTGAAAAATTGGCAGCTTTCCGTTAGCTGTCAAAACTCTCCACGTCTGCAGGTGAGACCGGCTTCACGCAGCCTCCGCTTGTCAGCAGAGGAAAAGCGCGCTAGGCTGAACACGGGGTTGTTGCAGAGACTCCCCGGAGCCGTCATGAAGCATACGGAAAGAAAAACGATACACCTGCTTCCGCCGGAGCTTTCCAATCAGATCGCCGCGGGCGAGGTGGTGGAGCGCCCGGCAAGTGTGGTCAAGGAACTGGTGGAAAACAGCCTCGACGCCGGAGCCACGTTCGTGGATGTCGAAGTGGAGAACGGCGGACAGACCCTCATCCGCGTCACGGACGATGGACAGGGCATTGATGCCGGACAGCTCGAACTCGCCGTCACCCGCCACGCCACGAGCAAACTTGCCGGATTCGACGATCTTCAGCACATCGAATCCTACGGCTTCCGCGGCGAGGCACTGCCCAGCATCGCGTCGGTGTCCCGCTTCCGCATGACCTCCGCGCCCCTGCGCGAGGACGGCAGCATCGGCGAAGCCTCCTGTATCGAAGTCGAATACGGGCTTCTGAAAGGCGTCCGCCCCGCAGCGCTCCACCGCGGGACCCTGGTGGAAGTGGCGGAACTGTTCTCCAACGTCCCCGCCCGCCTGAAATTCCTGAAAACTCCGGCCACAGAACTGAAACGCGTTCAGGAACTGTTCACCCGGCTGGCTCTCGCCCGGGAAGACGCTGGCTTTCGCCTGCGCAGCGGCTCGCGGGAACTTCTGCACTTTGAAGCGGGGCAGCCGCTGCCCCGGCGTCTTGCTGCCCTCTGGCCCCCGGCCATCGTGGACGCACTGCTTCCGTTCAGCCTCTCGGAATCCGGAATGCACCTGCACGGACTGACCTCGGATCCCCGCTCCTCCCAGCCGCGGGCTGACCGTATGCTGTTCTACGTCAACGGCCGTGCCGTCAACGATCGCCTGATTCTTCAAGCCGTCCGTCAGGCCTATCAGGGCAGGCTCACCAGCCGTGACTATCCTCAGATCGTCCTTTTTCTCGACATGCCGCCCCAGGAAGTGGACGTGAACGTCCATCCTGCGAAAAACGAAGTGCGCTTCCGCGACGAAAAAGCAGTGTTCGGTGCGGTGTTCCACGCCGTGAGCCATGCCCTCGCCCATGTGCCCGCGGCTTCGGCGCGCCTTGCCGAAAGCGCCGCCGCACGCACACCGGAAGACGGACGCTCCTCCGTACACCCTCCGGGCTTCTGGGGCGAGGCCGACGCCTCCCGCATTCTGCCGCGGCCACGCTTCGATCCTGAAGAAAAGCTGGAGTCCACAGCTTCTGGCCTGCGGGAGCCAGCCGCAACTCCGCTCCAGTACACAAGGCGGCCGGACGCCGAGCGCCCGGTTCAGCCCTCCCGTGTGCCCCTGGCTTCACCCCGCGTGCCGTTAGCATTCGATGGTCTTCCCGAACGCTCTCCCGCCGCAGTCACAACGCCTGCGCTCAGGAAAAAAGCCGCCCCCACTACACAAAGCGAACCGAAATACGGCACCCCGGACATCTTGCCCTCCTCTCCTGCCGCCGAAGAAAAAGCTTCAGGGCTGGACGCGCTTCCCGACTTTCTGGAGCGCTGCCGCTATTTAGGACAGATCGCAAACACCTATCTGCTCTTTGTCCAGAACGATGACACCCTGCTCCTGCTGGATCAGCACGCCATGCATGAGCGCATCTTCTACGAAAAATTTCGCCGGAACGGTTCCCAGGGCAGAGCACAACCGCTCCTCACGCCTCTGGAACTGAACCTGCACCCTGCAGAATCCGCTCGTTTTCTGGAACTGAGCGGAACGCTCGTTCGTCTGGGCTTTGAAGCCGTGTGCCGTCAGGGGCACTGCACCGTTCAGGCCATCCCCGCGGACATGGATCGCGCTGCGGCCGCGGCTTTCCTGCGCGAAGCCCTCTCCGGACGCGTGGACGACATGGAAAGCGTATGGATGCACCACGCCTGCGCCACAGCCATACGCGCCGGGCAGCGCCTTTCCCCGGATGACGTGCACGAACTCGTCCGGCAATGGCTTCTCACCGAGGAGCCGGACTACTGCCCGCACGGACGCCCATGCGCAGTCACGCTGGAACGCTCTGATCTGGAAAAACTCTTCAAGCGCAAGCAATCCTGAGCATTTCACTCTTTACAGACAGCCCTGTTACAAAAAGCACAACAGCCGTTCCTTTTTCAGCAACACTGGAGAAAGAACGGCTGTTTTACAGTATATTACGCTCCCGTGAGCGAGTTTCTTCGAAAAAATGAGAAAAAAATACCAAATACCCGTTGACTAGACTTTACCTCTATGGCAATTCCTATAGACAGGAAAGACACTCTGGGCAATCGGTTTGCCCTTGCAGAGTGTAGGATTGTGATTTCTTTTGTGTGAGGTTTTTATGGCTAAGTCTATCTATGTCGGGAATCTTCCCTGGTCAGCAACCGAAGAACAGGTGCAGAATCTTTTCGCCGAGTACGGAACCGTTCTGTCCGTGAAACTCGTCAACGATCGTGAAACCGGGCGCGCCCGCGGCTTCGGCTTTGTCGAAATGGAAGATCCCGCAGCCACGGCCGCTATCGAAGCGCTTGACAACACAAACTTTGGCGGTCGTACGTTGCGCGTGAACGAGGCCAAGCCCCGCGCTCCCCGTCCCCGCTATTGAGCACTGAAAGTCTGCGCTTTCTGTCACCTGCAAGGTGACAGGTCACTGCGCCATCTAGAGCCCCGGCCCGTCCGGGGCTTTCTTTTTTTTCTCGCCGTTCCTTATCTTGAGTATTCTTTCACATAATGTATTTTCCCTTGTCCTGCAGAGCTTTTTCCTCCCTACACAGGAAAACGCCTTTGCTGCATGTACACGGTTTGCCCCTTTCTCTCTCAAAACTTGAAAAGCGTTTCCAGGCGTTCCTTCATGCAGCGCTTTTCCGTCATCGGCGAAGTACCTGGGATTCACTTTTCCCCCTCGTTCCACGTTCCAGAAACAAATCCCGCCACAGTAAGCCAACGCGCAATCATCAGCCCTCCTCCCCCCGCTGCCAAAGAAAACGGTTCGTTTTGCCATACCGCCCCATCTTCCTTTTGTTCAAGTGGAAAGACATCTGCCCTTTCGATGTTCATGAGCTCTGCGAATGCCTGTTCTCCTTTCCAAACGGGAAAGAAATTTGCCGATATCAAGATAAAATCATTGATGTTTTTATGTTCCGACACGTTTACGATGGCACGCGGCTGGACAAGGAGAGGTTTTAGGGAGCATACTCATCAGGGTTCATACTCATCTTGGAAAGTTTAATATGACAACTTTAATGCATCCATGAAGAAACTCTTATGACAGCGTTCTGTGGGGAAGACAAAGAATCGGACACCGTTCAAAAAGTCCGCCCGGCGATTCTCTATGCTCTGGAACATCTCTATGGCGATACCTGTCCACGCAGCCTGGCATGGGATCTTTCAGCCAAACTTCATATTCCTGCATACATTATTTTTCGTATCTGCATGGATCTTGTAAAGCGCGGAGAAGTGACTCTCATCAATGACAAACTTCATGGTAAAGCGGCAAATCCCTCGTTCAGGAATATGTCACCCTTGCAAAGCCCCCTTGGTATCAACACCATACAGAAAAAACTTTTTGCCCATCAGGAGCGCGGACGCTGGGATTTCTTTCGCGAACTTATCGCGTATTATATCCAGTGCCTTCGCCTTGAGGAAGGTGGAGCGGCGAAGGTATGGCAGAACACCCTTGGGGAACAGTTCATTTTTCTATCCGGAGTGGGACGCTGGTATCCACGGGATAACATACTGTGGCAAAAAAATATTTCTTTTCAGGAAATCTCTGGGGCGCTTAAAGACCTGTGGCGTGATTCTGCGACCACAACGCTCATGCTGGGGTATCCGATCAGTGCCGTTATAGGAAAAAACGGAGAAATTCTTCTTCGTCCCGTGTTCTGCTATGTGCTGAATCATCGTTTTACGTCAACCGGTCTGGAAGTAAAAGCCCGTCTGACAAAGCCGTCCATCAACGCAGCATGGCTCGAAGACGCCTTTTCAAAGAGCAGCGAAAAGCGTACGTTTCTGGAAGCCTGTGGAATGTATGCCTCTGCTGACGAAGATGACGATACGGATAATGAAGCCGGAATTGCGGACAATGGCGGTGAGGCTCCGGACTTTTTCCATCTGGCACAGATTCTGTCCTCGGCACAGCATCGCCGGGTACGGGAAACTCTTGACCCGCGCTGTCTGTCGGACAGGCCCCTTGAGCCGTCCTGTCGAAGCGGTCTTTACAACAGAGCCATGATTGTGGCCAGCCGCTGCAGCAGGTATAGCAAAGGCCTTGTCGCCGAGCTTGAAACCATAGCAAAAACTCCAGACGTCCTCCTGGACAAGACGGCTCTGGCGTACATTTTTGCGGAAGGACAGCCGCCACTGCAAAAGGGCAGACTCGCCTCGGGAGCGGCTGTGGCTGAACATAAGCTTACCGGAACGCAGCGACGGGCCGTCGCTTCCCTGCTGGAACGTCCGCTCACCATCATCCAGGGTCCGCCCGGAACGGGAAAGAGCCAGGTGGTGTCAAGCGCGGTGTTCAACGCAAGATTGCGCGGGCAGTCGGTACTGATTTCCAGCTACAACCACAAGGCGCTCGATGCCGTGATGGAACGCCTGGGCACGCCCACCGCAGGCCGGCCCCTGGTGACACGCTGCAACGCCAAGAATGATCCGAATCTTTCCTTCGGCATGGTCAACGCTCTCAAAGCCATGCTGTCCATGCCCACGGACGATGGGAGGGATACAAGGCGCCTGGATAACTTTTGCCAACTGCTGGCCGACCGCGGAGAAAAGAGCCTCACGGCCGAAGAGCTGGAACAGTACGGCAGGGAACTCGGCGATCTTGGCGAAGCACTTGAGGCAGAACTTGCGGCGCGCCCCTATCTGTCCTCTTTTTCCGAACAAGACGAACGGGATCTGCCCCTGTACAGAAAGGCTGCCCATCTTGCGCAAAAGTGCGCGGATAACACTCCGTTCCGCACGTTTTTCCTGCGGAGTAATCTCAGCGCTCTTTTTGACCTGTGGCGTGCGGGCAGGGCCTTGCGCAGGCACGGTGCGCAGCTTCCCGTATATTCCTGGCGCACGGGCATGAAACCCTTTGTTGAAGTCTTCAAGTCCGTTTCACATCTGATTGAGCTGAAGCTGAACATCAGAGAACGGGAAAAACGTCTGAAAGCTCTTCCCTCACTGGAAACTCTGAGCGAGGACGTTGCCGGGCTGAGCGAGCTGGTGGAAAAGCAGCTGCCCAGTGTAAAGCTCCGCGAGGCCGAGCTGCGCGGAACATTGCCTCAGGACGTGGACAAGGGGGAGGTGAAGGGGCTGGAGCGGGTACTTTCCACCGCAAAGAGCGCACTGGCCTCTTCCAGTGTGCGGAATTTGCTTTTTACGGTAGTGCCTGAAAAACTGCCTGTCGTGTTTCAGGCTTTTCCCTGCTGGGCCGTGACCAGTCTGTCCGCAGGAAGGTTCATCCCTCTTGTTCCGGGCTTGTTCGACCTTGTCCTCATTGACGAAGCCAGTCAATCGAACATTCCCTCGGCGATTCCGCTGCTGTTCCGGGCAAAGCGGGCGGGAATCATAGGCGATCCCCGGCAGCTGCGCTTTGTCTCGCGCATGACTGCCGACCGTGAGGCCCTGCTGCAGAACGAGCTTCACATGACTTCCATGGCGGATCTGCGCTTCACGTTTACGGACAACTCCCTCTACGATGTAGCGTCTGGTTCGGATGCCGCCGAAGCCTTTCTTCTGGACTGCACCTTCCGCAGTTCCGAGGTTATTGCCGAATACTCCAATCGACTCTTCTACGGCGGCAAACTGCAGGTGGGCACCAACGAGGCAAGGCTGCGCCGTCCCAGTAACGCCTCGGAAGCCGTGGAGTGGCGCTCCGTTCGGGGCGAGATAGGCCGCGGCGCAGGCCAAAGAAGCTGCTGGTGTCCTCAGGAAGTGGAACAGGTGATAGCGCTGGTGAAGGAACTTCTGCTCACGGCCCGTTTCGAAGGCTCCATAGGTATTGTCACGCCGTTCAAGGAACAGGCCCAGCGTATAGAAGACAGTCTGGAAATTGCCGGCATCGACCAGGCACTGCTGCAACGGGCAGACGTCCATGTGGACACGGCGCACGGCTTTCAGGGGGACGAACGCGATGTGATGATCTTCAGCCTCTGTGCGGGTGACGGCCTCACGCCGGGTTCGCTGCATTTTCTCAGGGAAAATCCCCATCTCTTTAACGTCGCCGTGAGCCGCGCCCGGGCCATGCTCTACATGGTTGGCGACCGGGAATGGGCTGCGCACTGCGGCATTGACCACATCGAATTTCTGGCGGCACCTTCGCGGCTACGGCCGGCGCCTCCGCAGAAAACCGAATGGGCTCCCTATGAATCCCCGTATGAAAAGCTGCTGGCCGAAGCACTGCAAAAGGCAGGCCTCCAGCCTCTGCCCCAGGTTCCGGTGGGCTATCGCAGGCTGGATCTTGCCCTGCGGGATCCCTCGCGTCCCGAATGTCGACTGGACATCGAGGTGGACGGCTCCTGTCACCGCGATGCCGGAGGACATAGGAAAAGCGATGACTTATGGCGAGACCTGGAGCTGAAGGCGGCCGGATGGCGGATCCTTCGGTTCTGGACCTATCAGCTGCGGGAAGAACTGCCCGAATGCGTTGCGCGGGTGCAGAACGTATGGAACGAGATGCGCGCATAATATAACTCAAAGGAGGAAATCATGAAGGTGGGACTGGGGAAATTTTTCCCTCCACTCTGGCTGCTGGGACTTGGGGCACTGGGCGCCGCAGCGCTTTGCGTGTACATAGGTGCGGGCGTGCTGGATCTTGAACGCCGCCGCAGCGATTTTGAAGAGGACCTTGCGGCTCATCAGCGTATTTTGGCAGAACTGCCTGGCATAGAGCAGCAATATAGCGACCTGGAGAAGCATTTGACTCAGATGCGATCCCAGAAGACAGCACTGGAGGCGTCAATAGCAGAACTGCGGGAACAGGAAAAGGCTGTACGCAACGTGCTTGCACAGCGTGATAGCGCTGTGGCAGAGCGCGATGACGCTCGCAAGACGCTCCAGTCGTTCAAAGTTGAGCAGGGAAAACTTTTGAAGGAAAAAGAACAGGCGGAAAAAGACAGACTAACGCTTGAGAGCGACATTGCGCGTCTCAAACGGGAGCGAACAAGCCTTTCAGCCGAACAGGAAAATCTGTCATCCAGCGTTGAGAAGGCGCATAAAGAACTTGCTGAGTTACAGGCAGAAGCTGAGAAGCTAAAGAAGCTAAATGAACTTTTGCAGCGGGAACAGGCAACGCTTGAAGGGTTCAGCGATCAGGTGAAAGCGTCCCTTGACAAGTTCAAGGCGTCTATTGATGCGCTGGAAGAGAAAGAGAAGGCACTTTCTGCACAGGGAAGCAGCATGGAGCAGGAAGCTCAGGCTTTCGCAGAAGCACGGGAGAATATGCAAAACGAGCAGAATCAGGCAATCAAGGCGCTCAACGACCAGTCCAAAGCCTTTACGGACGAGGTCCAAAAATTTTCCAGTCAGATACCTGCAACCCAGCAGCTTGTTTCAGAGGTGAAGACTGGACTGCAAACTATGCAAAACGACATGGCAAAAACAAGCAAGGTCATGCAGGAGGTTGCAGCTTTGCCTGAAAAACTTGCCGATCTCCAGCAGACTCTTGAGAGGACAGGGCAAGAAATCAAAACAAAGAAGCAGCTGGTTGAAAAAAGCACACAGGAACTTAATCAAGAGAATTCCGAACTTCAGAAAAGCAGAGCCGCTCTTGCTGACGCCGTGACGCTTCTGCAGGAACAGGCTCATGCTTTGAGGGAGATCCTGGAACAAATGAAATCGTCTCCCTTGAAGAGCCATGAACCTGCAGTCCCGGCAAGAGACACGACTCCGGAACAGAACTGAGGAACACCGCCATGCACGAACTCTCATACCCGATATCCTGGGCAATCGCCATGCTGGCGTTTGTCGTTCTCGTCTTCTTTGTCTTTGCCATGGTGCTTTATCTGCGGCGCTGCATCAGCAGTGTCGCGCAGCAATACCCCGAGATTGCGGATCTTTCCAGCGCACTGGAGCTGCTGAAAGCCGATAAGAGACAACTGGAGCAGTGGCTGACGGATCAGAAGAGCGAGCTTCTCAAGGTGCAGGGAGAACGTGCCGAGCAGGACGCCATCCGGCAGGAAATCCTTAACTTGGAGACTCGCCGGAAAGATCTGGAAAGTGCCATCGAGGGTTTGGTCGCCATGCAGGTGGAAACGCGTGAGCTGGAAGCCAAAATGGAGGACAGGCGCAAGGAACTGGAAACTCTTGAGGGACAAATACAGGATACCCTGAACAAAAAGGAGGAGCTGCCGGCAGTTCGGGCGGAATATGATCGTCTGCAGAAAGCTCTTGAACGAAAGGAAAAAATAGCCGCCGCCATTCATGCCGGTGATGCACGTTTACAAGAACAGGCTACCCGTCTTTCGGAACAACAATCCCGCCTGGACAAATTGTCCACGGAAATAAATCCGCTGGAAAAGAGGCACGCAGGGCTTCAGCAAGACCTTCAAACCACGGAGCATGAGCTTGCCTCGCTGAAAAATCAGCTTGCCGCGGACAAGACAGAATCTTCGGCCCTGAACGCTCAGCTTCCAGGACTCCGCAAACAGGCTCAGGACGAGCAAACGGCCTGCAGCAACGCCTCTGCGCGGCTGGATGCGCTGAAAAGCCAGCAAGCAATGCTGGAAGACAGCTGCCGGAAGCTGGAGAAAGAACAGGACACCGCAGAGCGTGATCTTGCTTCGCTGCAGAAACAGCTTGCCGCGGCCAAGGCAGAGCTTGAGGCCCTGAACGCTCAGCTTCCGGGTTTGAGAAAAGAAGTGCAAAGTCTGGGAATGCAGATGGCCGGAGGCAATCCTCAAAAGGACACGGCCCTTGAAGAACTCATGCGCGATCCAGTCGTGTCACTCGTGCATCACCACTTTGAGGAGACTCTGAACGAGAAGGACATGCTCGAGGCCTTCAAGCGAGCCTTGTATGGGGCGCGACTGCAGTTCCCCGAACGAACTATCAAGGCGTTCCACACTTCGCTCAAGTGTCAGGATATCAATCCCCTTACGGTACTGGCCGGCGTTTCCGGCACGGGCAAGACGCTGCTGCCGGTGAAGTATGCGGAGTTCATGGGCATCAATCAGGTCATCCTCTCCGTGCAGCCGCGCTGGGATTCCGCGCAGGATCTCTTCGGCTTTTACAACTATCTGGAACGCCGCTACAAGGCCACAGAGCTTTCCCGCTGCCTTCTGCGCATGGATCCCTACCACAGCGATCGTTTCCCTAATTACGACGAGGTCCGCAGCGGATTGCTCATGGTGCTGCTCGATGAAATGAACCTGGCACGGCCGGAATACTACTTCAGTGAATTCCTTTCCAAACTTGAACTGCGCCGCACGGTCGATCCCTCCAGACCCGATTCCCGCAGCCGGGCGACCATCGAACTTGACACCGGTACGGGACATGGTTCGCTGTCCATCTGGGTGCCGGAGAATATTCTCTTCGTGGGCACCATGAACGAGGACGAAAGCACCCAGACGCTTTCGGACAAGGTTCTCGACCGCGCCAATGTGCTGCGCTTTGGCAAGCCGGAACAGCGCAAAGTACAGAACAGGCCTGACATGAACGCCCTGCAGCAGGGGGCAGCTGTCTCGTGCAAGGTATGGGAGGCATGGAAGAAACATGACATTCAGGGCAGCGCTCAGGCCTGCAGCGAGTGGATAAAAACGCTCAATGACGCGCTTGCCGGCATAGGCCGTGCCTTCGGTTTTCGTGTGGAGGAAGCCATTTACCGTTATGTGGCCAACTATCCTGGTGTCCATGTCCAGTCCAATACTCAAGACATGAAGCTGGCCTTTGCCGATCAGGTTGAACAGAAAATTCTGCCCAAACTTCGGGGCTGCGACATGGCCATGGACGCCTCGAACCGCAGTCTGGAAAAGATTGAAGGCGTTATTAACGAGCTTGAGGATAATGAACTTCTGAACGCCTTCCGTGCTGCGCAAGAGAACGCCAAAGAGACAGGCATCTTCCTCTGGCAGGGTGTAACGAGGTCATAGGATACCATGAGTGCGGAGCACATACAGTTCCACCTCTGGCCATGGTCGTCTATGGGGTGTCCGCGCGAGACGCTAAACTTTGATGAGGGGCAGGATGTGGAGCTTGACTACCGTGGAAGCCCCGTATTCTCGGTACCGCAAGGCTTCAGAGTGAGTACGGACTCCCGGCACGAAGACTTCCTGCCGCTGGGGCGTCCCTATACCTATGAGAAGGTAGAGTACTGCCTTTACCGCGTGCCGCACGCCATAGCCGCCTCAAGGTATGGAGCGTACAGCGGGGGCTCGCGTGACAGCGGAGCCATGACGCTCACCATATCCCACGCGATGAACCGCGACAGGATATCTGTTCGCTCGAAGGGAGCGGTGCTAGGCAGTCTGCACGACAAAGGAGAGCTGCAGCAGGCTGTGCGGAACTGGATGTCCTTCTTTGATTACTGTGTACAGCATGCGAGTGCGCACATAAAGAGCTCGTCGGTCGTCTCGTGGACGGAGCTGCTGAAATACATACGAGAATACGCTAGAAATCCGAACGTGCAGAAGCGCTCCCTCATCGTGTCTATCGCTGAAACCATGCCGCAGCATGTGCAGGAGCTGGTCAATTCGGCACGGCGGGTACTTATTCACGAACGGCGGCTTCTGCCGGCGACGAAGGCCTCTGAAATGGATTCCGGCTGTCTGCATTGGTACTTCCGGCAACCCGGCGTGACCGCCATGCAAAAGGCATCGCTCAACAGACAGCGGCTTCAAGCCATATCGCGGCGCGAAACCTTCAATACGCTGGAAAACCGCGTCCTCAGGGATTTTCTTCTGCGCTGCTTACGCGAGTGCCGCCAGTATGTGACCGTCATCTATGCCGGTCAGGCAAACACCGGCTGCGCCAAGGACGTGAACAGGTTTGGCGGCATGTGTTCCGAACTTTTGAAACGCCCGGTCTGGGAGGACGTGGGTGAACTTGAAAGCAGTGTGCGGCCCAACTATGTGCTTCAAAGCGATACCCGCTACCGCAGGATATGGAACCTGTATCAGAAACTTCTGCGCAAACAGGATGAAGAGGATTGGATGTGGGCATGGCAGGGACGCACCTGGGCGGATGTAGGCACACTTCTGCTCGGCGTGTCGCTTATGACCATGGCAGAAAAAGCGGACGGCCGCGTTCGCGTTGAGCCGCTGGCTCAGGCCGGGTGTGTTTTTCGCAGAGAACAGGTACAGGGAAGCCGTGTGGTGCCTGGTTCGGAACCAGGACCCTTTCTGCTGTCGTGCGGAGCGAACAAGGCTGTACTCGAAGTGGTACACGAAGGACAGGCGGATGATCATGATACCGTGCGCTCCCTGAGAGGCACAGGCGGTACGCTGTTTTTTGTGCTCAAGCCGCTGGGGCGGAAAAATATGATCCGTGTCATCATCATATGGCCGGTACACACGCTTTCCTCCGCCGTGAAGCAGAACTTTCAGGACATTCTGCAATCGGCCGAACATGGACTCAAGGTTCAGGAGCAGCTTATCAACATGCGCTACCATGTGGCGAACTTTACCGGCCTGGTACTCGTTGACGCCGCTCTGCTGGGAGAGCCCGACTTCGAGGCCGGAGAGAAGACACATCTGGCCCGCCTTGCCGCCGATCCTTCTCTCTGGCCAAAGAACATTGACGTGCTGACCATGCTTCTCGACGAGCTGTTCATGCAACTTCTGGAGAGCTGATATGCCTGACGTTCTTGGTTTGGCGGCCTTCGGACTGAGAGATTCGTGCGTGGGAGGAACTCCGCTGCAGGATACAGACTTTCTCCCAGCCTCTGTTATCCTTCCGGGCACCTGGCGTGATGAAATTCTGACCGGAAGAACGGCCGCAGAAAACAGGTTGGAAGCAGGGTTTATGTGGCCGCAAGAAGCCAGGATTACAGACAGCACGATACTGCGCCGCGTTCCTGTAAGCCTTCTCTGGAGCAAGCTGGTGCAGGACGGAGACAAACTGTCATCATGGAAACCGAGCGGAGGAACTGCCGGATGTTCCACGGCCAAGGCGCTGCACGCGCATTTGGCCGCTCTCCTTCATCAGGCAGACTGGAAGAATGAAGACGTGGTGATTGCCATTCCCGATAGGCTCGATGAAATGGGGCAGGAAGAATTGCTCCGGGCCTTCGGCGAGTGCAGGGAACATGTGCAGCTGCTCTGGCGGCCCGTGGCGGCAGCCATGCGCTGGCTTCATGGGCTGGGGCCTGATTTTCACCTCTCTTCCGGCGACTGGATGCTTGTCATGTATCTGGGGCCTGATTTTCTTGAGGTAACGGCTTTTGATTTGCAGCAGGACGAGGGCTATCCCGTCCCTGTGCGGCGTTCCAGCAAAGGAAAGGGCCTGACACTCACGGGCATGGACTGGGCATGGAGCTGCTGTTCAGGAGATTCCGAGGGAGAGGTCTGGCAGCAGGTGATGCGTTTTCCCGAAGTGTGGGAATCACTCACGCGGCAGAACAGCCCGCAGGGCCATCAACAGATCTGGAGCCGTAAAGATGGTTCCTGGGAACTCTGGACACCGGAACAGAATCTGCTCTCCTGGCAGGGTGTGCCCGCGACAGAAAAGAGAGCGGTGTACCGCTTCGGCTCCCGCCAACCCCAGGCGCAGGATATCCAGGTAACCCATGTCCAGCCAACAGAGAATCCATGGCTTTCCCTTCAGATAGCGCGTAAGAATACGGACATGAAGGCCGCAGACAGCTGGAGCGACTTTTTCCGCAAAGCGATCCAGGAAACAGCAAAGGAAAGAAGCAAGCAGGGACTGCGCGGCGTGGTGATGTGCGGCCCGCTTATTCCTCAGAAAAGGCCCGGCTGGTTCGATTCCCAAAGCTGTGCGGGTAGGATGCAGATTTCCCGCAAGCCTGCCCCGGATACCATATGGCTTCCGGAACGAACTGCTGCCGACATTGTGGCCGAAGGGGCAAAGCTGTACGGCGAACGACTGCGTGACCATCTCCCCACCTATCTTGACACACTTCCCGAGCTGAAAATACTGACGTTCAAAGAAAACGACCTGGGTTGGACGAACATGGTAGAGTCCACCGTCTGCAAAGGCGGGCAGGAATATGAAAACGTGGTGGAAGGGTTCTGCTATCAGAAGCGTCATTCCCATCTGGACGCTTGGCTGCAAAGAGAAAACGAGAATACCTATCGGAAGGAAACGGTTCCCCTGCCCTTCGTACCGCTAAAGGATATTCCTATTAATATGCACATCCGCATGAAACCCGCAAGCGGACTAGCGCTGGTTCGGCTTGAAACTCTTGATCATTCGATTGAAGACCTGCTGTTCGACTTCTCCAGAATGCAGGAAGTCACGGAACCCGACTTTTCCCGAATGCTGGAAGCATCGGAACCTGAGAAGGGAGAACTTTTCTGTCCAAAGGATGAACATATTGTTCTTTCTGAAGACATCCAGAGTGTGGATCGGAATGAGTTCATATGGGATTGTCAAAGATTTGTGTCAGCTCCTAAAAATATTACTTCTCTATCGTACTATGAAACGCTGCGCACAAAGCGGCTTTTACCCTCTTGTCAGCCCAAATTTATTGATGAAAAGGGAAACACACAGCCGGAATTTGAAGAGCTGATGAAGACGGTAAGAAAGCAACTTGTTGTCTGTGTTGGGAATCTCGATAACGCGAACCTGCCCAACATCATCAAAAAAGCTTCCTTCCTGTGGGGGAAGACGCCGGAAAGCTTTAAAAAATTTCTTGTTGACACACTGAGCCGAGGCCTATCGGACTTGCAGCATACCAGCCAGCAGGGATCCTTGCTGGCCAACAGCGTACCTCCCGTAAGCAACACTCTCCCCTATGCAAAAAATTATGCCATAGGGCACAGGGACGTTGTCGAGGCTGCCGGACGCTGCTTCCATAAAAAGGAAGAGTGCCGGCTGCTGTTTCAGTACATTGTCAGATTAAACTTGAACCGTGCCTTTGCGATGGAGGCCGCCTTTAATGTTCTTCATTACCGCCCCGAAGCCTGGCAGGCTCTGGACGACAAAACCGCCTATGGGCTTTTAAAGATAGCGATAGACATGATGGAAGCACAGCACACAAGCAAGAAGGTGATGTTCAGGAACGCAGCTTCCCTGATTTTTGTTCTCCTCAAATATCGACTCCAGGATAACCATAGGGATTTTTTGAACGATCATGATACAACAGCGAAGGAGTTTGAGGTCCGGCAAAAACTTCAGAAGTATATTGGAGAAATTGAGAAAAGCCTCAACGATCAAAAAGATCAAAAAATTAAAATGGCTGGGCGGACAAGAAAAAATTTGGAAAACAGCCTTAAATACCTCAAGGAAATTTTTGATTATATCGACTTTAAAGGCAATCCCAACGCCGTTCCTGTGTGGAATAACAATCCTGTGAAGATGGGGAAAAAACAGAGGAATAATTGATTATCCGGTGGTTACTTCCACACCGTCCTTCACAGAAGATGGGGAAAAACGACCCTATGATTTCTCATAGGGGCTTGATTTCATTGTGGCGTCCAGGCGGATAGTTTTATAAATAGTAGTTAATTGGAATTATTGAGGATTTGAGATTCAGAGAAAAAAATACCCATAAAGCTATCTATTCTCAAAAATATTTTGGAGGATAGTGTTGGATGAGGGAAATCTACCTATTGTCACCTCTCCCTTTCTCTATTAAAAATATCTTGCCTTTTATTTTTTACTAAATTACGATTTAGTAAATTAATACTTAGAAAGGCAGAGGCGTCGCATGTTTATCGGCAGAAAAGAAGAACTCAGAAAGCTCGAAAAGCTCTGGCATTCGGAGAGATTCCAGCATCCCGTCATCTACGGACGCCGGCGCGTTGGCAAAACAGCTCTCATCCGTGAGTTCATCAAAGGCAAAGAGAGTATCTTCTTCACAGGTATCGAGTCGAGCGAACAACAAAATCTTGAAAACCTGAGCCGCGCCATCCTCGCTACCGCCCAGCAAGACGTAACGCCTGTTTTTCAGACCTTTCAAGAAGCCTTCGAGTACGTCTTCCGTCTCTCGATAAAAAAACGTCTCGTATTTGTCATCGATGAGTATCCTTATCTTGCCAAGGCATACCCTGCGGTGTCATCCATCCTGCAAAAGCTCATTGATGAATACAAAAACAACTCGATGCTTTTCCTCATACTGTGTGGTTCATCCATGTCCTTTATGGAAGAACAAGTGTTGGGCTACCAGAGTCCACTTTATGGCAGACGAACGGCTCAGATGAAAATCCTGCCCTTCGACTTTTTTGAAGCGAGCGAATATTTTCAGGACTTCTCCCCGCTTGATATGGCCGCTGTTTACGGAATCGTCGGTGGCACTCCGCAATATCTCCTGCAGATGAACAACTCGCTTTCACTGGAGGACAACCTCAAGGAAAGCCTGCTTGAACCTAGCTCTTATCTCTTTGAAGAACCCTCCAATCTGCTCAAACAGGAGATACGAGAAGCCTCAACCTACAACGCCATTATTTCGGCTATTGCGTCCGGAGCTTCACGTCTGTCAGAGATTGCCTCTAAGACACACCTTGAAACCAGCGCTTGTTCGTTGCACCTCAATAAACTGATAGCACTGGGACTCATCCGTAGAGAAGGGCCTTTTGGAGAGAAGACCACGCGCAAGACAATTTACGCTGTGGAAGATCCTTTGTTCCGCTTCTGGTATCGCTTCATTCCCAAGCATATCTCTCTGTTACAGAATGGCATGATTGACCTTGTCTGCGCTCGTATCATGGAACAGTTCTCGCAGTACATGGGACCGGTATTCGAGGAAATCTGCAAGCAGTGGTTGTGGCGACAGAACAAGCTGGCTCTTCTGCCCTTTACCTTCCTGTCGCAGGGACGCTGGTGGGGAAGCGATCCCCGCAAAAAAAACGAGTCCGAAATCGACATCGTGGCCTCGGATGGTGAACGTAGCCTGCTGTTCTGTGAATGTAAGTGGACAAATGATTCCGTGGACGCCTCCGTCCTGGAAACACTCGTGGAACGTTCTCACCTGCTCACAGCCACTAACCGCCATTATATCGTGTTTTCGAAGTCGGGCTTCACGGACGGATGCCGCAAATTTGCGAAGAGTATTGGCCAGGCCCGCCTAGTAACATTCAACGAGATGATGTAAATCTAGAAAACCGCCCCGAATCTTATCACGGAATTCAACGAAACCGACCGACTCATGCGAGAACAGCGATGGGATGCGCTGATAGCTGACATTCATAAAATCGTCCAAAAATACCCGATCGATGCCGCAGTGTACAACTTCACTCATTCGTATCCGCCCTGTACGACAGAACAGGCAGGAGAGAACTGCAAGGAGTTCATCCGCTTGAAGCTAGCCTGCCTTGCAGGAGAAGAGGCACTTCGCCTACTTCCCTCCTAATCTCCTCTCGCGAGAAGGCCAACACTTCTTTTATTTGCTTGACATAATCCAGCCAGTCGTTCCCAACCAGACTTATCCAAAAAGCTATTTCTCCTGTTACCACAAAATAACAAGAGGAATAGCTCTACTTATTTTCTGGATGACTTTCAATTTTTTCATCTTCAAAGCCGTGGACTGCATTTGCAGGCTCAAATAATCCCTCGTGACAAAGGCCAAAAAATTGAGGGCACGCCCTTACCGAGCTAAACGTTAGGGGCTGTCCTAGCTAAGACTAATGTTTTGTCTGTTTTACCCAATAAGTTAGCTGAGTTAGGAGTTGTTTATGATTGCCTCCATTGAAACGCCATTCGCATTCCTTGAGGAACCAGTAAAAGTTTTCAGGCTTAATACCGTTAAAGCGGCGTAAGTGTCTTTTGGCCTGATTCCAGAAATTTTCTATCCCGTTGATATGATTATATTGTTCAGCAAATTTCTGGGAATGATTGATACGATGATGAAACCCGTTGATATTGGTCTGCCCCCTGTCAAGTAGACATCTAAAAAGCCCCTGTGGCATTGATTCTAAGCGGTCAGCTTTTCCCGAT
>NZ_CANRLT010000010.1 GCF_947631555.1 uncultured Mailhella sp. | reverse complement strand
CATCTCGGTACCCTCCGTTTTTTTTTGAAGGATAGCATAATCTCAAACATTTGTCATTATAAAAGTCAGTGTCTCGTTTGTGCCGCCCTCTTGGAAAGAGTGCGGAATGCTGGTAGTATGTCCTAACGTTTCCCAACCAGAGGAAACGCGCCCCGTCCTTCTGACCAAGGAGCTGCCCCTTGCCTCGTCCGATAGTCCGCCCGTCACTCCGTATCGTCCCTGTGCTGCTTCTCCTGCTCACCGCCCTTCTCGCTTCGGGGTGCGGTGTCAGATATTCCGTTTCCGTGGATTCCCTGCGTGACGCCGAGGCTCCGGAAGTCAAGACCTTTGTGCTGGAACCGGGAAACAGCGAAGTGAGCGCGGACGATCTGCTCTTTCGGGAAGTATGCAGTCTGGTCACGCCTGCCTTTCACGCGCACGGCTACCGTCTTGCGGACAACAGAAATGAGGCCGATGCCGTAGCTAAAATCAGCTACTGGAGCGAAGAGCCGCAGCAGCACGTCCGCACCGACTATGTGACGCACGCCGTCCCCATTGCCAGACGCCACCGACACCACTCTCACATTGACTACGCCTATATCGACGAGCCGGTGCTTGTCGCCTACACGGTCTATACGGCAAAGCTGTGCATCGAAGCCTCCGCTCTCAAAGGCAGGGAACGCCAGATCTGGCGCACGATCTACGGCTACACCGGAACGCGCGACGATTTCCGCACCATGCTCCACAACATTGCCCCAGCCATTGCCCGCGGTCTGGGTTCACAGACGAACGGTGTGCAATACCTGAACGTGGAGATTTCCGATGATGGCCTGATCACCGTCACCGACCCTGCGCTCGGCTGGTAGGCTTTTTCCGTTTCCGCAAAGCAGCATGGGACTGCCCCTCCATTCTCTATAACGGAGAGGTCTGTTTCAGTCCCTTCAGAACGACATAGGGGTCCGCATACGGAGTCATCGCCTTGCTGAAAACATCGAGTTTCTCGTCATAGCAAGGTGTGCCTATGCCGGAAATTCCCAGAAGCGAATGAAAAAGGTAATCATGGGAACAGGGAACCGCCGTGTGCGCCGCGGCCTGGGTTAATTGCTCCCTGTGCTTTGGATTCTCCCTGAAAAACGGAGAGGCATACACCATGAAGGGAATCCAGCGCAGCTCCGGGTGATCCATAAGCGATGGACTGTGCCCCCTCCCTCCGTGAAGCCTGTCTCCATGATCCGAAGTCACAATGAGAACCGCGTTCCGATCCTTGAGTCTGTCCGCCAGGCCTTTCCAATAGGCGTCTGTCGCCAGAATGGAATTATCATAGGAGTTCACAAGTTCCTGATCGGAACAGTCCGCCACGCTGAAGCTGGAGCAGATAGGGAGGTAGCGGCGAAATTCATCGGCATAGCGATGTTCGGGATTGATATGACTGCCGAAGCTGTGAAGAATAATCAGCGTATCCTGTGGCGGCAGGGTGAGGATTTCGTCAAGCATGGGAAGCAGGTCGGAGTCCTGTATTCTCGCGCCTATGGTGTGGACGGACGGATGCGTTTTATACAGTTCGCATTCCTTCGCAATTGAAGCCACCGGCGTCTCACCCGTGGCCATCGCCCCCTGATTCGTCAGCCAGACCGTTCTGAAGCCGGCTTTGCGGAAAAGGCTGATGACGGACTTTTCCGTCAGAGCGGCTGCCGGACTGCCAAGCGTTGCTCTGGTCAGCATACGCGTCACAGACTCCGTCGTTCCCGCGCCGGCGCTGTAACAGCGGTCAAACACCGTAAGGGGAAGCTGACCTGAAAGCGGCGTCGTTTCCCGTTCGTAGCCGTACAGTGTCAGATGGTCCGCCCGCAGAGACTCCCCCAAGGCCAGCACGACGAACAGCGGTGAACCGCCTTCTCGCCTGTACACGACGTTCCCCGGAAGTTCCGTCCTGAGGGCAAACATATCTTTCATACGCCACTGCTGTTTGACCGAATGCCCAAAGTGCGAAAGATACCCCGCGGGCATGGGATGCCGCCCCTTCAACTCCACGGGCTGAAACTGCTTTGCCGCCCCGCAGAGGAGGCAGAGAATGAGCAGTCCCGCCCACGAAGCGAGCGCCGTCTTTTTGGGAAACGTCCTGAGCGCCAAATAGGTCAGTACCGTTCCCGCCGCAAGATAGACAAACAAGACGGGGCTGAACACTCCCATGGCTTCGTGAACATTTGTAAGCCAGAGCAGAGCGAACATATCCTTTGTTTGTACATAATTAAAGGAAAGCGAAAAATATAAGACTATGGCTGATGATATAAAAATAATGACCTCAAAAATTTTACCAATTTTCCCTAAAAGGCACAAAAGATAAAACATACTAACCGCATATATAAATGATAAAAGTATTGATTTTACAAAAATACTATTCAGAGGAAACAGCATTGCATAGTAGGGAACATTGGTGCAGACGGTATATATGGCTCCCCATGCAAGCGCATAGCAACTTTCAGATCTGCCAAAGAGTTTCATCTTTATTTTCTCTTACCGTATGCTGTATCATGCCCTGCCGGTGCTGCTGAGTCGCCCTTTTCGCCGAAAACCATCATGCTCGCCTCTCTCAACGGGAAAGTCTCTGCGTCGGGGGCATTTAGCCATCGCCGCTGTAACCAACGAGCAAAAAAATCTTTTTCGGGCAAAATCCGCATTAAACTGCCGCGTGCCCTCCACGGCTACTCCTCTTCGCCCCGTATCGTTCTTTCGACATCGACTATCCATCTGTCAAAGCGTTTCCGCTCCCTGCGCACCGTCCTGCGCAGCCGCGTGAAGAAATCCGGCTTCCTGGGAAGCCGCCCTGTGCGGCGCTGGAATTCCTCACGCAGGAGCGGGATATGCCAGATCTCCAGAGGCTCGAAAAATTCTATCCCCCGCTCATCGAAAAGGCGCCGCAATTCAGCCAGCTGCCAGACAGAGCGCTCTTCGCTGGGTGCGGGCGCGGGCAGTCCTTCCGTCCAGCCTTCGGGAACAGTCCTGAGCTTCAGATGGGTCTCGTCCCAGTCACGAAAATAAAAACGGTTGATGCGCTCAGCGTCCTTCGGACTGCGCGCCAGCTCTATGCAGTGATACCAGGCAATCTTCAGCTGGTAGGAAGACAGATCCATGGCGGTAAAGTGCAGCAGCGCTCCTTTTTCCAGCGGGCACCTGGTCACGTTGTTTCTGCTATCGGATCCAGGGGTGCGCGGCATGTGCAAAAAACCCGCATACGATGGCAGATCCTCCGCATCGCGCACGATGATTCCTCGGTAGATGCGATGGAATTTGCTGTAATCCCCTTCTCTGAAAACCGTGGTGCTGCCCCAGAGCGTGAGCCAGCGCAGGGCCAGCTTATGCCCCGGCTCAAGCCCTTCCATCAGCTCCCGGCCATACGTTCGGAAAGGTGCGGTCAGCGCCTCGTCCGCGTCCAGACAGAGAAAATGTGTGGCTCCGCGGCGGCGAGCCTCTTCCAGCAGCGTCTGCCGGATGACTTTTTCCTTGCCCTGAGAAAATCCGGAATAGTCGCCTTCGGCAGTGAGAACAACGCCTCCGGCAGCCTGAAAGATTTCCGCCGAGCGGTCGGAGGAATGGTCATCCATCCCGATAACCATATCGGCCACGCCTTTCAGCGAGGCCAGACAACAGGGAAGGAGAACTTCTTCATTGCGAAAGGGGATGAGTGCGGCGACGGTCATAGGGGCTTCCCATAAGAGTAATGGCAAGACAGGCAAAATCAGGAACAGACTTTCCTTTTATGGGCGTTAAGTCAAGATTCACACCGGATTTCGCATAATTTCGCACCATGCCCCCTGACATCGCCGAGGTCACACCCGCAGCCCCGGGGTACAGACCAACGGTGTGCAGTACCTAGGCGCGGTACTTTCCGATGGCGACGAATTCTCCGGCACTGGCACTGCGGCAGAATGACAGGCTTTCAAAAAATGGTTCAAAACTCGGAATCGGGGCAGGAACCGTTTTACAGCGTCAGTCTGATGGCCTTTTCTTTGTCACGTCCTGAAGCCGCACTTGCGGCCTTTCGAGTACGGGTATTCAACGCGCCGCCCGGTTTCTCTCATCCAGCAGGTCTCGGAAGACTTTCGCTTGCCGGACGCTTTGTACATCGTGCGGCTTATCCTGGTCTTTACAGACAAAGCAAAACTTACTTCGTCTCTTTTTTACGGTATGCTGACAAGCCCCAACCCATACCCGGCATTCTTCCGCAGCCTTCAGGAGAAATCTGAGGCGCGCAGTCCCGAACGCGAATCCTCTGCCGACAAGGAAAAGCAAACGCATCCACAAGCGCAGTCCTCGCCAGATTGAGAGGAACCAAAAGAAGCGCCTTCCTGTGACGAAAGCCGCATCATAAAAAACAGCGGGCTGAACCGCTCAGACCCGCCACAAGATTTTACTGGCGGAGACGTATAGGGGTCGAACCTACCGGCGGCCTCTCAGCCGCCCACTGGTTTTGAAGACCAGGTGCAACACCGGTTACAAAACGTCTCCGTCTGAAAAAATACTCTCATGGCAAGACAGCGTCAAGCCATTCCGTCAGACACAGACGCCCCTTCGTGAACTCTTTGCCTGCCCATAGCGGCAAAGGACTTCTGGGCAGGCGTGCTGTCTTCAGCCTCAAAAAACAAAGAAAAAAGAGGAGATACCCTTCACGAGGTATTCTTGCACCGTTCATGGCCAGACGTCCTCCGCCAGGCCATGACGGGCAAAGGCTCCGCACCGTGCCCCAAAAACGTTCCCTGCTCCCCTCTTGCATTATGGGAGAAGAATCCTTATCTTTGTTCTACGTCTTGGCGGAGTTTTTCCGGCTATCGTGTCACTTCTTTTGTTCGGGAGGAAATGAAATGGCTTTTTCTCGTGAAAGCGCACAAGGCTATGTGCGTTCCAGCGTCTCCGTCTATATGCAGCAGGTCTACCTGTGGATGACCGTGGCTCTGGGCGTCACGGCTCTGGCAGCGGTGTTCACCGCATCGAACATGGCCATTCTGCAGTTCCTGTTCACCAACACCATCATGTTCATCCTCATGATCGTAGGCATCCTTGGTCTGAGTATGTACATCCCCGCCCGCATCCACACCATCTCCGCCGGTACCGCGACCGGACTCTTCCTGCTGTACTCCGCCCTCATGGGCGTGTTTCTCGGCCCGATCCTTCTGGTCTACACCGGGGCTTCCGTGGCGCAGGCCTTCATCGTGACCGCGGGCATGTTCGCCGGCATGAGCGTCTTCGGCATGGTGACGAAGCGTGACCTCACGGGCATGGGCAACTTCCTGATCATGGGCTTGTGGGGCATCATTCTGGCCAGCCTCGTGAACCTCTTCCTGGGCAACAGCGCCGTGGACATGACCATCAGCGTACTCGGCGTGATCATTTTCACCGGACTGACCGCCTTCGATACCCAGAAGCTGCGCATGATGGGTGAAACCGCTCCTTTGAACGACTCCGTGGCGATCCGCCGCGGTGCGCTGCTCGGTGCCCTCACCCTGTATCTGGACTTCATCAACCTCTTCCTCATGCTGCTCCGCCTGTTCGGAAACCGCAACAGCTAGCCGCTTTCCAACGGGAGGGCTTCCGCCCTCCCGTTTTTTGTCTGTTTTTGCCCATGAAAAAGGTAAAAATCACCGTCCTCAAGACGACGTTCGACGCAGAACTCGCGCACGAATACGGCGCGGAAGGACTTGGCCCCTGCCCCATGCTTAAAGCCGGGCAGGTCTTCTTTGCTGACTATGCCAAACCCGAAGGCTTCTGCGATGAAGCGTGGAAAGCCATCTATCAGTATGTCTTCGCCCTGGCTCACGGTGCGGGCGGAGACGTCTTCTATTTCGGAGACTGGATCCGCACCCCCGGTGTGGCCATCTGCAGCTGCAACGATGGTCTGCGTCCTGTGATTTTCAAGCTCGAATCCACCGAGGAAATCTCCGCCCTCGACTATACCCCCGTCCGTTAGCCCCCTGTGCTGACGGCGTGATCCTCACCACGGCGGCATCATGGCGAAACGCCATCCCCTCCAAAACATTCTCTCCCCCCTGCTCCTGCCCCTCTCCGGGGTTTACGGTGCGGGAGGACGTCTGCGCCGCAGCCTTGCGCGGCAGGGACGGCTTCGCGTCTGGAGGCCGCCCGCGCTCTGCGTGTCCGTAGGCAATATCTCCTGGGGCGGCACGGGCAAGACGCCCATTGTTGACTGGCTGCTTGCCTGGGCCGACGCCCGCGCTCTGCGCGCCGCTGTGCTTACCCGCGGCTACGGGGCGCACCCGCCAGGGCCCGCCTTCCCCGCCGGACCAGGCGCTTCCCCCGCGGAGTGCGGGGACGAACCCCTCATGCTCGCACTGCGCCACCCGCGGGCAAGCGTCATCGTGGATCCCGACCGCAGCCGCGGCGGGCGCTCCCTCGCCGCCTGTCCCCCGGATCTCTACCTTCTGGACGATGGCTTTCAGCACCTGGGTACCGCCCGCGATCTTGACCTCGTACTCCTCGACGCTGACGACGTTCGCCTTTCACCCCGCCCCGGCGGCGAACCGTCCAACTGGGGCCGCATTCTGCCCGCAGGAACCTGGCGCGAGCCGGAAACCGCACTGGAGCAGGCCGGAGCCTATCTCGTCAAGACCGAACCCAAAGAATGGCCGACCCTCGTGTCCGCACTGAAGCAGCGTCTGCACACCTTTCCCCGCCCGGTCTTTGCCTTCCGTCTGGAGCCGGAAGGTCTGCGTTCCCTGACGGGTGAAGGCCCGCTTCCGGCCTCGTCCCTGTGCGGCCCCTACGTCTTTGCAAGCGGTATCGGCGCTCCCGGGCAGGCCCTGCGCACGGTGACGGACTTTCTCGGCCGCGCCCCGCAAACGGTATTCTCCTTCCCGGATCACCACGATTTTCGCACGTCTCTGAAAACCCTCTCGAGGCCCGGGCTGCCCATAGTCTGCACCGGCAAGGACGCGGTGAAGCTCTTCCGGCTCGATCTTCCCGTCCCCTGCTTCTCTCTGGACGTGAAGGCGGTGTTCTTCGCCTCGCTGAGTGCTGAAGAGCTTCAGGGCCGGGACGCGCCCGATGTCCCGGACTTTCCCCTCTGGTGGGAAAACTGGTGGCAGCAGCAACACTGAGACTTGTTCTTAAAGCTTCCGGTTCGGGTCAATGCTGCCTTGTCTTCCTTCCGCAAACAACGCCATGAAAAAAAACGCGATACTTGACGAACAAGCCCTGATGGACACCGTGAAAGGCGCGGGCCGCCCCCTGCGTCTGGACGATATTCTGCGCATTATGCAGCTTTCGCGCCGCCTGAAGAAAGACGTACTCATCGCCCTGCACGACTTTGCCCGCAACGGTGCGCTGGTACATCTGCCCGGCGGTTCCTGGGCCGTGCCCACAGCCATGAAGATGCGGCGCGGCAGACTGGCCGTACAGCGCTCCGGAGCGGCCTTTGTCACACCCGAAGGCGAGGAGCAGCGGGCGGGCTGCGATATCTCTATTGCCCCGGACGCTCTTGGCGATGCCTGGAACGGCGACCTTGTAGAAGTCATGCTGCTTCCCCGCAGGTACGGTGGCCGAAGACCGGAAGGCCGCGTCGTTTCCGTGATCGAGCGCGGACAGCGTGAGGTGGCGGTACGGGTGCTGAAGGACGGACCGAAAGGTTCCGTACTCTGCCGCCCCGTGGACGCACGGCTTTCCTTCGATATTCTGGCCGAGGTGAGTGCGCTGGAAGGACGCCCCGACGCCTGTGCCCTGCTTCTCGTGCGCGTGGGCGAAAAACTTGAGGACTCTCGCCGCCCCCTGTGGGCGGGCACGGCCCTGGCCGTACTGGGACAGGAGAACGACGCCGCAGCGCAGGAGCGCCTGACCAAGCTGAACCACGCCATTCCCGAGGAATTTCCCGGCAATGTCCTGGCCGAAGCCGAAAAAGCCGTAAGCCGTCCCCTGCAGACGGAAGATCTGGAAGACCTGCGCGGTGCGGCTCTCGTGACCATCGACGGAGAAGACGCGCGGGACTTCGACGACGCTGTCTGCGTGTTCCGCGAGGGACGGCGCTGGCGTCTTCTGGTGGCCATTGCGGACGTTGCCTACTATGTGCGGCCGCGCACGGCTCTGGATCGTGAGGCCAGAGAACGTGGAAATTCCTGCTATTTTCCCATGTCCGTGGAACCCATGCTGCCCGAAGCCCTGTGCAACGGCGTGTGCAGCCTGCGCCCGGGTGAGGAACGCCGCTCCCTGGCCGTGGACATGGAGCTGGATGAAGACGGCGCCATCCTGAACAGCCGCTTCGTCAATGCGCTCATATGTTCCCGTGCCCGACTGACCTACCGTCAGGTTCAGGCGCTGCTGGACGCTCCCGCGGGCAAAGCCGCCGTGCACCTGGAAAAGGACGCCCCCGGGGTGCCGGACATGCTTCAGAGTGCCGCAGAACTCGCCCGTACGCTCATCGCACGCCGCAGACGTCAGGGCGGGCTGGATTTCGACCTCCCCGAAGCCGAATTTCAGGTGGAAGAGCTCGGCGGAGTACCCCAGGTAATGGGCATACGCAACCGGGAACGGCTCTTTTCGCACCGCCTCATCGAAGCGTTCATGGTCAGGGCCAACGAGTGCGTGGCGGAATTTCTGAGCCGGAAGCAGGCGCCCTTCCTCTACCGCGTCCATCCCGCGCCCGGCCCGGAAAAACTTGAGGAGCTTTACCGCACCCTGCGCCTCTCCGACGCCGAAGTCACTCTCCCCGAAACCTCGGTGGTTCGCCAGCCCGCCTGGCTGACCGGCGTTCTGGACGAAGCCGCAGGAAGCGACCGCGCCTTTGCCGTCAACCATCTGGTATTGCGCTCCATGATGCAGGCGCGCTATTCACCCAAGGAAGAAGGGCATTTCGGACTGGCCTCGGCAAGGTACTGCCACTTCACCTCCCCCATACGGCGCTACGCAGACCTTGTGAACCATCGCGCCTTACGCTATGTTCTCGGACTCGATACGGGCGGATCCATTCCCGCCGGGCATTCCCTGCTGGAAATCGCCGGACAGTGCAACGCCCGCGAACGCGCCGCCGCCGATGCTGAACGCGAAATCAACCGACGCATGGGCTGTCTGCTCCTGCAGAACCGGACGGGAGAACGCTTCGAAGGCGTGATCAGCGGCGTGATGAGCTTCGGCTTTTTCGTCGAGCTGGACGGTATGCCGGTGGAAGGCATGGTTCGGGTGGAGACGCTGAGCCGTGACTTCTACGTTTACGATGAAGACAGACAGGAACTCAGGGGACTGCGCACCGGCGAAGGCTTCCGCCTGGGACAGCGAGTGACTGTAAAACTGGCCGGCGTTTCGGTCGGCCACCTGGAGATAGACTTGGAATATCAGCACGATGACGAGGAAGGACGCCGTCCTTTCCGCAAGAACAAAGGACGCCGCGGCAGCGAACACGGCAGCAGAGCTTTCCGTCCCCGCCGCAATGAACGCCCGTGGGACGCCGAAAACGGCGAGTCTCCCCACCGCTTCCGCGGGGACAAAGCCGGACGCAAGAACCGCTCGGCCGGAGTGTGGAAAAAGGAAGAACCCCGCTCTGCCGGAAAATGGGCGGATGATGAAAGCCGCGGCCCGCGCCGCCCTTTCCGCCGCAATGAAGACTGGCAGGACAGACGTGACGCACCCTACTCCTTCCGCCCCCGCAGGGACGAACGAGAAGAGGACGAACGCCGCGAACACGGCTTCCGCCCGAAACGGCGTGCCTTTTCCGAACAGGGCCGCGACTGGGAAGACCGCGCAGGAGCGGCCGGCTCGTTCCGCCCGCACCGGAATGAGCGCTGGGACGCCGAAAACGGAGACTCTCCGCGCCGCTTCCGTCGTGGGGATGAAGCCGGGCGCACGAGCCGCCCTGCCGGAATGTGGAAGGAGGAAGGCCCCCGATCCCCAAGAAGCCGGGAAGAGGCGTATGAAAGCCGCGGTCCGCGCCGTCCATTCCGCCGCAATGAAGACTGGCAGGACAGACGTGACGCACCCTACTCCTTCCGCCCCCGCAGGGACGAACGGGAAGAGGACGAACGCCGCGAACACGGCTTCCGTCCCAGGAGGCCGTTCCAAAACGGCTTCGAGGGCGGATTCGAAGACAGGACCAAGGACGGGCGCTCCGCGTTTCGGGAGAAAAAGAACTTCCGCCGTCCACACTCTCCACGCTTTGCAAAAGATGAAGAATCCTGCTTCCCCGAACGCCGGGGGCAGAAGTCTCCGCAGCCCGCGAAAAAAGCCTTCCACGGCGCGCCCGATGACTTCTTTGCCATAGACACGGAAGAGCGCAAACCCGTCCACCGCTTCGGCAAACGCCGCTCCTGAACAGACGAAACCCGGGTCTCCGTCTGCCAAAGGGGAGTCCCGATATTTGACATCTTTCGCAAACTCAGCTAAAAAGTTCAGTTCAGCGCAGCCCCCCCTGCACTCTGCCGCTGGATCATCCCTTTTTGTGAATTTCCCCGCCGGATCACCGGCAACAGCTCTGGAGGCATCTATGGCCCGCATTACCGTTGAAGACTGCCAGCGCCGCGTGGACAATCGCTTTCTGCTCGTGCAGATGGCCATCAAGCGCGTTCGTCAGTTCCGCGAAGGCTATGAACCCCTGGTGGACAGCAAAAACAAGGAAGTCGTCACCGCTCTGCGCGAAATCGCCGCTGGCAAGATTCTTCCCGAAGACAAGCACTACTACACCCCCACCGATACCGTGCCGGACAACGACGACTGAGCCGCGGGAGAACCTCCCGCGCTGAACCGCCTTTCCCCCAACGTTTCGGAAAACTGCCTCCCTTCTGACGGAAAGCATCATGAGCCAGCGCGATTATTATGAAGTCCTCGGCGTCGCCAGAGACGCTTCGGAAGATGAAATCAAGAGAGCCTACCGCAAACTGGCGCTCAAGTATCATCCCGACCACAATCCTAATAATCCCGAGGCAGAGCAGAAGTTCAAGGAAGCGGCGGAAGCCTACGACGTCCTGCGCGATCCCGAACGCCGCGCCCACTACGACCGCTTCGGCACCGCCGACACCGGCATGGGCGGCGGCTTCAACAGTGCGGAAGACATTTTTGCCCAGTTCGGCGATATCTTCGGCGACCTGTTCGGCTTCGGCGGCGCCCGCAGCCGCGGCCCGCGCCCCCAGCAGGGCGATGATCTGCGCTACACCATGACCATCTCCTTCCGGGAAGCGGCACTCGGCACGGAGAAACACATCAAGATTCCCCGTCACGCCACCTGCACGGAGTGCGGCGGTTCCGGCGCGGCCAAAGGCTCCAGCCGCGAGACCTGCAAAAAATGCGGAGGCTCCGGGCAGATCGGCATACGTCAGGGCTTCATGCAGTTCTTTCAGCCCTGCCCCGCCTGCCGCGGACAGGGCTTCACCATACCTAAGCCCTGCCCCAAATGCCGCGGTACCGGCATGGTGGAAGTCACCCGCGAGCTGACGGTTCACATCCCCGCAGGCGTCTACGACGGCGCCCGACTGCGTCTCCGCGGCGAAGGGGAAGCCGGCGTCCACGGCGGGCCTCCCGGCGATCTCTATGTGGTGCTGCGTGTGGAAGACGACAAAGTTTTCGAACGCGACGAGCAGAACCTTATTTACACCGCAGCGATTTCTTTCCCCCAGGCCGCTCTGGGTACGCGGATACAGGTTCCCGGCATCAAGGAGGACGATGCGCTGGAACTCGACATCCCGAAGGGAACGCAAAGCGGGAAAATCTTCCAGCTGCGCGGCAAGGGTCTGCCCTATCCCGGGGAGAAACGCATGGGTGATCTCCTCGTGCGCATTGTAGTCAAGACGCCTACCCATCTCACGGCCGAACAGGAAAAACTGCTTCAGGAGTTTGAAAAACTTACCGAACAGCCCAAGGAAGGTCTCTTCGACAAGCTCAAGAAGGCTATGAAGTCCGACTGAGCCAGCCAGTCCCGCAATGTGACGCCATAGAGCCGCCCCACCTGCCGCAGGCTTTCACAAGGGATTACTGCCCCGAAAAGACGCCCAGCATCCTGCCATGCCGCAGCAGACTCTTTCCGGCGCGGGATCCGGCACCGAAACGGCTATCCCCTATCTGCTCCCGAAGCATTTGCCCCACGCTGTCCACCACGCGGACGGCGGCCCTGCGCACCTCATCCGTGGCCGTGCTCACGGCGCAGCCGCCGAAGTCCCGGATCATGGAAAGGTCGTTGCCATCATCGCCGGCAACCAAAACATCTCCCTCCCAGTGCCGGATACGCATAAGCCTGCGTAGGCCCTCCGTCTTGTTGACGCGGCAGGCGGTCATGTCAATGCAGATGCTGCTCAGGTGCACTTCGACAAGCCCTTCACCTGCCGCTGCCAGGGCTGCGGCCCAGGCCTGTGCAGATACAGTGTCCGGATACCGCACACTGATCTGATGCAGCGGCAGCTGCCGCGCCCGCTCCGTCGGCAGGGAGGAAAATCGGTTCTCGGGGTGAATCCAGTACGGGGCCTTACCGGCGAGGACATACGCCTCCGCGCCAGAAAACAGGAGGCATTGGTCGCACACCTGCAGGACAGGATGGTCAAGTACCACGGTTCTGGCAGCCTCCGGCAGGACTGCGCGGCACACTTCCCTGAACTGGCCATCGCAGATTAATGCGCCGTTATTGCAGATCACAAAGTCACAGGGCACCGGCCCGCACCGTTTCAGGGCCGCAAGCAGTGTGGTCACGCCGCGGCCGGTGACGATGCCAAAGACATGGCCCGCCGCCCGCCATTCGTCAATGGCGGCACGGTCTGCAGTGCTGACTTCCCCGCCGCGAAGAAGCGTTCCGTCAAAATCACAGGCCGCCACTTTCATGAGTCTGACTCCGCAGTTTTCCATCCCATGCGCTTTCCGGCTCAGGCGAACACCGGAACCCACATCATGCAGCTTTCAGCATACGCCCTGGGCACAAGCGCGTCAAAGTGTCCCGCGCACCGCACCAACGGCTGAGAAACTTCTCCTTTTCCTGAATTTTTCGACGTGATACGGAGAAGCGGCCCGGCCCCGCGCGAAATGCGGTCTTGACGCTCGCATCCTCCCCGGGTAAATTTTCAGTATCGGATAGAAGTCATGATGCTGAACCTGTCTTTCATCTCTCCCCGCACTGGACGTTATGCCTGCGGGTTCACCTGACGCAGTGCCGCTGTGGGACTGGAGGTCTCGCAGTTTTTGGCGTTGGCGCAAAGGTCGGCTGACTGACTTCCACCGCACATCTTCTGCAACGCTCCTTCCCGCAGTCCGGACATGGTCATGGACGGTTGAGTTGCGATCCTTGCCCTGACGGGCGATCGCTTTTTGCCGAAACACGGACGGCAAAACCGGTTTCGGTTTCACAGCTTACAGAAAGGAGACTGGTGTGCGGATCAAGAACCCCTTTTCCACAACGGCGGGTATTATTCTTGCCGGAGCATTGATCGGTGTTGCGGCTATCCTGCTGCAGCAGCTTGGCAATCCTGCCAATATGGGCATCTGCGTGGCCTGCTTTGAGCGCGATATTGCAGGTGGCCTCGGCCTGCACCGTGCGGCCATCGTCCAGTATCTGAGACCGGAAATAGCCGGTCTGGTACTCGGGGCATGTCTGATGGCACTTCTTTCCGGAGAATTCAAACCCCGCGGAGGCTCTTCCCCTCTGGTGCGCTTCCTCCTTGGCATGATCGCGGCCATCGGTGCGCTGGTTTTCCTCGGCTGCCCCTGGCGCGCCGTGCTGCGGCTTGCCGGCGGTGACGGCAACGCCCTGTTCGGCATGGCCGGGCTTATCGTTGGCATCGGGATTGGCACACTGTTTTTCAAACGCGGCTACACCCTCGGCCGAAGCTCCGCGCAAAATCCCGTTTCAGGCTGGATTCTGCCCGCGCTCATGCTGGGATTGCTGGGACTTTCCCTGGTGTTCCCACAGATTCAGGGGCAGCAGCAGAGCGGCCCTGTCTTCTATTCGACCAGCGGTCCGGGTTCGATGCACGCGCCCTTCCTTGCGTCTCTTGTCATCGCCATGCTTATCGGCGCCGTGGCTCAGCGCAGCCGTTTCTGCACCATGGGAGCTTTCCGCGACCTCATCCTCTTCCGCTATAGTCACCTGTTCCTCGGTCTGCTCTCCATGCTGCTGGCGGCGCTCATCGCCAACCTGTTTGTGGGTGGATTCCATCCAGGCTTCGCCGGTCAGCCTGTGGCCCATACCGACGGACTTTGGAACTTCCTGGGCATGACCACTGCCGGGCTGGCCTTTGCTCTTGCCGGCGGCTGCCCCGGACGCCAGCTCTTCATGGCTGGTGAAGGCGACAGCGACGCCGCCATTTTCGTGCTGGGTATGCTGGTGGGCGCGGCCACGGCCCATAACCTGGGCACGGCCAGCTCCGGTGCGGGCATCGGCGTCTACGGCGCTCAGGCCACGCTCATCGGGCTTGCCATCTGCCTTGTCATCGGCTTCATGTACAGCCGCAAAAGCGCCTGACGCCCAAAACTCACTCTCAAAGCACCCGGCAGGACTGTGGGAACGGGCTTGCCGGTGAACAGAAGGAACACGCTATGCAGACTATTGATACCAGAGGGCTTTCCTGTCCTCAGCCTGTGCTGATGGTGCATCCCCATCTTGACGCTGACGAAGCCCTCGATGTTCTGGTGGACAGCGAAGCCAGCCGGGAAAACGTCAGCCGTGCCGCCGCCAAACGCGGCTGGACAGTGACGCCCTGTGAGTGTGACGGCCACGTCCGTCTGGAACTGCGGAAAAACGGCGTGCGCTGAAGCGGCTCCGGTGCTGCAACGTTTTCTCCCATGAACGAACCTGTTACGCACCTGCGGGGCGGACGCCGAAACACGCCTGCCCCGCAGATCTGCGGATACTGAATGTGGGGAATCTGCAGATGGCAGTGATGTTTCAATCCACCGTCGCCCCATCCGCCGACTGACTCCGCAACCAACGGATAGGGGTCGTGCGGATTGCCCCTACCTGAAGGAAGAGATTACGGAAAAAGATTTCATCGGCTTCGCTGTTTTATCAGCTACTCTTTTCCCTCTGAGCGGGGAGGTCTCAAACCACAAAGGAATTTTTGATGAAACGCCTGTTCGGACTCTGGAAGAAACGCACGCCTGAACTGGAAACTGCGCCCGGCAAAAGCGGGGGAAAGGGCTTTCTCACCTTTCACAATACGGGCGAGGTACTGCGCGCCGAGCGGCTGCTGCGCGAAGCCGGACTGCCGGTAGAAGTCAAGGGGCCTCCGCCTGAACTGCGCACTGGCTGCGACATGGTCATTGTCTTCGAACTTCTGCTGGAACCCGCTGCCAGACGTGTTCTCCAGCGCGAACACCTTGAGCCTCTGTCTGCCGTTCCCGTTGACGACCCTCTGCTGGAACCGGTCTCGCTGTTTCATACGACGGACTACGGCAGATGGTTCATGGTCAGGGCGGCCAACATGAAGATCACCGTAGAAAAAGACACGGGCACCATCGTCAATGTCTCGGGCGGGGGCTGCCCGGACGTGCCCTGGCTTGCGGCGCGGCTGAACGGCCGGCGTGTCAGCGAAGCCGAGGAACCGTGTATCCGGGGGCAGACGCTGTGCGCCTATGCACTGCACAAGGCGTTTGTCGAGGCCCGGCGTCTCTGGCGGGAGGGAGCATGAGCTGGATCATCTGCGGCAGCGTTCCGGATGCGGACTTTCCGCTCTCGCTGAGTTCATGGCGGCTGGAAGAAGGCCAGCTCTACACCAGCGCTGAGGCCTTCCTGCCCCACGGCGGGACTCTCCCCGCTCTTTCTGTCCAGCGCGGTACGCCGGCGCTCATCGCGGCCGCACTGCAAGTCTGCCAAAGCCTTGCGCTGCCGCAGCCTCTGGCGCTGCTGGCCGGCGACACGGGCAACGGCAAGGGCAGCCTGGCCCTCTATGCGTTTCTGTCTGACTGGCTGCCCTCGACCTCCGAGATGGTGGCCGGGCTGACCTTTCATTACCTTTTCCCGAATGTGGACGGGCACAACCGCGTACTCATGGGCGTCAGGGCGTATGCTGAAAAACACCCCGCCCCTGTCCTCGCTGCCGACGCCGGCTTCATGTATGCGGCCAAAATGAGCGGCTACGCGGGAGAGTATGATCTTTTCACGCCCGATGCCGGCGAGCTGGCTTTTCTGGCTGACGAAAACGCGCCGCATCCCTTTTACACCAGAGGCTTCCTGCTTGGCAGCGGGCTTTCTGCCGAGGAACTGGCGCAGCGTGCCCACGCCCATGGAAACTGTGCCAGAACCCTGCTCATCAAGGGGGCTGTGGACAGCGTGGCTGAAGACGGCGTTCTGGTCGCCCGCGTGGACAGTCCCGACATTCCCTTCATGGAACCTATTGGAGGCACAGGCGATCTGCTCACCGGCACGGTCACCGGGCTGCTTATGGCGGGATACCCCATGCGCCGGGCCTGTACCATTGCGGCAAGGACCAACCGCCTGACCGGAAAGCTGGCGTCCCCCACGCCGGCAACGCAGGTCGGAGAGCTCATCCCATTCCTGCCCGAAGCTCTGCGACAGGCTCTGGCTGACCGTGCCTGACGCGCTGCTGCGTTCGCCGCAGCCTGACACTGTACCTCAAGGAGTTACCTATGACGTTTCGCCTGATGGATCGCACAAAGGCCGCCGGCTGAGCGGCAAAGACAGCTCCAGAGTTGCTGGAGCAGGTTCTCGGGGCGCTGCCCGGCGTTCCCGATCCCACAGGACGGATTCTGCACGGATCGGCCCACAATGAGGACGCGGTAGTCGTGCAGACGCCGCCGCCAGGCATGGCTCTGGTGCAAACCGTGGACGTGCTGAGTCCGCTCGGCAACAATCCCACGCTCTTTGGCCGGACGGCCGCCGCCAACGCGCTTTCGGATGTTTATGCCATGGGCGGCATCCCCTGGTCGGCCATGAACATCGTCAGCTATCCGGCAAGCACCCTGCCGCTGGACGTGCTGGTGGAAATTCTGAACGGAGGCAATGAGGCTCTTGCTCAGGCGGGCGCTGTACTGGCGGGCGGACATACGCTGGAGGACGAACAGATCAAATACGGTCTGTCCGTCACCGGCATCGTGGACCCAGCACGCATTGCCAGCAACAGCGGACTGGTTCCCGGAGACGTTCTGATCCTGACCAAGCCGCTGGGCACGGGCGTCCTGGCCACGGCGATCAAGGCTGGCTGGCCGGGAGCGGAGGAAACGGAAAGGGAACTCTACCGCTGGACCACACGACTGAACGCCAACGCCGGACAGGTGCTGCGCGACATGGGTCTGCGCGCCGCCACGGACGTGACGGGCTTCGGCCTCGGCGGGCACGCTCTGGAAATGGCCAGAGGTTCCGCGGTGAGCGTCGAACTGGACAGCACGGCTCTGCCCTTCATGGACAACGTCGAGGATTTTGCCGGAGACGGGCTGATCCCCGCCGGAACGTATGCCAATCGCCGTCACTGTGCCTGCCATACCACTGTACTCGACGGTGTGGACGAGCTGCGCTCCACCCTTGCCTTCGATGCGCAGACTTCCGGCGGACTGCTCCTCGCTGTTCCTGCGGCCAGAAGCGAAGAAGCGCTTGAGCGACTGCGGACTCTTGGCGAACCAGGCTGGATCGTTGGCCGGGTACACCCTCTGCGCAGCCCTGCCGAACAGCTCATCATTGCCTGAGCATCGCCTGACTATTGCGTGACCACGGCCCGACCTTCGTCTGACCTGCGGCTCGTCCGTCCAGGTCTTGAAACTCTCCATAAACGACAAAGGGCCTCCCCGAAGGGAGGCCCGTGTGCCGTTGAAAAGGAAGATCAGATTCTGGCGGCGGTAAGCAGGTCGCTCACGGCGTCGCGGCGCTCCCAGGTGAACTCGGGAAGCTCGCGGCCGAAATGCCCGTAACAGGCCGTTTTGCCGTAAATGGGCCGCTTCAGGTCGAGACGCTTGCTGATGAAGTACGGACGCAGGTCGAAGACTTCGCGCACAATGCGCGTGAGCGCCTCGTCCGTCACCTTGCCGGTATTGAACGTATGTACCAGCACGGAGACAGGCTCGGCCACGCCGATGCAGTAGGCGATCTGCACTTCGCAGCGGTCGGCCAGTCCTGACGCCACAATGTTCTTGGCCACATAGCGGGCCATGTACGCGCCGGAGCGGTCTACCTTGGAGGGATCCTTTCCGGAGAACGCCCCGCCGCCATGATTGCCCATGCCGCCGTAGGTGTCCTGAATGATCTTGCGGCCGGTCAGCCCGCAGTCGCCCATAGGCCCGCCGATGACGAAACGCCCCGTGGTATTGATGAAGATCTCGCAGTCCTTCTCATCGAAAAAGCCCGTCGGCTCCAGAATGGGACGGATGACTTCCTTCTTCACGGCCTCCACGACATCGGCGTGATCCACGTTCGGCGCGTGCTGTGTGGCCACCACCACGTTGTTGATGCGTACGGGACGGCCGTCCACATACTCAAAGGACACCTGCGTCTTGCCGTCGGGGCGGAAGAAATCCACGATGCCGGTTTTCCGCACGCGGGAGAGCTGAAGCGAAAGCTGATGTGCCCAGTAAATGGGGGCCGGCATGAGCGTTTCAGTCTCGTTGGAGGCAAAGCCGAACATCATGCCCTGATCGCCCGCACCCTGATTTTCGGGGTTGCTGCGCACCACGCCCTGAGCGATGTCCGGAGACTGCTTGTCAATGGAGGAGATGACGGCGCAGGTATGGGCGTCAAAGCCCATTTCGGAACCCACATAGCCGATGTCCTTAATCGTGCGGCGGACAATGGCGGGCAGGTCGGCATACCCCTTGGTGGTGATCTCTCCGGCGATCACGGCCATGCCGGTAGTCACCAGCGTCTCGCAGGCCACATGCGCATCGGGATCCTGCGCCAGCAGCGCATCGAGCACGGCATCGGAAATCTGATCCGCCACCTTGTCGGGATGCCCTTCCGTTACGGATTCGGAAGTGAAAAGATATTTGCCATGAGCTGGAATCATGTTGTCTCCTTGAAAAGTCAGAGCGCAGGCACTCTGAAAAACGGTGTCCACAGAGCATATCTTTATATCAAGCTATATTGATATGCTTTCAACGGGATAACTATACACATAAGCTGCAGCCCTGTCCAGCTCCTTGACGAGAAATACCGGTCGGGGCTATGCCTCAAAGGACAGGGCCTGAAGGGACGCGGACAAGCCGGCCTCCCCACGGTCTGCGGGGATACGTCATGCAGCCTTTTTATCAGGGAAAAGTCGACAACTTCTGCGCTCTCTACGCGGTACTCAACGCCCTTCAAGTGCTCTTCCACATCACGCCCCTTGAGGGACGGGCCATCTTCAACCGCACCCTGCTCCGCTACATCCACGACACGGCGGCCTTTCAGGACATCCTCGAACACCGTATCGACTACACCGATGTGGTGGACGCCATGTGCGAGGACGTGCGCGCCCATGAATTTCCCGGCCTGCGCGTGGAACGCCCCTTCGGGCCAGGAGCCTCGCGCGAAGAGGTGTGGGAGATGCTGCGCTCCTGTGCCTGCCCGCCCCTGCCGCGGGTGGCGGTCTTCCGCTTCCTGCGCATGATTCCCCCAAGAGAAACGCCCTACATCGACCACTGGACCGTTGGCCATTCCATGGACGTGTCCGGGCTGCATCTTTTGGATTGCAGTCTCGAGGCCGGCGGCCTGTACTGCCTCTCCTTTTCCCGTGTGGCGGACGCGGCGGCTCCCCCGCCCCGGCGCGAATATGTGGTCATCCCTTCAGAATGTGTGCGCGTCCTTTCCTCGTCCGGCGCGATGCGCTTCACGGTGTGAACTATGGCACTACTCACGGCACGGCAAAAAATGGGCGCGGCGGCCCTCATCATGGCCTTCAGTGTTCTGGTTTCCCGTTTCATGGGGCTGTTCCGGGACAAGATCATCTCCTGGCAGTTCGGCGCGGGCGGCGAGACGGACATCTATTTCGCCGCCTTTGTGGTGCCGGATTTTCTCAACTATCTGCTCGCCGGCGGCTACATCTCCATCACGCTCATCCCGCTGCTCTCCAAACGCTTTGAGGAAGACGAAGAGGACGCCTGGCGCTTTTTCAGCACCGTGTTCTGCTGGGCGGCGCTGTCTATCGGCGTTGTATCCCTCGCCGCATGGCTGGCCGCGCCTAAGCTCGCGCCGATCGTGGCCCCGGGCTTTGACGAGGCGCGCTGTCTGCGCCTGACCCGGTTCCTGCGCATCGTACTCCCCGCGCAGGTCTTCTTCCTCCCCGGCGCCTGCCTCTCCGCCATCCTCTACCTCCGCCGTCAGTTCTCCGTTCCCGCGCTCATGCCCATACTCTACAACGGCGGCATTCTGCTTTTCGGCGTCGGCCTGCCCTGGCTGGGCCTCGCCCAAGGCATGGAAGGCTTCTGCTGGGGTGTGCTCGCCGGGGCCTTCCTCGGGGCTTTTCTGCTGCCCTGCCTCACCGTCAGAACGGGCGGTCTGCATCTGGAACTGCGCTTCCATCACCCGCTCATGAAGAAAGTCCTGCTCCTCGCCCTGCCGCTCATGCTCGGGCAGTCCGTGGTGGTGCTCGATGAACAGTTCGTGCGCATCTTCGGCAGTCTGGCCGGAGACGGCGCCGTCAGTCTGCTGAGCTACGCCAGGCGTATCATGATGGTTCCCGTGGGTGTGGTGGCTCAGGCCGCGGGCGTGGCCTCCTTCCCCTTTCTGGCCGCTCTTGCCGCCAGGGGGGACAGGGAAGAATTCCGCTCCACCCTCGGCCGCACCATGCAAAACAGCATGATCGTGGCCGTGCCCGTGACGCTGTGGATGATCGCCGCCGCAGGGCCGGTTCTGGGCTTCATCTTTGAAGGCGGCCGCTTCTCCGTAGCGGATACGGACGGCGCGGCGCCTCTGCTCCAGATCATGCTCCTGGCCGTACCCTTCTGGCTGCTCCAGCAGGTCACGGGACGGGCTTTCTACGCCATGCAGGACACTCTGACCCCAGCCGTGGTGGGCACACTGGCCACGCTTCTGGCCGTGCCCTGCTATGTTGCCCTTATCCCGCTCTTCGGTGCTTCCGCCGTGGCACTGGTGACGACGGTGTCCATCGCGCTCTACGCTCTGGCACTCCTGTTCATCGCCTGCCGCCGCTGGGCCTCGGGAGCCTTTGCCGGAGTCCCGGGCGCGGCCTGGCGCAGCATGATGCTCTCCCTGCCGGGCTGCGGCCTCACGCTGGCCGTGCGTCAGGACTTCTTCCACCTGCTTTCCCATCTCCCGCCGTTGCTTCAGCAGTTCCTCACCCTTGCCGTGAGCGGAATTCTCTTCGTGGCGTCCTGGCTGCTCCTTGCGCATTTCTTCCAGCCCCGATATGAAAATCTGATCGCCGGTCCTGTCCTGCGCCGCCTGCACCGGGGCAAAAAATCTTAAGGAGGCTCCCATGATCCGGGTCATCCGCGCAAAACACGGCGGCTTCTGCATGGGTGTAGCCCTGGCGCTGAACAAGCTGGACGCCATCGTCGCTTCTCATTCCGGAGCAATGGCCACGCTTGGGGAAATCATCCACAACCCGCAAGTCATCGAATCCTACGCCCGCAAGGGCGTCCGCTGCCTGAACTCCCCGGAGGAGGCCAGCGGGGAGATGGCGGTGCTCATCCGCGCCCACGGCGTATCCCGCACGGTCGAAGCCGCCCTGCGCCGCCGCTGTTTCCATGTGGAGGACGCCACCTGCCCGCGGGTGAAAAAGGCTCAGCTCGCCATCGCCAGAACCACCGCCACCGGACGCGAACTGCTGCTCTACGGAGAAGCCGCCCACCCAGAAGTGCGCGGACTGATTTCCTACGCCGCAGGGCCGGGCCATATCTTTTCCTCGCCGGAGGAACTGGAAGAACTGCTGGCTTCCTGCCCGCTCCAGGGCCGCTCCGTGGTTCTGGCCGCACAGACCACGCAGGATCGGCTGATCTTTGACCGGATGCGCCTGCGTCTCTCGACTTACTTCGGCGATGGACTGACCGTGCTGGACACCATCTGCGACGCTACCCGCGAACGGCAGGAAGAAGCCGTGGATCTCGCCGGACGGGTACAGGCCATGGTGGTGGTCGGCGGCAGATCCAGCGGCAATACGCGCCGCCTGGCCGAACTTGCGACAGCGCGGGGTGTGCCTGCGGTTCTGGTGGAAACGGCGGAGGAACTCGACCCAGCCCGCTTCAGAAACTGCGAAGTCATAGGACTGACGGCAGGGGCCTCCACCCCCAAAAGCATCATCGACGACGTGGAAGCCCGCCTGAAAAGCTGGTGAAACGGTCTGTGCCGCAGAAAGAAAAAACAGGGCCAAAAGACGCAAAAACGCCTCAGCCGGGCAGGAAAGGATTCGAGACACCAAAAGCATAAGCCCGCTCCGGTGCGCTGAAAGCGAAAGAATTTCTTCCGAGGCTTGTCATTCCCGAAATTTTCTTATATCCTTCCATCCTGCCATTGCAGGGTATCGGGCAAAGTGAACGAACCTGTCCTTAATGTTTACACATTCTGACTACCTGTCGGGGGTAAGTATGACTCTCATCTCTCTGGTGATCGTCTTTGCGTGTGCGGCCTTCGCGCTGTACTATGCCAGCAAGACGGCCAAACGCGTTCTCGCCGCATCCACCGGCAGCGAGGACATGCAGCGCATCGCAGGTGCGATTCAGGAAGGCGCACAGGCCTACCTGAGCCGGCAGTACCGCACCATTGCCATTGTTGGCGCCGTGGTCGCCGTTCTGCTGCTGTTCTCCATGTCCTTCCTCACGGCTCTGGGCTTCGTCATCGGCGCCGTGCTTTCCGGTGCCGCCGGTTTCATCGGCATGAACGTGTCGGTGCGCGCCAACCTGCGCACGGCTGCCGCCGCTGAACAGGGCATGATTCCCGCGCTGAACATCTCCTTCCAGTCCGGCGCCATCACCGGTATGCTGGTGGTCGGTCTCGGACTTCTCGGCGTCTCCGTCTACTACGCTGTTCTGACGCTCTTCGGCGTCTCGCAGGAACACGTCATGCAGGCTCTTGTGGCGCTGTCCTTCGGCGCTTCCCTCATCTCCATCTTCGCCCGTCTCGGCGGCGGCATCTTCACCAAGGGTGCGGACGTCGGTGCGGACCTCGTGGGCAAGGTCGAAGCCGGCATTCCCGAGGACGACCCCCGCAACCCCGCCGTCATCGCCGACAACGTGGGTGACAACGTGGGCGACTGCGCCGGCATGGCCGCCGACCTCTTCGAGACCTACGCCGTCACCGTGGTGGCCACGATGCTGCTTGCCTCCATCTTCTTCGACGGTGCGCTCCAGACCAAAATGGTCATGTTCCCGCTGCTCATCAGCGGCGTGTGCATCCTCGCCTCCGTGCTCGGCACCTTCTTCGTGAAGCTCGGCTCGGACGGCAACATCATGCGCGCCCTGTACAAGGGGCTTGCGGCCACGGGCGTCATCTCCGCCGTACTCATCGCCCTTGTCACCCTGTTTGTGTTCTGGGGTGAAGACGGCATGGTCATTCAGGGCAACGCTTTCTCCGGCGGCAACCTCCTGCTTTGCTGCCTCACGGGCCTTGTCGTGACCGGCCTTATCGTGGTGGCAACGGAATACTACACCTCCACCTCCTACCGGCCCGTCCGCAGCATCTCCGAGGCTTCCACCACCGGCCACGCCACCAACGTCATTCAGGGCCTCGCCGTCTCCATGGAAGCCTGCGCCGCGCCCGTGATCATCATCTGCGTGGGCATCCTGTTCGCCTACACGCAGGCCGGTCTGTTCGGCATCTCTCTGGCCGCCACCACCATGCTGGCCCTCGCCGGCATGATCGTCGCCCTTGACGCCTACGGGCCCGTGACCGACAACGCCGGCGGCATCGCCGAAATGTCCGGTCTGCCCGAATCCATCCGCGAAATCACAGACGCCCTCGACGCCGTGGGCAATACCACCAAGGCCGTGACCAAGGGCTACGCCATCGGCTCCGCGGCTCTGGCCGCGCTCGTGCTCTTCGCTTCCTACACCGAAGACCTCAGCCGCTACTTCCCCAACCTCAACGTGAGCTTCGCCCTTCAGGATCCCTACATTCTGGTGGGCCTGTTCATCGGCGGTCTGCTCCCCTACCTCTTCGGCTCCATGAGCATGAAGGCCGTGGGGCGCGCCGGATCCTCTGTCGTCATTGAAGTCCGCCGCCAGTTCCACAACATCCCCGGCATCATGGAAGGCACCGGCAAGCCCGATTACGGCGCGTGCGTGGACATGCTCACGAAATCCGCCATCAAGGAAATGATTATTCCCTCGCTGCTGCCCGTGCTGGCTCCCGTGGTCCTGTACTATGTGATCAAGGCCTGCGGCGGACAGACCGCGGCCTTCTCCTGCCTCGGCGCCATGCTTATGGGTACCATCGTCACCGGTCTGTTCGTGGCCATCTCCATGACCTCCGGCGGCGGCGCGTGGGATAACGCCAAGAAGTACATCGAAGAAGGCAACTTCGGCGGCAAAGGCTCCGAGGCCCACAAGGCCGCCGTCACCGGCGACACCATCGGCGATCCCTACAAGGACACTGCCGGCCCAGCCGTCAACCCCATGATCAAGATCATCAACATCGTCGCCCTCCTGCTCCTCCAGGCCCTCGCCTGAACGTAGGAAACCGCAGTCCGTCTGCGGGACGTTTCCACCAGAGCCGCGGCTGCGCCGCGGCTCTTTTCTTCTCTGCGTCCCCGCGGTAAAGCGCGGCTCGTTACGCCTCTATCTCCTCCCGCAGGCCCGCCGCTCTCTTCCTTCCCTGTCACTACGCACAAAAAAGACCGCTCCCGTGCAGGAACGGCCTTTGCGCAGTCCAAGGTGAGCGGCTTCAGTCCTTCAGGCTCTCCATGAGTTCCACATAGATTTCGCCAGGTCCGGCGATAAACGCGCAGCGGAGCTTCCTGTCGGAAATGATGAACGGCTCCACCGCCAGACGGACGCCGGGAGCGGCCAGCACTTCGGCCAGCGCGGCGTCAAGGCTCTCCACGGAAAAGGCGATGTGGTTGTAGCCGCAGACCTTGGCGGTGGGCTGAGGCAGTTCCCAGTCCTTCCCGACTTCCTTCAGGCAGACCTTGAGCCCGTCCACGAGGATTTCCGCGCTGGGGCTGCCCTTCAAAGGATCGCGGTTCTGCAGCTTGCCCTTGAGGACTTCGGTCACAAAGTCCACCGCGGGGTCAATTTCACGGACAAGAATATGGAGATGGGCGAGTTTCATGATGACCTCCTGTCTGGATGTTTCCCTTGCCTGTGCCCAAGGCGCCGGCCCTGTGCGCAGGAAAGACTCCCGCCGGCCGTGCCCGTATCAGGGCTTCCCGTGACGGAAGACGGAAAATTTCTGATTTTCTAACACAGACTCACGGCGCCGTCAACGGCACATCGGCAAGATTCCTTTTTAATTTGAAGAGTTATATTAAATCGAAGGGTTTGCCGTTCCCGTTTCTGCTGCCCGCGGAGCCTCTTAGCCAAGGTCTTCCTCCCCCCTCCTGATGTGAGCGTCGTGCGGGAACTACCGCACTCCCGGCTCTTTTCGCCGCCGCAGGAAACGCCCCCTAGAACTCCTGATAAGCACCGCCGAGGAAGGGCATACGCAGGGACGGGAGGGTTCGTTCCAGGAGCACACCGTCGCGCTGGGGCAGGTCGCCGTAGCCGTAGGTCGTCTGTATGCCCAGAAGCACGAAATGCGCGGCGCGATCCACAGCCACGGGGAGGCTGTCTCCCTGCAGGAGGCTGCCCGTGAGCACGCTGGCGAAGGCGTCCCCCGTGCCGGGGTAAAAGGCGTCCATGTAGGGCACGTCCACCTTCCAGAAACGGCGTCCGTCATAGGCCACGGTGGACGTACAGCCCGGATCCGCCGCGGGGGCGCTGGTAATGACCACGGCCGACGGGCCTGCGGCGGACAGGGCGCGGAGCTGATCCTTCAGGCCCTCGGGACTGATGTCCGGGCGGAACTCTTCGTTCAGCAGAAAGGCCGCTTCCGTAAGGTTGGGCGTGACAACGTCCGCCTGCGCGATCAAGGCACGCATGGCTTCCACCATCTCCGGCGTCTGCGTGGGATCAAGGCGGCCGTTGTCGCCCAGAACGGGATCCACCACCGCCAGTCCGCCGGGTTTGCGAAATTCCCGGATACAGCGCCCCGCAAGGCCGGACTGCTCCGGACTGCCCAGAAAGCCGGTATACACGGCGTCAAAGCGCAGGCCCAGTTCTGCCCAGTGATCCATGATAGGACCCATCTGGCTTGTGAGATCCAGAAAGGTGAAGCCTTCCATGCCGGATGTCTGTGAGGAAAGCACCGCCGTGGGCAGGGGGCAGACCTGAATGCCCATAGTGGCCAGCACGGGGATGGCTATGGTCAAAGAGGCGCGGCCGAAGCCGGAAAGATCGTGGACAGCCGCAACGCGAAGAATCGGCGCACTCTGCATGAATCCTCCCCCTGTATGCCTGGAAACAATACCAGCAAACGCGCCCGCTGTCACCCCGGCCGCGGGGCTTCTCCGCCTCCAGGCTCTCCGCAGCGCCACCCCTGCCCCTTTTTCCTGCGCGGCAATTTTCCGCTTGTTTTTTCTCCGCCCGCCTAGTATTCTTTTTCCAGAGAATCCGCTGAAATATCACGCGCTTTTTCTCGTCCACGCTGGACGCCGCGCCTTCTTTTTCGCGCCGGAAAGGAACGCCTTTCGTCCCCGCGCCGGTGTTGGCACGATTATTGCATCATTCCTGCTGAAGAAAACCTCCAGCAGCAGAAGGAGCATGTTATGACCACTCCCATTCAGGCCGATCCCGTCGTCAAAAATCAACTCGAACAGCACGGTATCACGGGAAAAACCGGTGTGTACGGCGACCACAAGGTACAGATCGGCAAGAACGCACCCATCAAACTCGACAGCATCAAAGCCAACCATATTCCCTTCCAGGGCTTCAGCGCTGCCACCAGAGTTGACAGAGGTAAAGAAGGTCTTGCGGCTTCCGCAAGGCACACTCTGGACGTGCTGCTGCGGCCCGGCACGCTCGACGCCGGAAAACTCCTTTCTGCGCTCAAGACCAACCTCGAATATCTGACGCGCCTCATCGATCTGGATGCGCTCGCGAAGGAGCAGCGTCAGGACTGGCTCTGGACGTTCGCTCCCGCCGTGGAAAGCCTGAGCAACGCCGAACTTGCTGCGCTCTACCAGTCTTTCACGACCGCGGAAATGGATCTGGTGCAGACGGCTCTGAAGCGCGAAGGCCTGATCAATCCCAACGCCGGGGACGCGAGTTCGGCAAGCGCCCAGCTCTTCGACCTTCAGGCTCTTGTCCTCAAGGAAATGAGCAACCGCGTCTCCAACGGCATTCTGGACGACCTTTCCGCAAAGGAACCGGACAAGGCCGAGGAATACAATTCGATGCGGCCCGGCTCCCTGAGCCTGCAGTACTGGCGTGAGGAAAGCACCGCCAAGGAGCATGAACACGACATCACCGCGGCCAACCTGCATACGCTGGCGAACGTGGCCGCGGAGAGCGCCACCCTGCGCGAAAGGACTTCCGCAGAAGAGCAGCAGATGCTGACCTCCCACGGCATCTCGGCCACCCCCAGCGAAATGGGAGACGTCCTGCGCCAGAGCGAGCTTACCATAAATGTCGATATAGGTCTCCTCATGAGCGACACGTCCTTTGTCACCCATCCCGATGAGCCCTATACCACGATTTTCCATCTGCACGACCAGGACGAACATCCCAAGGGTGAAGGCTATGTGGAGGAGCGCGACTCGGTGGAAACTCTCCTCTTCCCCGAACTCGCAGGGCACGACGCCATCGCCGATGAGCGCCCCGTGTACGGAAGTCTGAACGTATCCGGACAGAACCTCTCGAACGCCTCGCAGGGCTATGGTTCCTGCTCCATTATCCTCAGACCGGAAGTGGCTCGCCGCGCCACCTTCGTTGTGGATGACACCTTCTACTCCCCCTCTCTCAGCATTACGCCTGAACGCAGAACCAATTTTTATGCGCTTCTCGAAGGATCCCGCCTGCCTGCCCAGGCAATCGCAACGCTCAGGGATCCGAACTCCGCAGAACACCGCGCTCTGGAAGCGTGGTTCAACGAGGGAGCACTCATCGGGGGGTGGAACGCCGAAGAGTTCAGGAACATTCCCCAATCTGTTAAGGATCTTCTCACGGGCGCGGACAGGAATGCTTCCCAGGATAACACAAGCAGGTTCAGCGCCGTCATGCTTCTGGCCTTCGGCGATGCTGCGGCCACCCGCGCCAGAACGGCCACCTACGACAACCTTGAATCCCTGCTCCCCGGTCTCACCCCTCTGGACGGGGCGTCACTGGCGCGCGCTGCAGAAAACCGCGCTGCGGGAGCATCGCCCTCGTTCTCCCTCGCGGGCGCAAGATATATCGAAGCGCAGATACATGGGCCGCTTATTGCCAGCCGCGACATCCAGGAAGTCCGCGTTGATCTGGATCCGATGAGTCAAGTGGAGCGCATGCAGCTCATACAGCGCATGGAAGAGTTCAGCCGTCAGACAGGCGTCAAGGTCGTCTATCTCACCTCGGGCGGTCTCGATAGCACCGTCGCGCAAAGCATACAGGAAGGATCCATCGTTCAGATGGAGACCGTAAGCGACCAGATGTTCCGGCACACGGGGATGGCACAGGCCGAACGCCGGTACTTCAACGAACACTTCCGGCAGGACATTGAACGCTCCATGGCAGACATCTTTGAACATATCCAGGATCACCTGCGCAGCTTCAGCAAGGAGCTCGGGCTGAAGACCTTCAGCGATGAGGGCGATATTCTGGGCGGCATCACGCTTGACAGACTGCGGCAAAACATCCTGAAAAACCTTGACGACTACTTCAAGCGGGAAAGCCGGCATGGAACCAGTCCCGAGGACATCGCCTTCAGTGCCTTTGCCTCCGAGGCAAGGAAGATCCTTACGGAAAAATCCGCCCTGCTCGCCAAACTGGATGAGCTTCCTCTGACCTCTGCCCAGAAGAAGATGTTTTCCACATGGATACGCACTTCTCAGGTCAGGACTCCGCAGGAGCTGCAGTTCATCTTTGATAACGCCCAGCGTCAGGCTACGGCTCTGCGCACTATCGTCGAATCCGATCCGCCGCTGTCGGAGGCAGAGGCCTTCCATACTCTGGCAGAGGCCGCCATGCAGTCACGGGCAAGCATAACCGCTTACGCACATACCCTGCGGGGCGTCGAGTACGGCGAAGACAACATTCAAGGGGATGGGAACCGTTTTTCTTTCCTCGCCTGCGACCTCCTGGAAGGCGGCGAGCCGCCGCTGACCGATGAACAATGGCTCGTACTCTACACGCGCCTGAATGCGCTTCGGCCGCTGCATGAAAATCTGGCCCAAATCATCTATTCCGGGCCCGCAGAAGGCGGCGAGGAGGTAAGGGACGACATCACCAATGCTATGGCAACTGTCCAGATGATGGACAACCATCTCCGGAACGTGGTGAACGTCCGCCCTCTGCAAAGGTTGAACACGCTCTATGGACACCTGCAGCAGGCCATCAACGCCGCTACCGAGAATGCGGGAGGCGACGGTGCCCGTGCGTGGCAGATCATAGGCAACTACATGAACCAGAACGTCCCGCCCGCCGCAAACACGCAGGATGGGGAAGCCCGCGGCTGGCAGGCCAGCCTCAACCTGATGACCAACCACCGTGCAAGCCTGGAAGCGCTGCATCAGCACGTCAGGTTCGGGCTGACTGCTGAAGCTTCGCTCGTCCCCCAAAGCCACCGCGACATCTTCAGGCGGGAGATCCCGCTGGCGATGGCGCGGTTCGACGCCAATCATCCGGCATACGCCCCCTTCCCCTCCGCAGCCGTCCCGGGGAATATGCCCGCCACCCATGAGGACAGGCGGAACTTCCTCATCAACCATCTTGATGCCTATCTTAATCATGAGCGGCAATTTGACCCCTCCGCCATTCACGGGCGCGGACACATCGTGCGCAGCTATATCTTCGCTTCGGCCTTGTGTTCCATCCTCGAGGAACAGAACGTGCCCGTAGATCGCAACGCCGTGCTCTGCGGCATCACCGGGCACGACATAGGCCGCCAGGGGAACGGAACGGATCGTTGGGAAGGCGCCAGTGCCGCTGCTACAGTGAACGCCATGCGTGAAGCCTACGGCGCGTCTGCCATGGGCGGGGCCTACGAACAGGCCGTTACCGCAGGCATCACCCATGACAGCACCACGGTGGACACGGTGGAAGGCCTCCTTATCCAGTCCGCCGACAGCCTGGACATAGTCCGCCTTGGCCTGGTCTTCGATTTCTCGCGTCTTTCGTTCCTGCACGGCAGGAATGGAGAACGCCCCTGTCCGGCAGCCCAGAGACTGCGTGAAGGACTGGTTCGTGAAGCCGAGCAGCTCAACTACCTCTGCAATCCAGTCGTCCGGCAGGGTACGGCATGGCGAGATCTGGAGGAGCGCATAGGCGAAACCGCTACCCGCGGCGACTACGCTGCAGCCAGCACACTCATGGCGCAGCGTGAGGCTCTGGCCCGCCTCATTGAGGGCGATGTTCAGGCCCAGGGGATGCTTCCTCCCGCAGACTTCGTGACGTACATCGAGAACTTAGTGAGAGACAATCCCCAGATATTCCCCATCCTTTCCCGCTACTATCGTTAACCCGCGGGCGGGCCGGTCACGGCCCGCCCTGAAAAGGAATCTGCCTTGGAACTGTCCACACTGCTTGAAGAGCTCGGAACTTCCACCGGACTCGATGGTCTGGCTTTCGATGCGGACGGTCAGTGTTCGCTGCTTTTCGATGGTGAACATGAAGTGACCTTCGTCCGGGATCCGGAAGACCGTTCGCTCATTCTGTACTGCGAACTCGGCAAGCTGCCCGTGCAGACGGAAGGGCTTTGCCTCAGGCTGATGCAGGCTTCCCTGCTCGGTGCTGAAACGGGAGGCGCTGCGCTGTCCGTCCACGGCGCACTGAATACCGTGGTACTCTGGAAACGCCACGATGAAAACTTCGAGGACCTCGCCGCCCTGAAACAGGCGCTGAACGCTTTTCTCGCCCAGGTCATCCACTGGAAGGAACGCCTGCCCGAGGAAGAAAGGCAGGCGGGCGGGGAGGCTTCTCTGGAGAGACCCGATCTGAACGCCTACGGGATGTTCGTCTGAAGCGGCCTCCGGTGATGCGTGGTTCAGGCGGAGCGCGGGTCTCCGGCTTCGTTTTGACGCTTTCGCCCTGCGGCGGGGGCCGATACGCGGCCGGAGCCGCCCCGTTCCGCAGGCTTCCCGCCGGGACCGCCGCCTCCGCTGCCACGGTTCTGCCCGTCTTTGCACTTGACGAAGGAAAAAGGGCAAGCTATATACCTGTGTTCAATCTCACCAAGGAGACCCTGCGTCATGAAAAGAACGTATCAGCCCAGTAAAATCAGCAGAAAACGCACCCACGGTTTCCGCGCCCGCATGAGCACTCCCAACGGACGCGCCGTCATCAACCGCAGACGCGCCAAGGGCCGTAAGAGCCTGTCCGCGTAAAGCCCATCTTCCGGCCGCTCTTCGGCCGGGCAGACATGCGCATCTTTCGGGCGCGGCACATGGGCCACGCCCAAATTTTGCGTTTAACTTGTGTGTCATGTTTCAATCCACAGTCGCCCCATCTGCCGACTGACTCCGCAACCGACGGATAGGGGCCGTGCGGATTGCCCCTCCCTTCCCCGCTTCGGCGGCGCGACCATGTTTGCCGGCAAAGCCGGACAAATATGCCGCCTGCGCTATCAGCTCGCTGACGCTCGCGCCTCTGGCGGTTAAGGAAGGGAGGGGGTACGGAAAAGGATTTCATCGGCTTCGCCGTTTTGTCAACTACTCTTTTCTCCCAGAAGGGGGCTCAAACCACAAAGGAATTTTTGATGAACGTCCCCATGCCCCTGACGTGGCCCAGAGAGCGCCGTCTCACCCGCCGGGCGGAATATGCCGCCTGCTACGATGGGGGAGAACGCCGCTTCACGAAGTCCTTCGTGGTATTCACCTGTGATTCCGCTTCCATCGGTCATGGGCGTCTGGGACTCGCCGTCACGAAAAAAAGTGGGAACGCCGTAGCCAGGAACCGCATCAAGCGGGTTCTGCGCTCCTTCTTCCGCCTGCATCAGCAGGAAATGCCCGCTCTGGACATCGTGGTCACGCCCAAGAAGCACCTACGTGCGGACAGTGTTGATCTGGCCCTCGCGGAACGTGAACTGCTCCCCCTCCTCGGCGCGCTGACCCGTCCGGGCGACGGAGGCACGGAAGCATGAACCTCGCCCAAAAAACTCTCATCCTGCCGATTCGGTTCTACAAGCGCTGTATCTCGCCGCTCTATCCTCCCTGCTGCCGCTTCTATCCCTCCTGCTCCACCTACGCCATAGAAGCCATCGAGAGGCATGGCCCTGCCAAAGGTCTCTGGCTCGCCATCAGGCGCATTCTGCGCTGTCATCCGGGCAACCCGGGTGGCTTCGACCCCGTCCCCCCCGTCAACGCTCACCTTTCCGCGCCTCACGCGGACACTCAGGAACGCCATGGATAACCGCCGCCTCATCATCGCCGTCGTCGCCTGTATCGTCATCATTCTCGGCTGGCAGGGCCTGGCCCAGTACATGGGCTGGCTCCCCGAACCCACGCCGCCTCAGCCCGCCGCTGAACAGACCGCGCCTGCACCCGTGCCCACGCAGCCCGCCCCAGCCGCCATCGTGCCCCAGGTCAAGTTTGTCCCCTCCGAAGGCCGCGAAGTGCGCGTGGACACGCCCCTCTACACCGCCGTCTTCCATTCCGGCGGCGGCGTACTCCAGTCCTTCACGCTGAAGCACTACAAAGCCAATCTGCTTCCCGATTCCCCGGATCTCAACATGGTGACGCCCGCAGCGGCCACCGTCGCCCCCATGGGCCTGCTCATCAACGGCCAGCCCTCGTGGAACATGGGGCAGTGGAGCTTTGACGGCTCCGACATTACCCTTAAAGACGGCGACGCCAAACTCACCTTTCAGGGCGAGCTGAACGGCATCCGCATCCTGCGGGAGATCACCTTCCACGCCTCGACCTACCTCATGGACGAGAAGGTCACCCTCACGCCCGCGGCCGGCTCCGTGGCGCGCATGAGCTACAATCTCGGCTCCACCAATTTCAGCAGTGAAAACCAGTACGATGTCATGAGCATGGCCTGGAACCTCAAAGGCTCCCTCGACCGCGACACCGACGTTGAAGACCTCACGAAGGAAGGCGTCATGGCGAACGGCGACATCTACTGGGCCGGCACCATGAGCAACTACTTCCTCTCCGCCGTCATCCCCGAAAAGGGGCAAAATACCGTGTTCAAGGGCCGCATCACCGAAGGCGGCGTCTGGCGCACCGCCGTGGAGCTGAGCGACGTGGCCCTCACCGCCGGGCAGCCCACCACTCTGAGCACCTCCTGGTGGCTCGGGCCCAAGAGCCGCGACCTGCTGGCCGCCGCGCCCAACGACCTGAAGTCCTCCATCGACATGGGCATCTTCAGCTTCGTGGCCGTGCCGCTGCTGAAGCTGCTCACCCTGTTTGAAAGCTTCATGGGCAACTGGGGCCTTGCCATCATCCTGCTGACCATCCTCATCAAGATCGTCTTCTGGCCGCTCTCCCGCAAGAGCTTCAAATCCATGGAGCAGATGAAGAAGCTCCAGCCCATGATGAAGCAGCTTCAGGAAAAGCACAAAGGCGACAAGGAAGCCCTCAGCCGCGAAATGATGCAGCTCTACAAGACCTACGGCGTCAACCCCATGGGCGGCTGCCTGCCCATCCTCATCCAGCTCCCCGTGTTCGTGGCACTGTATCAGGCCCTGCTCAACTGCATCGAACTGCGCCACGCCTCCTTCATCACCTATCTGCCCGGTACCGACCTGCTCTGGCTGGCCGACCTCTCCGTCAAGGATCCATTCTACATCACCCCGCTCATCATGGGCGCGACCATGTTCCTGCAGCAGTGGCTCAGCCCGGCCATGGGCGACCCGCAGCAGCGGAAAATCATGCTCATCATGCCCGTGGTCTTCACCGTGATGTTCATCAACTTCCCATCCGGGCTGGTTCTGTACTGGCTGTGCAACAATATCCTGTCCATCCTCCAGCAGTCCTGGACCCTGCACAGGACCAAGTAGAGAGGACAGGTCATGAACGACTCCAAAGAATTTCTCGGCAAGACTCTGGACGCGGCTATCGCTGAAGCATGTTCCTACTATGACGTTCCCCGTGCGAAGCTGGAAATAGACATCATCGAAGACGCCAAAACCGGCATCTTCGGCATCGTCGGTGCGCGCAAGGCCCGCATCCACGCCCGCCTTGCCACGCTGCCCGACTTCATGCAGCCCCCGGCCGCCAGCACCGAAACGCGCACCGAAACGCGCACTGACGGGAAACGCCGCCGCAGTCGCCGCGAGAAAAACGAAGCGCCCGAACAGCCGGAAACGCTGTCACAGGCTGAAGCCCTGCCCGAAGCGCAGGAGCCGACCGTTTCCGCCCCCGAACCTGAACGCGCTGAAACGCCTCTTCCCGCGGAAGAAAGCGCGGCGGATACTCCCGAAGTGCAGCCCTCCGTCCCCCAGCCCGAACAGGAGGAAGCTCTCAAGCTCCGCCGCACCCGTCAGCCCCGCCAGCCCCGCACACCGGCGCACCGCGCTCCGAAACCGGAAGCCGCGGAAAAAACCGAAGAGAACGCCGCCGAAACCCTTCCTCCTCTTGTGCCCCTGGCCGAACTGGATCAGGACAAGCTGCTGGATCAGGTGCGCAGCGTCATCAGCCATCTGGTAGCCCCCATCCTCGACCTGACGCCCGCAGAGGTGGATCTGACCATCGAACTTTGCGATGACCGCGTTCAGGCTTCCGTCAAGTGTGAGGAAACGGGCCTGCTCATCGGCCGAGACGGGCAGAACCTCGCCGCCGTGCAGTATCTGGCCACGCGCATGGTGACCCGCCTCATGGGGGCGCAGGTTCGCGTCCAGGTGGACGCCGGCGACTACCACATGCGGCAGGACTCCCGGCTTCAGGAGCTGGCACTGACCCTGGCCGAAAAGGTCAAGGCCACGGGCAAGGCGCAGACCACGCGCCCGCTCAGCGCCTATCAGCGCCGCGTCATCCATCTGGCGCTTCAGGACGACCCCGATGTTCAGACCCGCAGTTCCGGCGAAGGTGCGCTCAAGCATGTGGTTATCCTGCGCCGCAAGGACTGAATGAGGTCAAAGGAGACTTTCATGAACAGGCCCAGCATCGGTCTTGCCCCGGAAGGCGCACCCATCATAGGACTGCTGACCGTCCTTTCCCTCTGCACCGCCATGCTCGACTGGTGGATGGCGACAGTTGGCGCCCTGATTCTGCTGGTGTTCTCCGTCCACTTCTTCCGCGACCCGGAACGGGTGGTGCCGCAGGAGGCCGACATCGCCGTCAGCCCTGCCGACGGCCGGATCATCCGCATCGAACGGCGCGAGGATCCCTTTGACGGCGAACCGAAGCAATGCGTGTCCATCTTCATGAACATCTTCAGCGTCCATGTGAACCGCACACCCGTGGCCGGAACCGTAACCGGCATCCGCTACCTTCCCGGAGCCTTCTTCAACGCCTCCTGGGACAAGGCCTCCACGGACAACGAGCAGTGCATCTGGCAAATGCGCGATGAGTCCGGCGAAAGCTGGACCTTTGTGCAGATCGCCGGTCTGGTGGCGCGCCGCATCGTGCCCCACGCCGAACAGGGCGACAGGCTTCGCCGCGGACAGCGCTTCGGCCTTATCCGCTTCGGCTCCCGCGTGGACGTCTATCTCCCTGCGGAATACGCCCCTGCGGTGAGCATCGGCGATCAGGTTTTCGCCGGTCAGAGCATTCTGGCCAAAAAAACCTTCTCCAACCTCTAATCCAGCACCCGGGGAGGAACCATGCGCGATCCCAGAAAACCCGTCTCGCGGGGTGTGTACATACTTCCCAACCTCTTCACCACGGCCAGCCTGTTCGCAGGCTTCTTCAGCATCATTCTGGCCTTTGCCGGGCGCTTCGATGAAGCGGCCTGGGCCATACTGGTCAGCGCCGCCATGGATGGTCTGGACGGCAAGGTCGCCCGGCTCACCGGCACGGCCAGTCAGTTCGGCATCGAATACGACTCGCTGGCCGATGACGTGGCCTTCGGCGTGGCCCCGGGTATGCTCGCCTACGCTTGGCAGCTCCATGAGTTCGGCCGCCTCGGTCTGGCCGTGGCCTTTCTGTTCTGCGGCTGCGCGGCGCTGCGTCTGGCCCGTTTCAACGTGGGCGTGAGCACTACTTCCAAACGCTTCTTCGTGGGACTGCCCTCGCCGGCCTGCGCCTGCGTCATGGCCACGTTCGTGCTGTTCATGCCCTTCTTCCCCGCCTTTCTCGAACCCGCCCTGCCCGTGGTCACGCTGCTCATCTCCATCATCGTGCCGCTGCTCATGGTCAGCCGCATCCGTTACTTCTCCTTCAAGGAATACGGCTTCATCAAACGCCATCCCTTCCGCACCATGGTGGCGGTTCTGTTCATCCTCAGCATGGTCTTTTCCCTGCCCCGGCTGTTCTGCTTCCTCATCCTCTTCTTCTATGTCCTGTCCGGCCCGGTCTATACCTTCATCCTGCGCCGGCGGGGCAGGAAGCTGGATCCTGAGGCGGAAGACGCCGCGCGCACACAGACAAACTGATTCCCGTTCCCGTGCAGAAGCCCCGCCGGAGCGGGGCTTCTTTGTGCCCGTCTTGCCTACCGAGCACCGCCCTTTATTCTTCTTATATTTCAATAAATTATGAAAACACTTTTCGCAAAAGGTGACGTTCCCGGTCTGTTTTCCGGGTTGACAGCAGCCCTCTCTGCGGATATTCTGACCCATCCTTTCGTACCTCAGCCAACCATTGGAGGAAGATATGGCCACTGTGCTTGGTAAGGCGTTGACGTTCGATGACGTTCTCCTGGTGCCGGAATATTCGGAGGTCACCCCGGACATGGTCGATGTGTCGGCCTGGCTGACTCCCGAAATCAAATTGGGCATCCCCTTCATCTCTGCCGCCATGGACACCGTAACGGAATCCGAGATGGCCATTTCCATGGCCCGTCAGGGCGGCATCGGCATCATTCACAAGAATATGGACGTGGCCGGCCAGCGCCTTCAGGTGGAAAAGGTCAAGAAGTCCGAGAGCGGCATGATCATCGACCCCGTCACGGTGGCCCCCGACGACTCCGTCCAGCACGCGCTCGACCTCATGGCCGAGTTCAGCGTCTCCGGCCTTCCCGTGGTCAAGCAGAATTCTCTGGTGGGCATACTCACCAACCGCGATGTGCGCTTTGTCACCGAGCCTCAGACCACGCTGGTCTGCGAAGTGATGACGCGGGAAAACCTCGTCACCGTGCCCGTGGGCACAACGCTTGAGGAAGCCAAGCATCACCTGCACGTCCACCGCATCGAAAAACTCCTGGTGGTGGATGATCAGCGCCAGCTCCGCGGACTCATCACCATGAAGGACATTGACAAACTTCAGCAGTACCCCAACGCCAGCAAGGACGACAAGGGGCGCCTGCGCGTGGGCGCGGCCATCGGCATCAGCAAGGACTGCGAATACCGCGCCTCCGAGCTTCTGGCCGCAGGCGTTGATGTTCTGGTGCTCGATTCCGCTCACGGACAGTCCGCCAACGTCCTGCGCAGTATCGAAATGCTGCGCTCCTCCTTCCCCAGATGCCAGCTCATCGCGGGCAATGTGGCCACCTACGAGGGCGCGCAGGCTCTGGTCAAGGCCGGAGCCGACACCGTGAAGATCGGCATTGGCCCAGGCTCCATCTGCACTACCCGCGTGGTCGCCGGTGTGGGTGTGCCGCAGGTCACGGCCGTCATGGAGGCCAGCCGCGCCGCCCGCGAAGCCGGCCGCTGCTGCATCGCCGACGGCGGACTCAAGTTCTCCGGCGATGTGGTCAAGGCCCTGGCCAGCGGTGCGCATACCGTCATGGTGGGCAGCCTGCTCGCCGGTACCGACGAGAGTCCGGGAGAAACCATTCTGTATCAGGGCCGCGCCTACAAGACGTACCGCGGCATGGGTTCCATCGACGCCATGCGCTCCGGCAGCGCCGACCGCTATTTCCAGAATCCCACCAAGAAACTTGTGCCCGAAGGCATTGTGGGCCGTGTGCCCGCCCGCGGTCCGGTGAGCGACACCATCTATCAGCTCACGGGCGGCCTGCGTTCCGGCATGGGCTACCTGGGGGCCGCCACGCTGGACGAGCTGTACCACAAGGCCCGCATGGTGGAAATTTCCGCCTCCGGCCTGCGGGAAAGCCATGTCCACGATGTGATCATCACCAAGGAAGCCCCCAACTACAAAGTCGAAAACTAACACACCCGCGTTCCGGCCCGGCCCGTCCAGGCCGGAACACGTTTTCTGGAGCGCGCATGTCCAAAGTCATCATCCTCGATTTCGGCTCCCAGGTAACGCAGCTCATCGCCCGCCGCGTCCGCGAGGCCGGCGTGTACTCCGAGATCCATCCCTGCGTAATCAGCGCGGAAAAACTTGCCACCATGCGGCCCGACGCCGTCATTCTGTCCGGCGGCCCGGCCAGCGTGGGCGAAAAGGACGCTCCGCAGCTCGACAGGAGTGTGCTGGAACTGGGTGTGCCGGTGCTGGGTATCTGCTACGGTATGCAGCTTCTGGCGCAGGCTCTGGGCGGCGAACTCTCCCAATCCGAAACCCGTGAATACGGCCCTGCCGAATTTGAGAGCGCCGCCCCCTGCCCCCTGTGGGACGGCATCGACGCACTCACTCAGGGCAAGCCTTCCCGCGTGTGGATGTCACACGGCGACAAGGTGCGCACCCCGCCGCCCGGCTTCATCGTCACCGGCCGCACCGCCACCCTCGATGTGGCGGCCATGAGCTGCGACGCCCGCCGCATCTACGCCCTCCAGTTCCATCCCGAAGTCCATCACACCGAAGCCGGGACGCAGATGCTGCGCAACTTCCTGTTCAAGGTGGCAAAAATCGAACCCGACTGGTCCATGAGTTCCTTCGTTGAGCGCGTGGTCAGGCAGGTACGGGAAACCGTGGGCGACAGCCACGTCATCTGCGCCCTGTCCGGCGGCGTGGATTCCACCGTGGTGGCCGTGCTCCTGAACAAGGCCATCGGCCATCAGCTGCACTGCATCTTCGTTGATAACGGCGTCTTGCGCCAGAACGAGGGCGAGGAAGTCGTGGGCTACCTGCGTGAGCACTTCGACCTCAATCTGAAGTACGTACAGGCGTCCGATCAGTTCCTGAACCTTCTCGCCGGCGTGGAAGACCCGGAAAGGAAACGCAAGATCATCGGCCATACCTTCATCGACGTTTTTGACAGGGAAGCCTCCGCCATCAAGGCCGAAGGGCACGATGTGAAGTTCCTGGCCCAGGGCACGCTCTACCCCGATGTCATCGAATCCGTGTCCTACAAGGGCCCCAGTGCCGTCATCAAGAGCCATCACAATGTGGGCGGCCTGCCGGAAAAGATGAACATGGCCCTCATCGAACCGCTGCGCGAGCTTTTCAAGGACGAAGTGCGCGCCGTGGGTGCGGAACTGGGCATCCCGGATTCCATCCTCTGGCGGCATCCCTTCCCCGGCCCCGGCCTCGCCATCCGCGTCATCGGCGAAGTCACGCGGTCCCGGCTTGAGATCCTGCGCAAGGCCGACGTCATCGTCATGGACGAACTCAGAAAGTCCGGCTGGTACCGCAAGGTCTGGCAAGGCTTTGCCGTGCTCCTGCCGCTCAAGACCGTGGGCGTCATGGGCGACGGCCGCACCTACGAACATGTCATCGCCCTGCGCATCGTGGAAAGCGTGGACGCCATGACCGCGGACTGGGCACGCCTGCCCGCCGACCTCCTGGCCCGCATCTCCGGCCGCATCATCAACGAGGTCAAGGGCGTAAACCGCGTGGTCTATGACATCTCCTCCAAGCCGCCGTCAACCATCGAGTGGGAATAGCCGCCCAGACCGCAAACTCTTGTCCAGCGGCCCGGGGACAGAATGGCCCCAGTCCGCAGCAGGTTTCTCTATTCACAGGGGTAGGGAAGGGAAGGTGGCCGGCAGTGAAACTCCCAGAGTGTAGTGACTCAGAGCGCATCCATCCGTCCTTTCTGCGGGGCGGCAAGAAGAGGCGGCGGAACTCGTTGCCCCCATGCCGGAAGGACTGAAAGCCTATTGCCCCAGGCACAAATATTTTTGCTGGATGAAAGCCGGGTCTCTGGAGCGACGCTGGACGCCGCCAGTTCAGTTGTTCTGTTGCATGAAGGGCGGGGATGAAATCCCCGCCCTTCTCATTTATCCGCGAGATACGGTCTTCCCTGCCCTCTTTGCCGCATACGCCTCCATAAGCATGGCGGCATGGCCGGGAAGCACGGCCTGCGGGGTGAAGGCCGCCAGCACAGTTTCTCGGGCGCGGGCGCGCAGCGGCGTGAATTCGCGGGCGTGATCCAGCGCCTGGAGCACGGCGGCAAGCCGCTTCCGACTGTCCTGCGGGAGAGGCAGCATGTTTTCTCCTGGGCGCAGAACCGCCGCGTCTTCCTGCAAGACCGGCGACATGATCAAGGCCGCACAGCTCATGGCCTCCAGTCTGCCGGGAAAAAGCCCGGCCTCGTTCGGGCAAAGGTGCAGCGAAGAGGCGCAGAGCATGTCACGCCGCGCCGCAAGGGGCAGAAATTCCGCCGTGTGCAGACGGCTGCGCAGTCCCTCGGGCAGACACCGCGCGCGGAGGCCGCCGCTCTCACCGTAGTCCAGCACCGCGTGGCAGCGTGGCCGCAGGGCAAGCACTTCCGCCACAAGCCTGTACACGGCGCCTTCCTGTGCCTCGTCCAGACCGCGCATGTCTGCCGAAAGCAGTTCCGCGCCCGGAGGCAGCGTCTCCGGCAGAAAGGGCTGCGCCAGCGCGGGGTCGAGAAGCTCCGCCTCCACCCAGGGCGCTGCCAGTCGCACATGGTTTTGGAGTTCCGCGGGCAGAATGCGCCTTTCCGCACGGCTGAAAGCCACGCAGCAGTCGCTTTCCAGCACCCGCAGCTGGTACAGGTTCGCCCCGGCCTGCGCCTCGGCTCCCGTCAGATAAAAGACGTGAAACGCCAGGGGAAGCGCCTGCCGGATAAAGAAGGTAAGCCCTTCCGCATGGGGATAGAGTACCATGTCCGGGCGAAACTCCACGGCCAAAAGGCGCAGCGGCGCCAGGGCCTGCTCTCCGGCAAGGATCGCCCGTTTCCACAGCGTGAGAAAACCGCACCCCTCCGCGGCGCGGACCCTGGCCCGTATCTTCAGAACGGCCCGCTGCACGCCCTCCAGAGCAGACTCCCGCCTGCCGTGGGCGGCGGCAAACAGCACCTCATGCCCGGAGACGGCCAGATAGCGGGCCAGCGCTCCCAGGCGGCCCGGAAAATTGCTGTTGACAATGAGAATACGCATGCCATTCTCACACCCCGCCGCCCGGAATGCCGGACGGCGGGCACGAAAAGGCCGGAGCGGTCGCCCCGCCCCGGCCGATGGTTACAGTTTAGCCCTGCTGGCTGAGCAGAATCTGGTTGGCCGCCTGCGTTGCCGCTTCATCCACGCCCTGCGGTGTAAGCGTGGTTTCCAGCGTCCAGCCTTCGTGCTCTTCATTGACATAAACCTTGTTGTTCGCGTCCCATGTCCAGCCTTCAAGCGTGACCGTATTATCCTCGTGCACGGTGATACCAGCTTTTTGGGCCAGGTCGCTCAGGCTGGTCAGGTCTTCCACGCCGTCCCCCTTGAGGAAGAGTTCCACGCCATGTACTTGAGGCTTGTCGCCGCCAAGCTGAGCGTTCAGGAGGTCGTCCAGACTGTCGGCGTTCTTGTCGTTGCTCAGCAGCACATCGATGCCATCGCCGCCGAACACGGCGTAGTCGTCACTGCGATACACGATGAGGTCGTCGCCGGAACCGCCGTCAAGGGTGTCCGAACCTGCACCGCCATCGAGGTAGTCACTGCCTTCGCCGCCATAGAGTTTGTCATCACCGGAACCGCCGAAGAGGTAGTCCTTGCCGTCACCGCCGTCGAGATAGTCATTGCCGGATCCACCGTGCAGAATATCGTCCCCGGCGCCGCCATCGAGCTCGTCATTGCCGCCTCCGCCAAGCAGGATGTCATTACCTTCGCCGCCGAAGAGCCTGTCGTTGCCTGGAGTGATGTCGCTTTCGAACTTGGACAGCACATCTTCCAGAGCATCGCCGGGATTGCCCTCGCCGTTTTGTATTGCGTTATTAATATCGTCGCGAAGCTCGGCCACAATGTCTTTGCCGCTTTGTGCGTCGCCAAACAGCTGCAACAGCTTCTCGCTTGTATCCCAGCCGTCGCCGATGAGCAGGTCATCGCCGCCCTGACCGTAGAGGATATCGCTGCCGGAACCGCCCACGAGGACATCATTGCCGTCAAAGGGGATCCGAGCATCCTGACTGTCTGTAAGGGGCTCCCCTTTTTCGTCCAGCAACCAGGAATGGGACTGGTCAAACGCTTTCGCATTATCGGCAATGGTTTTGCCGTAGTCCGAGGGAGCCTTGCCGTCCAACTCCGTATGGCTAGCAAAATCCATCGCATCGCCGAACACGATATCGTTGCCCTCACCGGCCAGGACGATTTCGGAATTAGGCATTTCTTTGAGAAAATCCTTAATCGCGTCAACAAACTGCTGGCTGAGTTCGCCGCCGCTTAGCGCAGGCACATACTTATCTGAATCCAATGGATTCATGTAGTTGTAGATATTAGCCAACGCTTTCTGTCGTTCTTCAGCGTTGTCAGCAGCGACAAAAAAGCAGTCAGTATCAACGTGATGCTGCTCTTGAAGGTTTTGGAAAGCCTTCAGTTGATCATCCAAATACTTATCTCCCCAGTTAGGTTTACCGGTACGGTAATCGTCTGAATTCTGTGGCTCCTGTGGAAGATTTCCATCCCAGCCCCCCATTGCGCGCACACCGTAGATATTCCCACCTTCCCTCAATGTACCATCTTCATTCACAGGTATGCCATAGAAGCGCATGGCTTCATTATATCGACCGTTCCAGTGTACTCCCTTATTGCCATATCCTCCATAGGAGCCGAGTTCAGAATCATTCCATTGATGGTAGCTATTGTCCTCCTCCCAATTCAGCAGGTCGTATATTGAGCCAAATTTTCTGTTGGAATTACCATTCCCCCAAGTGCTCTTGTCAGAAAACATACGATATTCCAGATGAAATTCGTATGCCTGCCCGTTTACATAAAAAATTTCACCCTCGCCCAGTCCATTGGGGCAGTAAAAATCTCCATTCCCAAAGTCTTGCTTTTGCGTGTAGTTTGCGTCGGTAAACAGCTTAATGTTACCCTCCTGTACAACCTGCCCAGTTTCAGGATCAATGTAATCGTCAGGATGCGTATAGCCGCCGTTTCCGCCATCGCTCATGAACAGCATCTTGTTGGGCATACCATCACCAGTTTGCTCACCGAACCACTTCTCAACACCGCGCAGGACGTTGCCATAGTCGGTTCCGTTCATGTACAAACTGTCAAGCCCCTCTCCATTGAACGGATTGGCTCCAGCGTCTAGTCTTTGTTGCCATAGTGCCTTGAGATCATCCCAAGTTGTGCCTTTAAGCATCGTCTCGCTGTCAAAGAGTGTTTCATAAAAACCGGCAAACCCGAAAACAACGATATGACTGTCGGAAGCATCTTGAAGAGCCTGATCGATTGCCTCTATTACACCATTCAACACTCCCTTAAGTGTGGCGTGGGTATTCCAATTCTCCCCTTCGTTGCCTCCGTCATTACTTTTATCTATATCGTGTAGGCTTCCGGAAATGTCCACCACGATGGCCAGATTGAATCCGTTAGGCACATCCACCGACTGTGCGGTCACTCCGCCCGCGTAGATGTTATGGTCGTCGCCCAGCTCTTCCACCACAGGAGTCGGATCAGACGGAGGGGTATCGGGGCCAGGGTTACCGGGGTCGGGAGTTTCTCCGCCAGGCGTGTCGGGGTTGGAGGGATTCTTGCTACCCTCAATGGTGATGTGCAGCTCACTATGACTGCTGTCGTTGTCACTGTCTTTCAGCGTGTAGCCGATGTCCAGATCCGTAATCGTTTCGCCATCGGCAACGTTGACATCATAGCTGCCATCTTCGTACAGCGTTATCTTTGATCCGTCCGTGGTCGTGCCGCGGACGGTATGGCCGTCCGCATCAGTCTCCCACGTTATGGTATCGTTATCATCGCCCTTAGTAAATTCAAAGAGATCCGTCTCGTCCCATGTGACCGTCTGCCCGTTCCAGGTCGGCGACTGGGAATCCGCAGAATTTGATGTCACGCCGTTCGGTATATCGGCGCCGAAGCTGTCGTTATCCGTAACGTTGCCCAACACCCTGCTGCCCCAGTGCAGACTATGCGTCACATTCTCGGTGTTATCAGCATCGTCATGAACCTCAACGGTGATCTGCCCCTGGAGCGTGTCGCCGCTATCGTCCGTAACCTTCACCCCAAAATGCCCTTTCAGCGAATCCTCATCCTTACCTAGCGAATCGGTTTTGTGCTCCTGGTTCTTCTCCAGAGTATACCCATACTCAACATGAATCTGACCATCGTCTGTTTCAGAGATCTGAAGGTCCTTCATGGTGACGCCGTTCATCGTGAGCTGGTCAGAAAGCTTGCCTTCTTCCAACTCGTTCTTACCCTCAGCGTCCCAAAAGTGAAGCTTTCCGTCCTCGTCTACCGTCACCGTGAAGGAGAGACTTTTCTCATTTCCGTCTGCATCCTTTCCCGTCAGCGTGACCGTGCCGCCCTCACCGTGCAGGTCGAGAGTAAATCCGCCATGACCGGTCAGCCCATGGCCGTCGCCATGGCCGTTGGGATTCTTTTCCCCATCGTGTTCGCCCGAGCCTCCCGGAAGCAGGGCCTCGTCCACCACGATGGCACCAAGCTGGAGTTCCGGGCCGTTAGGATCAATAGGTGTTTCAGGCTTGTCCGGATCATCCGGGTTCTCTGGCTCTTTCGGATCGTCCCTTTTTCCATCCGGAGTGTGATCCGTGCTCAAGGTCAGGGTAGCCTTGTCAACATCCCCGTCCTTGTCCGTGATCGTGTAGCCAAACTCCAGATCCGGCACGGTCGTTCCCTGGTCGACATCGCCGATCGTGTACTCGTAGCTTCCGTCCGGGTGCAGCGTGACTGTGCCATTTCCGGGGGTCGTCACGGTAATGTCGCCGTCTTCAGTTTCTTTTACCTCGTAGCCATCCTTCTTCCTGTATTCCTCTACATTCCACTGAACCTTAGCCCCGTTTTCGCCGAACGTGCCTTGTCCGTCAGCACCGTACACATCGCCATTGTTTTCGCCATCGGTATCCCACGGTGTTGGTTCCTTGCCGGCCTCCACAACTGTGGCTTCACCCTTCAGCACATTCCCCGTGACGCTTTGCTTTTCCTTGATGCCTACCTTGTCGTCCTTCGCATCCGGCGCATCGTCTTCCACAACCACGGTGATGGTGGAAGAGGCACTGTCGCCATCGGGATCCGTCACCGTGACGGGGATGTCGTGGCCGAACTTCTTGTCGGCTCCCTCCTCGCTGTGCTCCTGTGAAGCATGGTCAAGCTCATATTCATAGGTAAGTTCGCCGGTCTCGGGATCAAAACCGGTAACGTGGAGCGTGCCTTCATCGGTGGGGATGTCTTTTGGCGTGAACTGGCCGTTTTCGTACACGACCTCTCCGCCCACTTCGAGGCGTTCAACGCCGTCCCGGGATTCCACATGCATGCTGCCCTGCGCCGTGGTGGGGGCGCTGGGATCCGTGCCGTCCTTCAGTCCGCGCTCGCTCACCGTGAGCACATCCCGGCCCGTGAAGGGATTGGTGTTGCCGCCCGGGGTAAACGGGTCATCGGGATCGTGTGGAGGAAAAACGGGCGTATCAGGATCCCAGGGTCTGTTGGGATCTGTCGGGGTGATGGTGGGGATGCCGTTTTCCATCCCAGTGTCGTTGAGGCCAAGGCCGCCGTCGATTTCCGGCTCATAGCCGCCGTCCGGCCAGCCAACATCGAGGCCGCCCAGGCGGTCAAGGCCGTCATAGAGGGCCATGTTCGCGTATTCGTGGTAACGCCCGCCGCCGGGAGCCGTGTTGCCGCCGGGGCCTGCGGCAGGCATGAGGTCAGGCTCGTTCATGGCCGTGAAGAAGTCCGCACC